>JAGVYA010000037.1 GCA_018303505.1 Candidatus Woesearchaeota archaeon
ACTCCAGGAGTTGCTGAGGTTTGCAAGGAGATAGCTGCAAATGAAAGCAGTGTTTATGATTACACTATGAAAGCAAATTCTGTAGTTGTTGTTACAGATGGCTCAGCAGTTCTTGGCTTGGGCAATATTGGAGCAGAGGCTTCATTGCCTGTGATGGAAGGCAAATGCATTCTTTTCAAGGAATTAGCAAATATAGATGCTTTTCCAATATGCATTAAAAGCCAGGATGACAAGGACATAATAAACATAGTTAAAAACATTGCACCTGCTTTTGGAGGCATTAACTTGGAAGATATAGCGGCGCCAAGATGCTTTACAATAGAAGAGGCATTGCTTGACATTGGAATTCCAGTCATGCATGATGACCAGCATGGCTCAGCAATTGCTATTCTAGCAGCTTTAATGAATGCAGCGAAGGTTGTAAATAAAAGAATAGAAGATTTGAAAGTTGTTGTTAATGGCGCTGGCGCAGCTGGAACAGCTATTACAAAACTGTTGCTTTGCTTGGGCTTAGATAAAAACATATGCACTTCTGTCAAGGAAATAGTTCTTTGCGACAGCAAAGGAATAATATATGATGGCAGGACAGATTTAAATGAATTCAAAGCCCAATTGGCTAAAGTTACCAATAAGTCAAAAAGAAAAGGCACTTTAAAAGATGCTTTGCAGGGTGCAGACGCCCTTATTGGAGTTTCAACAGGCAATTTGCTTAACTCTGATGACTTAAGGAGCATGAATAAAGACTCTATAGTATTTGCAATGGCCAATCCAATTCCAGAAATAATGTTTGATGAAGCAAGCAAGGTTGCAGCAATTGTAGGCACTGGCAGAAGCGATTTCCCAAACCAAATCAATAATTCACTGGTTTTTCCAGGTGTTTTCAGGGGAGCTTTGGATGCAAAAGCAACTATGATAAATAATGAAATGAAGTTAGCTGCTGCGCATGCATTGTCAAATTGCATAAACCCTACAAAGGACAATATTTTACCATATACGCTTGATAAAAAAGTTGTCCCAAAAGTGGCAGAAGCAGTTAGGAAAGCGGCGATAGAGACTGGAGTTGTTAGAAAGTAGGTTTTTTGATTTTCTAAATTTTGAATTTTTTATTGGAATGCCACTATTGGAAAAGGCAAGAAGCACTAAAAAATTAACTGAAGGAAAAACTTCAACTAAAAAATAATTATAAAAATTTAATATGCCTTCGGCAAATTTTACAGCTCGGTGGCACCTTACCCACCTCGCCTATTTATTTTAAATTATAAAACAAAATCTCAAAACTTTAATCCTTAAACCAAATATTTAAAAATAACTAGTTAAATTTATTTGTTATGCAAACCTTTGATTTAATTGTTATTGGCGCCGGCTCTGGCTTGAATGTTTCTTCTGCAGCTGCCGGAATGGGAATGAAAATCGCTGTTGTTGAAAAAGGCCCGATGGGAGGCACATGCCTTAATAGAGGATGCATTCCATCAAAGATAATAATCCACAGCGCAGATGTTGCTGAAACAATCAGAAAATCAAAAAATTTCGGGATAAACTCGAAAATAAGCTCTGTTGATTTTGCGAAAATAACATCAAGAGCTTCCAACTTGGTTGATAAGGAAGCAAAGGAGATAGAGGAGGCAATAAACAAAGATAAAAACACGACACTATTCAAGGTCGAGGCAAAATTTATTGGCGAAAGAACATTAAAAATTGGAAAAGAAACAATCAAAGGAAACAAAGTGATAATTGCAGCAGGCACAAGGCCTTCTGTGCCCCCGATAGAGGGGCTTGAAGATGCCGATTACATAACAAGCGACGAGGCTTTAAGGCTTAAAAAACAGCCAAAAATAATGACAATTCTTGGAGGTGGCTATATAGCTGCAGAGCTTGCGCATTTTTATGGCACTCTTGGAACTAAAATAAATATAGTTCAAAGAGCCAAATTTTTGATTCCAAATGAGGATGAAGAAGTATCAAGAAAGTTTACCGAAATTTTCAAAAAAAAGTATAATGTATTGACTGAGTTTAATGCAGCAAAAATTTCAAAAAAAGGCAAGAAGTTTATTGTAATAGCAAAAAGCAAAAATAAAAAGAAAAAATTAATCTCTGATGAGTTGCTTGTTGCAACTGGCAGGATTCCAAATACTGACTTATTGGATGTTAAAAAAACCAATGTTAAAACTAATGAAAAAGGGTTTATTAAAACAAATGAGTATCTTGAAACAACAGCAAAGAATATCTGGGCTTTAGGCGATATAGTTGGCAAGTTTCTCTTTAAGCACAGTGCAAATCTTGAAGCAGGATATGTTTATTCCAATGCAATACTAAACAAAAAAACTAAAATTGATTACAATGCAATGCCACATGCTATCTTTACTTTACCTCAAATTGCAGGGGCTGGCTTAAGGGAGCAAGATTTAAGGGAAAAGAAAATTGATTATGCAGTTGGAAAATATCAATTCATAAATTCTGGAATGGGCTTGGCTTTGCAGGACAATGAAGGTTTTATCAAAATATTTACCGATAAAAAAACAAGAAAGATTTTAGGTTGCCATATACTTGGAAGTGAAGCCTCAACCTTAATACATGAAGTGATTGTTGCAATGAAAAATAATCTACCTGTCGATGCAATAACAAATGCAGTTCATGTCCATCCTGCATTAAGCGAGGTTGTTCAAAGGGCTGTCAATAATATTGAATGGTAAAAACCAAAACATATTAAAATAATATATCAATTCTGTGGCTTTGGGTGGTTTTGTGTATAGAATAGAAAAAGACGTAATGGGCTCAATAGAAGTGCCTGCTGATTCTTATTATGGTGCTTTCACTCAAAGAGCAAAGATTAACTTTCAGATTAGTGGTATCAAAGCACATAAGGAATTTCTTGTTGCATTGGCAACCATAAAAAAGGCAGCTGCATTGGCAAATATGGAGCTAAAGCAGCTTGATGAAAAAATTGGAAATGCAATTGTAAAAGCTGCAGATGAAATGATTGAAGGAAAATTTGATTCTTACTTTGTTCTTGATGTTTACCAAGCAGGAGCTGGCACTCCTTTCAACATGAACTGCAATGAGATAATTGCGAACAGAGCAACAGAATTGCTTGGAGGCAAGCTTGGACAATATATTGTGCACCCAAATAATCATGTTAATATGGCTCAAAGCACTAATGATGTGATTCCAACAACAACAAGAATTGCGATTTTATTTATGTTAAAAGATTTAGTTGCAGAGTCAAGAAAATTTGAATGGGCGTTAAGGAAGAAAGCAGAAGAATTCAAGGAAATATTAAAAGTTGGCAGAACTCATTGGGAAGATGCTGTGCCAATAACTCTTGGACAGGAATTTGAGAGCTATGCTGTTTCTATTGCAAAAGACATTAATAGAATGATTGAATTCAGCGTGGAATTAAAAGAGCTTGGAATTGGCGGCACAGCAATTGGAACGGGCATTACAACACATCCGCAGTTTCATGAAACAATTGTTAAGAAATTAAATCAATTGACAAAATTAGATTTAAATATATCAAAAAATCTAATTGAGCTAACTCAAAATTATAATTGCTTTGTTTCATTTTCTAGTTCTTTAAAGATGCTTGCTATTGATTTAGTAAGAATAGCTAATAATTTAAGCATTCTTAATATGGGACCAAAAGCTGGAATTGCAGAAATTATGTTGCCAGAAGTAGAGCCAGGCTCTTCAATAATGCCGGGCAAAATAAACCCAAGCATTCCAGAATGCGTAATTATGGTCGGTTTTGATGTAATGGGCAAAGACAAAACTGTTGAGTTAGTTGCGCAGTACTCTATTTTGGAATTAAATGTAATGTGCCCAATAATTGCTTATAACATATTGCAGTCAATGAGAATTTTAACATCAACATTAAAAATGTTCAGAGAGTTTTGCATTGATGGAATACAAGCAGATGTTGAGAGATGTCGTGAATTATTGGACAAAAGCACTGCAATAGCAACAGCATTAAACCCCTATATTGGATATCAAGTTACATCAAAAATTGTAAAGGAAGCATTAAAAAATAATTCATCAATAAAAGACACAATTTTAAAATATAAATTAATTGATGAGAAAGACTTGAATAAAATTTTATCACCAGAAGAAATGACTCAGCCGAAAGAGGCTGATAAAGAGATGGTTTTTAAGATAAAGAATAGTGAAGGATATAAGAAGATGTTGGAGAATCTATGAATATCTTTAAAAACCCTCAAACTTTCCCAAACAAAAATGCCACGCCCGAAAATCTCAATCATGGGAGCAGGAAATGTAGGGGCAACAACAGCTCATTGGATTGCTTCTAAAGAGATTGGAGATGTTGTGCTGCTTGATGTTATTGAGGGAATGCCACAAGGAAAAGGCTTGGATTTGCTTGAAGCAGCCCCTGTTGAAGGTTTTGATGTTGACATTAAAGGCACAAACAATTACGAAGACACAAAGAATTCTGACATTATTGTTATAACAAGCGGTGTTCCTAGAAAACCAGGCATGTCAAGGGATGATTTGATATCCATAAATACAAAAATTGTGAAAGAAGTAACCCAAAATGCAGTGAAATATTCCCCTAATTCAATCATAATTGTTGTTACCAATCCATTAGATGCAATGGTTTTTGTTGCATCAAAAGTCAGCAATTTTCCCAAGCACAGGGTTTTAGGAATGGCGGGAATACTTGATTCAACAAGGTTTAGAACATTTATTGCAAAAGAGCTTGATGTATCTGTTGAGGATGTTGATGCAATTGTTTTAGGCGGGCACGGAGATTCAATGGTGCCGTTGCCAAGGTATTCAACAGTTAATGGAATCCCAATAACAGAATTGATGCCGCATGACAAAATAAATTTACTAGTTGAAAGAACAAGAAAAGGAGGGGAAGAGATTGTTAATTTGCTTAAAACAGGTTCTGCATTTTATGCTCCTGGCGCTGCTGTTGCTGAAATGGTGGAAGCAATTTTAAAAGACAAGAAAAGAATTCTTCCTTGCGCTGCTTACTGCAATTCTGAGTATAATGTAAATGGATATTTTGTAGGAGTGCCAATAAAATTAGGCAAGAAAGGTGTTGAGAAAGTGATTGAATTAAAATTAACTGATGAGGAAAAAGCCGCTTTCCAGAAATCTGTTGAGCATGTTAAAAGCTTGGTTGAAGCTACTGAGAAGTTTTTATGAAAATTTAATTGTTCCAATTTTGTCTTTAAAAAACATATCTACAATTGCAGCAGCTACCAATTTATCTCTATCATGCGTATTTAAGGGTTTTCCGACAGTTCTAGATTTTATATATTCTGCTTTTTTTCAGGTTTCCAGTAGGCAAATTTTCTTTGTTTTCTTTTTACACCATCATACATTTTAATTCTGGCAGTATGGGGAACTAATTCTTCAGGAATCCCAGGGGTTTTATCCTTCATTAATCTTTGATAAGATTTGTAAGCGTCTTCACCAAGAATTGTTTTAGCAAGCTCGGGTCTTAATGTGCCTAAACTAAAAGCATAGCTTACTGCGTATCGCCATGGTATTGTAGGGTCATCCTCCACAGAACTTCTTTTACCTTTTGGCAAGTTTTCTTGACTATGGAACGCATGATACCCACCTTTTGCATACTTCCTTGCTAATGAATCCAAACTTTCGTGCGACATAAAAATCTTCTACTATAAAACAAAGTTTATTTTTAAATTTATCTATTTTTCAGTAATAACAAAATATCAAGTAAAAGTCGCTAAATTTAAATACTCTTAAATTTCAAGGCTTCTTGGGGGTGAATTATGGAACAAGCAGAAGAAATGCAAGTTGGGAAAGTAACGCACTATTTCACAAAAATAGGCGTGGCTGTTATAGATATTACAGATGGCAGCATAAAGGTTGGAGATGAACTGCATATAAAGGGACATACAACAGATTTCAAGCAAAAAGTAAGCTCAATGCAGATTGAGCAAGACAAGATAGAAATGGCAGAGCCTGGGCAGTCAATTGGAATGAAGGTTAATGAGCCGGTAAGGGCCAATGATTTGGTTTATAAGGCAGTGTAACTTTAAGGAAACTTTATATTGTTTGAAATTCTTAATTATTCTTAATGAAAATAAATAAAAGAAAATTCAATAAAGTCACGATTGTTTTTTTCATTGTTGTAGCATTAATTATATTGTTAATTCTAAATCAAAATTATAAAACAAACAATAAAAAAATTATTGAAATAAATAAAACTCAAATAAATCTTCAAAACCAAAGCTATGACGAATTCTACGATGCAAGAAAATATATGGTAGATAACCATATGAAAGCAAGAGATATTTATGATGAAAAAGTCCTTGCAGTTATGGAAAAAGTTCCAAGGCATAAATTTGTGCCAGAAAACTTAGTTGCTAATGCTTATGACGATAGGCCATTGCCAATTGGCTACGGGCAAACAATATCTCAACCATATATTATTGCTTTAATGACTCAAGAATTAACTATTGGCAAAAATGATAAAGTGCTTGAAATTGGCACAGGCTCTGGCTATCAAGCAGCTGTTTTAGCAGAATTGGTTAAAGAAGTTTACACAATTGAAATAATTGAGCCATTGGTTAAAGCTGCAGAAGAAAAGTTAAAAAGAGAGGGGTATAAAAATGTTCAAGTTAAAAACGCAGACGGCTATTTTGGATGGCCAGAAAAAGCTCCTTTTGACGCAATAATTGTGACAGCAGCGGTAAACCATATACCTCCTCCATTAATCGAACAATTAAAAGATGGTGGAAGATTAATAATCCCATTAGGAAGTACAAGAGAGTTCCAAACATTAACTCTTGTTACAAAAAAGGACAATGATTTAGAGACAAGGTTTATAACAGGAGTTGTTTTTGTGCCTTTAACTGGAGAAGCTCAAAAGAGAGGCTAAATAGATAATTCCAGCCAACAAAAACACAAAATTATACCCAAAAAACAAAGCAATCATTATTGCTAATATCGGGCTTAAAACTGATGCTGAACCATTAACAGCCCAAGCCCATGGAATTAGTTCTTTGCTTATTTTTTTAATTCCTAATGGAAAAGCAAATCCCATAAAGAATGACAAAGGAGCAATGAAAATTGAGGTTAATATTATTTTTGGAATTAAATTTAATGTTATAAAATTGTTGATGAATAGTTTCAATAAAAATAAATAAATAATAATCAATAAAAATAAAATAATAATAATTTTTTTCAAATTCTTTACACCAATTTTCTGCGAATATAAGCTGCCTAAACTAGAAAATAATAACATAGAAAATATTATAGTTGTTGTTGAAAAAATACTATGTCCTAAAAATAAAATAAATCTTTGTATCAATACAATTTCAATAAATAAAAATCCAATTCCAATTGCAAAGAAATAAAATAATGATTTTTTGTTTGTTATCTTTTTAATTTTATTTTTGAAAAGCAAAGGAATAAAAATAAACAATAAGGACAATATTAAAGCTTGGATAAAAATAAAAAATAATAAAAATCCAGGATCAAGAAAAGGATTCCATCTTTGTCCAAGAATTCTTTTTAGTTCAAAAAATTTTGACAATTTGAAAAAATTAAAATAATATGGCCTATCGTCATAAACAGGCGAAACATCAAACAAGTAATTCTTATAAAACTCTTTCTTATTTTTAATTAATTGTTGTATTGAATTATAATGATATGCCTCTTTAAATTTTACATATTTATTCGGCTCAAAATTAAATTGTTTTGGCAAATAGATAATATCAAACTTATTTTTATCGGCAAAATCTTTGATTTTATTTACAATTTTTTCATCTAAACCATTTTTACTTAATAATAAAGTAATAGTATTCCAAGAATTGAGCATTGCAATTTTCTTGCCTTCTTTATCAATTTCCAAAGCCAGTGCAAATAATCTTACTTCTTCTTTTGGCGGATTAAAAAGCCAGCGTGTAATTATTAATAGTCCATCATCTGTTAGTGCATTGTAATAATCTCTGAATGCGTCCACAGTTAAAAGATAATTCCCATTCAAATTTGTAATGCCAGAAGGACCGCCTAGAACATTTCCAGCCAAAGAAATGACAATAACCTCATATTTCTCACTTCTTTTTACAAAACTTCTGCCTTCTTCAAAATAAACATTGGCTTTGTTGTAAATGTTACCAGAGAATTCTTTATATTCATTTTTTAACAAATTGATTGCTATAGGATTTGTGTCTAATGCTGTTACTGTTGCATTATTTTTTAATGCTATCAGCACGTCTAAACCAGCTCCAGCGTTAATAACTAGAACTTTGGGCTTATTTTTTAAATAATAAGACAAAGACATTGGCAAAAAATTAACAAAATCAAGATTTTCATATTTAGTGATAGAATTCATATTAGAACCATCAATCAAAATTCCAATTTGTTCAGGTAAATTACCTTTAAAAGCAAGGCTTAAACCTGGAGCATACCTTGTAAAAGAGCTATTAACAACATCAACTCTTGAGAAAGAATTCCATTTTGTTGCAATTAATTTTGAGTTTGGAATATTAAGTGCTTGATTTAATTCTTTGTAAGGAGAAATATTGATATCAAAATTCAATAAAAACAATAACAAATTAACAATAATAAATAACAGAACAATTTTTTTTAATTTTCTATTATTCAAAAACAATAAAGAAGCAATGAAACCAATTAAATAAATTAAAAAAATAATTTTCACATTCAAAAATGCTAAAAAAGGTATAGCTAAAATTGTGCCCAAAGCAGAGCCTGAAAGATTGTAAAAATAAACAATTCCAGAATTTTTTTGATTTTTGGAGAAAATAAACGCAACAATAATGCCAAAGAAAAAGAATGGTAATGACAAAACTATATAATAAAATAATAAGATAAATATATGTGAAAAATTCGTAACTGCTCTATACGGATCAAAAAATAGATTATTCATCACAAAAAATCCAATAATTGTTGATATAGAAAATAATATTGACGATAAAAATAATGGACTTTTTGCTTTCTTGATAAATAAAAAAGTGCCAGAAGCAGCAATTCCAAATAAGGCTATGCTTATTACCATAAATGCAAAATGATACCATTGAGCTATTGAAAAAAACCTTATTAGAGAAATCTCTAGCATTAATGTTGCTAATGAAATCAAGAATAAGCCAATGTAAATTCTATTTACTTTCAGCATTTATCTCTCTAAGATAATTTTTAACTTCTTTATCTTCCAATTGCGGAAAACTCCCATAAAACTGGCTTATTGAAAAGAATAAATTTGTTGAGTGCAGGCAAACAAACTCAACTTCTTTTTTTACTTGATCTGCAAAATCTGATGGGGCAACTGGAACTGCCAAGATTATTTTTTTTGGTTTTTGTGATTTTATGTAATTTATTGCAGCTTTTGTTGTAAAACCAGTTGCAATTCCATCGTCTGTTAAGATTACAATCTCATTCTTAAGGTTTGGCAATTCATATTTGCCTTTATAGGTTTTGTATCTTCTCTCAATTTCTTTACTGATCTCCCTTGTTTTTTCTTTGATATAATCTTCATGCACATTGTAAATCCTTATTGTTTCTTCATTGAGCATTACTTTTTTGTCTGGCCCGATAGAGCCAATTGCAAACTCATCATCATCAGGCAGTCCAATTTTCTTGGTGACTATAATATCTAATTTTGCATTCAGGAATTTGGCAATTTCATAGCCAACCTCAACACCGCCTCTCGGAATAGCCAATACAATCACATCTTTGCTGTCTTTGTACTTTTTTAGCTGTTCCCCTAATTTAATTCCAGCTTCATGCCTGTCTTTGAAGTGCATAATTGAATTTTATTTTATCAATATTTATATTTTTGTTATTTTATGTATTAAAACCAATAAATTTTAAAACAATACATTTTTAACATTAAATTATGCCAACAGACAAGGAAATCAAAAAAGAATTCAAGGAAAAAGCTTCAAAAGAGCCTGATAAATATTATGCTACTTCCGTGCTTAAGAAAGAAGGTTTTAGCAGAAAGAAATGTAGTAAATGCGGCACTTATTATTGGAGCGTTACTAATGATAATGTATGTGGCAATCCTGCATGTTCTGGCGGATTTAGGTTTATCGGCAATACTCCAGCAAAAAAGAAGCTAGATTACATTGGAGTCTGGAATGAGTTTTCTTCGTTATTTAAAAAATGGGGCTATACGCCTATATGATACTGATTTTGTTCAAGCTTCAATTTATGATTTTCAGCCTTACATTGTAAGCGGGGAAGTTGAGCCACCTGCTAATCCATTAGTGGTTCCTCAAATGTGCTTACGTTTTAACGACATCGATAACATTGGAATTACAGGTGCACATTACTGTGCTTTTGTCATGATTGGACAGCATGCTTTCATGAAGCCAGAAGATTGGAATCAATCTAGATTCTTTACAGATATTCATAACTGGCTGAAGCAAGGTCTTGGCTTGAAGAATGAGGAAATACAGTTTCACGAGGATGCATGGGCTGGTGGCGGTAATTTTGGACCTTGTATGGAATATTTTTCAAGAGGATTAGAGCTAGGAAATCAAGTTTATATGTTATATGAGCAAACTCCAACAGGTCATAAAGAATTAAATCTTAAAGTTCTTGATATGGGCATGGGGCATGAAAGAAATGCATGGTTCACTCAAGGAAAGCCAACAAGCTATGAAACTACTTTTCCAACTGTTGTTAAAAAGCTTTATGCTGCAACCAGCGTCAAAGTTGATGATTATTTGATGAAAAGATTTTTGCCTTATTCTTCTTACTTGAATGTTGACGAAGTTGACGACATTGACAAGGTATGGAGCGAGGTTGCAAATAAAATTGGAGTTGATGTCAAGGAATTAAGGGAGAAGATACTTGAGTTAGCTGCGCTTTATTCAGTTGCAGAGCATTCAAGGGCATTGCTTGTTGCTTTAAGCGATGGGGCACTGCCGAGCAATGTTGGCGGCGGATACAATTTGAGAGTTATTTTGAGAAGAGCACTTTCCTTTATTGATAAGTACAAATGGAATATTTATTTGCCTGATGTTTGCAGATGGCATGCTGAATACTTAAAGCCATTGTTTCCAGAACTAAGCGAAAATCTCGACGAGGTTGAGAAAATTCTGGAAGTTGAAAAATCAAAGTATGAAGCAACAAAGCAGAAAACACATTCAATGATTTCAAAATTAATCAAGGAAGATATTGGCGATAAAAAATTGCTGCTGCTTTACGACAGTTACGGCATAACTCCAGAGATTGTCAGGGAAGAAGCAGTGAAGTTTGGCAAAAAAATAAATGTGCCTGAAAATTTCTATGCAAAAGTTGCCGAGTTGCATGAAAAAAAGGAGCAGGAGCATGCTACAAAAAGAGAGGAAAAGCTAGATTTAACTGACATACCAGAAACAAAGGCGCTTTATTTTGATGATTACACAAAAAACAAATTCAAGGCAAAAATTATAAAAGTTCTAGACAATAAAATAATTTTGGATCAAACTTATTTCTATCCGACAAGCGGCGGGCAATTGCATGATACAGGCACTATTGCGGGAGAAAAAGTAATTGATGTGTTTAAGCAAAGCAATGTTATAGTTCATGTTTTGAGCGGTAAGCATGAATTTCCTGAGGGAGAGGAAGTGGAATGCGAAATTGATTTGCAGAGAAGACTGCAGCTGGCAAAGCATCATACTTCTACCCATATAGTGAATGCTGCTGCAAGAAAAGTGCTTGGCAGCCATATCAACCAAGCTGGAGCTAAAAAAGATATTGACAAGGCAACAATTGACTTGACGCATTATCAAAGCATTACTGATGAAGAGCTTGAGAAGATTGAGAAGGAAGCAAACAAGCTTGTTAAAGAATCCCTTGCTGTTCACAGCAATTTCTTGCCAAGGACAGAGGCAGAGCAGACTTATGGAATGAGCATTTATCAAGGTGGTGCAGTGCCTGGAAAATTATTAAGGATTGTAAACATTGATGGAGTTGATGTTGAAGCATGTGGTGGAACCCATTTAAGGAACACTTCAGAAGCAGGCGAAATAAAAATTTTAAAAGCAACAAAAATAAGTGATGGAATTGTAAGACTCTATTTTACAGCAGGAGAAGCAGCTAGGAAAGAAAGCAAAAAAGAGAAAGAAATTTTGGAAGAAGCTGCTATGTTATTGAAGGTTAATACAAATCAGTTACCTGCTCGTGTTGATGAGTTATTTGAGAAATGGAAGCTTGCAAGAAAAGCAGCTGAAAAAAAGAAAAAAATTAATATGAAAGAATTGGAATTAAGCTCAAAAGAAGAATTCAAGGGAAATGCTTTAGACAGAGTTTCTGAAATTTTGAAAACACAGCCAGAGCATGT
>JAGVYA010000038.1 GCA_018303505.1 Candidatus Woesearchaeota archaeon
AAGTTTCTTATCTTTGTAAATATTGTTTAATTCATTTGCAACATCTTCCGCATGCTTATCAGTTGCACAAAAAATGATGGTTTTCTGTCTTAAGCCGCCAGTTTTTTCAAATAGCTCCATTAAATCTTTACACATTGCCTTTCTTCTTTCTGGCATAATAAGTCGCTTGTCATAACTTTCCTTTCCGTAAATTTCTTTTAAATCTTTTCCTTCCATAATCATTCCGGTTTTGGCGTCTGTTGCTTCCTTTAAAAGAAGCTCTTCTTTTGTAATATCAACATCATCAATGCCTGCTTTTCTTCTGACAATTTCACAAGCGGCTAAATAACCATCTTCCCAACCCAAGATATAAGGATATTCATAAACAGGCTGGCCAAAATACCTCAAATTGTTATTGCTTATCTCCTCATCCTTATTTTTTGCATCAGAGTCATCACCCACAATTCTTCTTGGAGTTGCAGTTAATCCAATTTGAACTGCATCAGGATTATTTGTCAACACTACACTCCACTTATTCCATGCACTCCTATGGCACTCATCTATTATTATGTGGCTAAAATAATTTTTCGGAAAAGTCTTTAAAAAATAATTTTCTTCTCCATCTTCATCTAAACCCAATGATTGATATGTAGCAACAAGCAACCGGGCATTTTGCCATTTTTTATTTTTTGAAAACTCAACTGCGTTATCCCCAAAGATAGAAAACAGACTGCCATAGCCCTGCCTTTTTAGCTCGTTTCTATCACAAACAAATAATGCTCTTTTAAGCTGTCCAGATTTCTCAAGCTTATGCAATAGTATCACAAACAAATAATGCTCTTTTAAGCTGGCCAGATTTCTCAAGCTTATGTAATAGTTGAACTGCAATTCTTGTTTTTCCAGAGCCTGTTGCAAGAGATAATAAAACTCTGTTCCAACCTTGCTTTTGAGATGCAATTTTTTCCAAAGCCGCCCTTATTGCTGCATCTTGGTAATATCTTCTTTCAGATTGTCCACCTTGGTAAGGCATAAACAAAGCCCTTGACGGCTCTTTTTTTAGTGACAAACCTTTACCTTTTTCGTAAAGTTTTCTTAATTTTTCAGGTGAAGGAAAACTTTCAAGAAGCGATTCTTCAGTAGTTTTGCCTAAAAATTCATCATAAGCAACAAATAAGTGCCCATTAGTTGAGAAAACAAAAGGCACATGCAACCTCTTTGCATATTCTTTAGCTTGCCCGAGACCCAGAGTTGCGTGTTCGTCTTCTTTCTTTGCTTCTAAAATTGCAATAGCAAGAGGAGTTTCATTGTCGTTTGAGGGAAGACAAAGAAGGTAATCGGTTCTTCCATTTTTCCTTTTTGGCCTACCATTAATAATTTCAATAGTTCCAGCAGTAGTCTCTCTTCTGATTAAATCTTCTGTCCACCCAATATTATGGATTTTTGGGTCAATCAGTTTCGCTCTTGTATCTGCTTCGTTTAATATCATTATACGCCTTTTTTATTTCTTAACTTATCAGCTACCTGCCAAATCTTCTCCTCAAATCTCAAACTATCTACGTTAGACTTATTCATTTTGCCCCAAAAATATGCTGTCTATCCGTGTAGAATTAATAAACTTTATGCCCTTTTTAGGCGGAATTCAAATTTTTATTCCACTCACAAAAACTACACTCTTCCCCAGCTTCAGGAATTTCTTCCGAAAGGATTTTCAAAGCTTTCCTGAAAAGCTTCTCGGCATCCTTGACGTTAACCTTTATCTTAACCAAATCAGTATTAAATATCACATCCCCATCAGAATCCACATTATTGGGATGATAAAACAGCAAATAAGCGTAATTTTCAGTCTTATACTTGTTCTTGCGAAGAAGAAAATTATAGATATTCATCTGGTCCTGATAATGATGAGAAGTATCATCTTTCACAGGAAATCCCCTTGTCTTGTAATCCAAAACCACAAGCTTTTTTGAATTCCAAAGCAGGTTGTCAACAGCACCTCTAAAAGTATTGCCATCAGAATCAACCCATTGGATTCCTTTAAAATTGTTTCTCCAGTCATTCAATAATTCAATATTATCAAACAAAGCATATTTTCCCTTAAGCGAGGCGAGCTCCGGCGGCAATTTGCCTTTATCCCTAAAATTATCAAAATGTGCTTTCAAAATCCTATCCATTCCACTTGGCAATGAAGGAAATATTGAATCAGGTCTTTTAATATTTTTATTAAAATGCATCCAAAAGCATCTTGGGCATTCTTTCAATAAACTAAGGCTTGATGGCGAAAATTTGTAAGGCATTTTAACAATGTCTTAATTAGGTATATTTAAAACTTTATTTCTTTTCCATATTGCAAATAACCACTGGACACTGGACATTTGTGCCTAAAATATTTAAACTAACTCTACTCTACTAATTACTGAAGTTGTTGATGGCGTAAATCCGCCTAAAGCCAAGGCATTCCTAATTAAAGAGGCTTTGAAACAAAACGCGAATAGCAAAAAAGGGAGATTTTGATGTTTTGGAATAAAAGTGATGTAGAATATTTAGAAGATAACTACTCATCGTCAAATGATAAAGTTCTAGCTGAATATTTGCATAAGTCCCAAAATTCAATAAGGATTAAGGCAAGCAGGTTGAATTTAAAGAAAAATTCCCATATTTATAGAAATAATCTGCAATTAAATCCAGAAGAAGAACAGATAATAATTGGTGGATTAATGGGGGACTTACATTGCCGAATTGCAAGAACATCAAAATATGCAAGATTAGAAGGGGGTCACGGTTTTAATCAAAAGGATTATTTAATTTATAAAATTAATTTATTACAAAGACTTAAATGGACTACAAGAAAATCCAAACAAGGAATTCTATATCAATCCAGATCTTTTCCATGCTTAAATTATTATTATCATCTTTTTTATAAAAATAACAAAAAGATTGTCAATAGCTCAATTTTAGAAAAATTGGATAAACTAGGCTTGTTAATATGGTACATGGACGACGGTACATACCACAAACGTGATAGAAGAGCCTTTTTACATACAAATTGCTTTTCTTATGATGAACAATTAATTATCCAAAAATATTTTGAGGAAAAATGGGGAATTTATACCAAGGTTTACATATCTCAAGGTAAAAATAAGTATAATGGCAAAGTTTGGTATTACATCTCTTTCCCAACTGAGGAAACAAAAAAGTTACATAAGTTATTTAATAGTTATGATATACCAGAATGTATGAAATACAAGTTCAATTTCACTTATCAATCACATTTACCAAATTCCATCCCTGGGGTCTTAGCAACCCATAATTAAGGGGAGTTGAAATAAAATCCGAATAGGAACAAAGGAGGTTGGTAAAAATGGAAAAAAACTTACCTGAAAAAAGGTTTAGTACAGGTGTTGTTACTGCAACCGTCTGGCAGAATGCTGGAAAAGGCAGGACAGGAGAGATAGTAAGTTACAGAACTGTTTCTCTGCAAAGGAGATATAAAGACAAAAACGGAGTTTGGCAAAGCGCTAATTCTTTCAGAGTGAATGACTTGCCAAAAGCATCTCTAGTGCTTCAAAAAGCATATGAGTATCTTGTCTTGAGAGAACAAGGAGTCCCTTCTGACTACGAAGTGGATGAAGGCATCATAGAAGAGGTTATTTAACCTCTTTCTAAAATGAATAAAAATATAAAAGAAAGGTGATTATAAAATGGAACAAGAATTGGAATTGCAAAATTCTGAAATAAAGGAAACAAAAAGAAAAAGAAAAGAAATCAAAATGGAGAAAGAGGAAAAGACAATATATGATCTTCCGGGAGTGGGAGCAGCAACTGCTGAAAAATTAATAGCAGTTGGCTACACTGACTTGATGAGCATTGCTGTTGCTTCGCCATCAGAATTAATAGAGGCAACTGGCATGGGAGATGCATTGGCAAAGAAGATGATTGCTGTTGCAAGATCCTCATTAGAGATGGGTTTTGAGTCAGGAGAAGAATTGCTCAAAAGAAGAGAAAAAGTCATCAGGCTAAAAACAGGAAGCAAGGCATTTGATTCTTTGCTTGGCGGAGGTCTTGAGACAGGCGCTATTATAGAGTGCTTTGGCGAGTTTGGCTCTGGAAAAACACAGCTTGGACACGCTTTAGCAGTCAACTGCCAGTCTGTTGAGAAAGATGCAGTTGCAGTCTACATAGACACAGAAAACACTTTCAGGCCAGAAAGAATAATCCAGCTTGCAAAAGGTGCTGGCTTGGATGAAGAGCAGGTATTGAAAAACATTAAAGTTGCTAGAGCCTACAACTCTGACCATCAAATGCTGTTGGCAGAAAAAGTAGAAGACTTGATAAAAAAGCAAGGATTGAATGTAAAACTTGTTGTTGTTGATTCATTAACAGCTCACTTCAGGGCAGAGTTCATTGGAAGAGGCACTTTAGCAGATAGGCAGCAAAAGCTGAACAAGCACATGCATATATTGATGAAGCTTGCTGACATGCACAATCTATGCGTTTATGTTACAAACCAAGTCATGGCAAAGCCCGACATGTTTTTTGGTGATCCAACTCAAGCAATTGGAGGTCATATAGTAGCGCATGCATCAACTTTCCGTGTCTATTTGAGGAAAGGCAAGAAAGGCACAAGAGTTGCAAAGCTTGTTGATAGCCCGTCCCAGCCTGAAGGGGAGATAGGATTCTACTTAGACGAGTCTGGCATTAAAGACGTTGAGTGATTTTTCTTTTTTTTATTTTTATTATAAATAGGCGAGCAATGCGGCGAGCCTAAAGTTTGTGCCGAAGGCACATATTGAAATCGTTATTCTTATCTATAATTTCTACAGAAACCTTTTTAATGCCATATTTAATAGTTCATTCTATGGTTTACCCAATTGCAAAAGTAGTTTTGCCACTTATTTACAAGCTATGGCTTAGGAAAGTTGAAGGCATAGAAAACATACCCAAGGACAAGCCTTTCATAGTAGCAGCAAACCACACAAGCTACTATGATGCATTGCTCTTGCCTGTGATTATCATACCAAGATTAAATAAAAAATTACATGCCTTGGTCAACAGCTTTTATTGGAAAATCCCAATAACAGGATTCTTTCTGAATCTGTGGGAAAGCATTCCAGTTTTTTTGGAGAAAGATAAAAATTCAAAGAAAAAAAACAAAATAGCAATTGAAAAATCATTAAGTTATCTTAAAAATAACGAATTAATCATGCTATTTCCAGAAGGAACAAGAAGTGATGGGAAATTAAAAAAAGCGTATACTGGAGTTGCAAAACTAGCATTGAAATCCAAAGCTCTTGTTCTGCCTTGCGGCATTATCGGTTCAAATAAAGTGCTTCCAAAAGGGAAAATCTTTCCAAGATTTGCAAGATGCGAGGTTAAAATAGGCAAACCCATATATTTTGAAAAATATTATAATAAAAAGATAAACAATAGACTTCTTGAAGAAATTACAAGAAGCATAATGAAGCAAATTGCAAAATTAATAAATCAAAAATATAATTACTAAAATGGTATACCTTATTACAAAACTCACAATCATCCCATTAGTTAAGTTATGGGTTGGCAAAGTAAATTGTATTGAAAACCTGCCAAAAGGCGCATTTATAGTAGCAGCAAATCATGCAAGCTACATGGACCATCTTATAATTGCAGGCTACATAATCTCGCACCTAAACAAAAAAGTCCATTTTCTCGCAAAAAAGGAGCACTTCGACAACATTTTTAAAAAAGCATGGCATACTTATGCAGGCGCAATCCCTCTTGACAGGCAAAGCGGTGGCGAGGAAACTTTGAAATGGGCAATCAAAGCATTAAAAGATGGCAAGATAATAGCAATCCACCCAGAAGGAACAAGAAGCTTGACAGGAAAACTGCAAAAAGCAAAAACAGGCGTTGCAAGGCTTGCTTTATTGTCTAAAGCTCCTGTTGTGCCAATCGGATTAATAGGGACTTTTGAAATACTGCCAAAAGGAAAATACATTCCAAAGGCAAAAAAAGCAATCATGAACATTGGAAAGCCAATGCGCTTTCCGCAATATAAGAAGATTAATAAAAAGATACTTAGAGAAGTAACAACCAAGATAATGAAAGAGATAGCAAGGCTTTCAAAGCAAAAATACGATTTTGATTAAGAATGAAACTAAGCATAGTAGCAGAAGGAGGCGGGATGAGAGGCGCTTACGCCTTAGGGGCTATTGACGCATTATACTCGCATTTCGGCCTGAAAAGTGTTGATTATATGACAGGATCATCAGCCAGCGCGGCAACACTCGCATATTATGCTGCAGGACAGTTTTATCCAGGTTACTATATATGGTCCAATGAATTGCCAAGCCCAAAGTTTTTGAGTTTTAGAAATATACTAAAAGGCAGACCATTTTTTGATATTGATTATCTTGTTGACGAGGTATTCAAGAAAAGAATACCCTTGAATGAAAATAAGGTCAAAGCATCAAGAATGAGACTAATTGTTCCTCTGACTAACGCAGAAACAGGAGATGCAGAGTACTTCAACAACAGAACAAAATTTGATTTCTTTGAGATATTGAGGGCAGCCATGGCGATGCCTTTTGCCTACAACCACACAGTAAAAATAGGCGAAAAGGCTTATTTAGACGGCGCCCTGACAGACCCGCTGCCAATCAATATCCCACAAATTAGGGAATCCAGAAAGATAATAATCCTGACAAAGCCTAGAAGCGACAGCAAATCAGGCATAAGTGACGAAGTCAGGCAATCTTTATTAAATTAAAATTTAAATCCAAAGCCCATAATTTGCTAAAGCTTAAATTGATACTTTATCCAGAAAGGCTCAAAGAGATAAAAGAACTCGAAACAAAAGGTGAAATAGTAATCTCCCCTTCAAAGGAAATATCACGATATGATAATAAGACAGAAGCAATTAAGAAGAACATAGAGCAAGGATATAAAGATACAATTTCAAATCAAAATTTAATAAGGCTTATGGAAAAATTAAAAACAAAAGAAAAATACAAAGTATAAATGAAAATCTCAGTCATCGGAGCAGGAAGCTGGGGAACAACCTTAGCAGTCTTATTGGGGGAGAAAGGATTTGATGTCAAGCTTTGGGCAAGAAGAGAAGCATTGGCAAATGAGATAGAAAGCAAAAGAGAGAACGCACAATATCTGCCTGGAATAAAAATCCTTGGCAATGTGATTGCAGACCATTCTTTGAAGAACGTTCTTGAAAACTCTGAAATTATAATAACTGCTGTGCCAAGCGAATTCTTGAGAAAAACAATGAAAGAAATCAAGCCGTATTTCAATAACCAGATTGTTGTAAGCGTAACAAAAGGGATAGAGCATAGCACTTGCAAAAGAATGTCACAAGTCATAGAAGACGAGCTTGGCAACGCAAAAATCGCAGTATTGTCCGGCCCAAATCATGCAGAAGAAGTGAGCGGCAAAATGCCGACTGCAAGTGTTGTGGCAAGCAGAGATAAAAAAACAGGCAAAATAATTTCAGAAATTCTAGCAACCCCTTATTTTAAGCTGTACCAGTTAAATGATGTTGCTGGCGTTGAAATCTGCGGAGCCTTGAAGAATATATCAGCAATAGCAACTGGTGTTGTTGATGGATTTGGATTTGGCGACAATGCAAGGGCATCTATCATAACTCTTGGCTTAATGGAGATGAACAATTTTGGCAGGCATTTTGGAGCCAAAAGGGGAACTGTATATGGATTGGCAGGAGTTGGCGATTTAATCGCTACATGCATAAGCAAGCACAGCAGAAACAGGTTTGTAGGCGAGCAGCTCGCAAAAAGCAAATCAATTGAAGAGATAAAAACAGAAATGCATGGAATGGTTGCTGAAGGGATTCCAACAACAAAGGCGGTTTATGAGTACGGCAGCAAGCATAGCATAGAAATGCCTTTGACGCAGCAAGCTTATGAAGTTTTGTTTGAGAATAAGAATATAAAACAAGCGATAAAGGATTTATTAAGCTTGATTTGATTAAATCAATTTTTTATCTTTTTTGTTGGTAATATAATGTTTCAATTGCTCTTAAGTTTTTTATTGGTTCAGATTTAGAAATTGATTCAATCATTTCATTATTTTCTGGATTTTCAAATAAAATGCACCATTTACCTTTATGTTTATTAAAAATACACTCTGGAAATAATAAGTGATGGTGCCATTCAATGCCAAGTTTATTCAATCTTCTTTCTTTTTTCAATATTCTTAATACTCTTTTGTTTGTTATTTTGCTCTTTAATCTTTTTTCTTCTATAATCGATTCTCCATAAAGCAATTTAACAAGTTCTTTGCCCTCTTTCATATACCTCTTATCTGAATAAACAATAAAAATTTCTTTATATTCTATATTCTCAAGCATAAAAGCATGTTTATCCTTTTTATTAAATATACAATTAGGTGTTAGCATATGAAAATGCCATTTCTTTCTTTGAGAATGAAATTTTTTAGCAATTGAAACTAATTTTTTAATATTAATAATCTCCATAGAGACTCAATTATATTTCAAATTTTAAATATATTTCTCCAAAATAAGATAACATTTACTCTTCTGTAAAGTCCTCAAGCTTCTCCTTTAACTCCTCTCCTTCCTTTAATTTTCCCTTTAACATTAAAAATTCCTTTGTTAAAATATAAAACAGCAATCCAAGGCTTTTCTTTCCTTTATTGTTGCACGGCACAACCAAATCAATGAAATTTGACTGGTTGTTTGTGTCGCATAAGGCAATTACCGGCATTCCAATTTTAACAGCATCCAAAACAGCATTTCTGTCAGGCCATGCATCAGCAACCATCACAATCTTTGCCTCTGTGTATTCTTCCAGATTAGGGTTTGTTAATATACCAGGCGGATACCTTCCGGCAAAAACCCTTATTCCAGCCAATTTTCCAAATAACTCCACAGCTTTCCAGCCATTTTCCCTCCTGCAAATAACCAGAATGTCCTCTGGAGCGTATTGCGCAAGAAAAGCAGCAGCAATCCTTATTCTTTCATCAATTTTTTGCAGATTCAGAACTGACAAGCCATCTGGCCTTGTTTTGTAAATAAACTGCTCCATATATTTTGTCCTGAATTTCGTGCCTATATGTATTCCTGACTTCAAGTACACGTCTCTTGGGACTAAAAATTTTTCTTCCTGTGGCATTTTATTTGAGTTTTTAATATTTTTTTATTTTATTTTTCAATCCGGCTTCGCCGAATTTTTGTGCTCGTGCCTCACTCGCCAGCTACCCGCTCCACCTCGCCATACATTATAACAGTCCAGAATGCTGAACTGAATTTTATAGCCTCTCAGTTGTTGAAGTAACTTATACTTCGTAGGCAATAGACAATAGAATAATATGCCTGTTTAAAAATGTTGCTAGTCAGAATCAAAAACAGCTAAATCCTCATAAACAGGCCCTTTTGGTGTCAATGTGCTTTTTATCAGCTTGAAATTTCTTACTTCAACTTTTTTGTTTTCAACTTTTATATTTTTTAATTGTTGTAAAAACTGTTTTTTATCCTCTATATACTTAACCCTTGCCAATGTAATGTGGGCTTTGAAATCATTTTCTTTTTTGAAAATTGGCTTTAATAATTCATCAATCTGTTTTTGGATTTTAATTATTTTTTCTTCTGGCTTCACACCAATCCACACAACCCTTATGTAATTTTCCGTTGGAAAAATACCGATTGAATCAAGAAAAGCATTGAATGGTTCAAATTTTATTTTCTTTAATGAGTCGATTAGTGTATTAACTTTATCAGGCTGAACTTCCCCCAAAAACTTTAATGTAAGGTGAAAAGTTTTTGTAAGGCTTAATTTTGCATTTTTTGGCAGCAGCTCTTGCAGCTCAACAAAATAATCTCTTAGTTCATTAAAATCAATTGCTATAAAAAGCCTCATAATCCTTTTGATGAACAAAAATATTTAAATCTAACTCAAAAATATAATAAAAAAGAAAAATGCTTGTTATCCTTTATCTTCTTCTCCAAAGTTTTCTGTGTCTTGTCCGCTGTAATCTTCTTCGGATTCAGAGCTCCCCTCTGCAGAAGGCTCTTCGTAGCTTTCTTCCTGTGCTCCTTCGCCGCCAGAAGATTCTTCGCTTGACTCTGCAGACTTTTCTCCAACCACTTCAGCAAAGCCGACTTTTTGCAGCACCCTTGTAACCCTTATCCTTACCTCATCACCCTGCTTTGTGCTAGGTACAAACAGCACAAAGCCGTCTTTCTTTGCGATTCCATCTCCCTTCTCGCCAACAGCCTCTATTTTTACATCTAACTCATCCCCAACCTTAACAGGGGCAAAATTTCTCGGCTTAAAGCCACCTCGTCCTCTATCATATCTCATATCAATTTACCTCTATCATTTAATGTTCTTCAGAATTTATAATCCTAAAAAACAAATCTTGCGTATTAAGCAATAATGTAAAGTTTGAATAAGTAGTATTTAAAGGTTGTGTGTCAAAAACTTAGACCACCGTCCACACATATAACCTCTCCTGTTATATAGCTTGCCTTGTCAGAAGCCAAGAAAGCAACCAAATTAGCAACATCTTCTGGTGTGCCAGCCCTGCCCAGGGGTGTCATTGCCAATATTATCTTTTTTCTTATGAAAGGCACTCCTTTTGACATCTCAGTATCTATAAACCCAGGAGCAACTGCATTTACTGTTATTTTCTGTTTTCCCAGCTCTTTTGCAAGAGACTTTGTAAAGCCAATAATGCCTGCTTTTGAAGCAGCATAATTGGTCTGGCCAAAATTGCCGCCAATGCCAACTATTGAACTTATGTTTATTATTCTTCCATTTTCCCTAATTAAAGGCAGTGCGTTCTTCGTTACATTGAATGTGCCGTCAAGATTTGTCTTAAGAACAATACCCCACTGCTCTTTTGTCATATTTCTTAATGTCTTGTCGGACAATGCACCTGCATTATTAACTACAACATTCAAATAACCAAACTTCTTCCTTATAACTTCAATCATTGCAGCGCATTCATCAAAGCTTGAAACATCAGCTCTAACTGCAATGCCATCAACCCCAATTTTTTTTATCTCTTCAACAACTGCAACAGCCTCTTTTTCGTCTTTATTGTAATTAACAACAATATTTATGTTGTTTTTGGCAAGCTCAATAGCAATAGCCTTTCCTATGCCTCTTGAAGCTCCCGTCACCAATGCAACTTTTTTGTTTATCATTTTTTATATTTAAGTTTCAAGTACATTTTTCTGATAAAACATACACAGATTCAACTGTGAAAGATTTATCATCTGCTAATGGATTATTGGTTTCTAAATCTTTAAAGAGTTCAAGTGCAGCCATAGTAATAAGAGTATCTCTATCTTTTTCTTCTATTGGAGATGGCTCTTTGCCGCCAATCTCTGGCAAGATTCCTGCTTGCAATCTCTTGACTCTTAAAAAATTAAGCCATTCGCTATACTTTATTTTAACAGGTATGTAAAGTGGCGTTTGGTGCTCAAGTCCTGCTTTTTTTAAAGCATACAAGTAACTCTCGATAGGTCTAGGGTCAGGAAATATAAATTTACGCTGTGATTCTTCAGATTCTACACGCTCGTTTAAACCTTGCCTATAAATAACAAATTTTTGGTGTCTACTAACAATATCGATGGCGATATCGTGTACACTTTTTACAGTTTCGTCTATCATCAAAATTCCTTCCGGTCTATCATTCCTAAATAAATTTGCTGTTTGAAATGTAAATGTACCACCTTTTTTTAGCGCAAGTGCAATTCCGCTAAAAGCCTCTTTTAGATTAGGTATAAGATGCACTGTATTTGCAGACACAACATGGTCTACAACTTCATTTCCAATAGTCTCAGACAAAGTAGCATATCTATCACCTTTCTTTTCTAAAATAAAACACTCTACATTAGGTGGGTCATTTAAAAGCTCATAAGCTTTACCTAACCAAGATGATGAGTTATCGACTAACCACAAGCGCATACGTTGTCGTAAATATTTCAGCAAAAATATTGCTGAAGCTCCCGTACCAGCACCATAATCAACTACAATATCACCTTTACAAATTTTTGAATTTACTATTTTAACTAATTCATAGATGGCCTCTTTTAGCCATGAAGACTTAACCACAGCATCATGGTAAGCAGTCGCACCTTTAGAAACTGGCCTATCAGGAATCCACGGCTTGAAATGTGCAGAAACCATAGTCATCGTTTCACCTTCCTCAGCACATGCACTGTAACAGTACTCCCAGCCCCTCCAATATTCTGGGCAAGAGCATACTTGACATCACTAACTTGCCTTTCTCCGCATT
>JAGVYA010000039.1 GCA_018303505.1 Candidatus Woesearchaeota archaeon
TCTTCGCTTAATTTTTGCGAAGCTGTTATGCGAATGCTTTGTTCCTTTCCAGTTCCTAAATCCTTTGCATTAACATGCAATATTCCATTTGCATCAATGTCAAATGAAACCTCAATTTGAGGAATGCCCCTTGGCGCAGGCGGGATTCCAATCAAATCAAATTGTCCAAGCAATTTATTGTCATTAGCCATCGGCCTTTCGCCCTGAAAAACTCTAATAGTCACAGCTGTCTGGTTGTCAGCTGCTGTGCTGAACACTTGCGATTTTTTTGTTGGAACTGTTGCGTTCCTTTCAATTAATTTTGTGAAAACTCCCCCTAACGTTTCAATTCCAAGGCTTAACGGAGTAACATCAAGCAATAGTATGTCTTTGACTTCTCCTGCAAGCACACCAGCTTGTACTGCTGCGCCCATTGCAACACATTCCATTGGATCAACACCTCTTTCAGCCTGCTTGCCTATGTAATCTTCAACAAACTTCCTTACAATAGGCATTCTTGTTGGACCTCCTACAAGTATGATTTTATCAATTTGGTTAATAGGCAATTTTGCATCTTTTATTGCCTGCTCTGTTGGATGCCTGCATCTTTTTATGATTGGATCTATCAGCTGCTCAAGCTTTGCCCTTGTGAGCTTTATTGTCAAATGCTTTGGCCCTTCATTAGTTGCTGTTATGAATGGCAAGTTGATGTCTGTTTCAAAAACTGTTGAAAGCTCAATCTTGGCTTTTTCAGCAGCTTCCCTCAACCTTTGCATTGCTGTCTTGTCTTTTGTCAAGTCAATTCCCTCTGTTTTCCTGAATTCAGAAGCCAGGTAATCAATCAAAGTAGCATCCATGTCAGTTCCGCCAAGCTGTGTATCCCCCGATGTAGAAAGCACTTGGAATACCCCATCGCCAAATTCCATTATAGTTACATCTAAAGTTCCACCTCCCAAATCAAAAACAAGGATTTTAAATTGCTTGTGTTGCTTGTCAATGCCATAAGCCATTGAAGCTGCTGTTGGCTCATTTATTATTCTTACAACTTCCAAGCCAGCTATTTCGCCAGCATCTTTTGTTGCCTGCCTCTGGTTGTCATCAAAATAAGCTGGAACTGTAATGACTGCCTTGCTTATTTTTTCCCCAAGAAACTCTTCTGCATCCTTTTTTATCTTTTGAAGTATAAAAGCTGATATTTGCTGCGGAGTGTATTCTTTGCCGTCAATGTCATACTTATGGCTTGTGCCCATCTTGCGCTTTGCAGCCATGATTGTTTTTTCAGGGTTTGAGACAGCTTGCCTTCTTGCAGGCTCTCCAACTAGAATTTGCCCGTCTTTTGTGAATGCAACCACGCTTGGGAATGCCTTTCCATAAGCTGTTGTCCCTTCTGCGCTTGGGATTATCGTTGGCTTTCCAGCCTGCAGTGCAGAAGCAGCGCTGTTGCTAGTTCCTAAATCAATTCCAATTATTTTTTCCTTTGCCATTTTATTTGCCTCCTTGATTGTTAGTTTTGATTATTTTTCAAATTTAATATTCAAATTCAATCCACCTTCGGCGAATTTTAGTGCTCGGCTTCGTTTTCTTGCCATATCACTCAGCCTCGCCATACATTTTACAATGTATCGCGCCCAATGCTGGGCGCCTATCTTTTGCGAGCGAAGCTCGCGGATTGAATTTTTTGAAAGTGAATTTATATTGTTGTTTATTTCCCACTAATCTTAACTTTGCTGTGCCTCAATACTTTATCATTGAGCATATAACCCTTCTGGAACTCTTCCAAAATTGTTTCTTCCGGCTTTTCTGATTCTTGCTTCATCAGAACTTCATGCTTGTAAGGGTCAAATTTTTCTCCAGTTGCCTTTATTGGCTTCAACCCTTCTGCTTCAAGCACAGAGTAAATCTGTGCATAGATTATTTTTATTCCCTCAACAAATTTTTCCTTGTCATTTGTGTTCTTCAATGCAATCTCAAAGCTGTCAAGCACAGGCAATAATTGTGAAATCATATCAGCCTGGGCGTACTTGACAAATTCAATTTTTTCCTTGTCAATTCTTTTTTTGTAATTTTCAAACTCTGCCTGCAATCTCTTCAGAGTGTCAGTCAATTCATCGATTTTTTGTTGTTTTTCTTCTTCTTTCAACTCTTCTTTTTTATCAGTTTTTTTTGATTTTTCATCAAATAATTTATAATATTCTTCTTCTAAATCTCCATCTGGAAATTTTCCACGAGCTAAAAGTTCTCTTAAAGTTCTTCCATATTTATTTTGATATTTATTAACTAAAAATTCTATTATTTCATCTTTTATTTTTTTAAACTCTTCAGATTTTTCTTCCTTTTTTTGATGTTCCATTTTCTTAATTTATGTAGTTAGTATTTTTTTTATCAATCCCCATAATGAAATCAATGTTTATGTCTTTTGGCGGTTGAAAGCCGGCATTTGGATAAGTCAAGCTTGGCATAAATTTTTCAATGTTTGTTGCAAGCTGCGTTACTATGTGCGCATCACCAAAATAATGATGGCTTATTTCATAAACTAATTGCCTTGTTTGCAATTCGTCAAAAGAGCCAATTGCATGGATGTACTCATGCAGCATTATGTGGAAAAGATAATAAGAGTACAATGATGGGTTTGTTTGTGATATTCTTGATAATGGCTTCTTGTTGATAATTATTGTATTTGCATCCAAGGAGTAAAATGCTCCGATAAAGCCTTTATCATGCGCGCCTAAATCAGTTAAGCCTACCATTAAACCAGCTTGGTCTAAGCCTAGATATTCTCTAACCAATTCTTTTACTATCTCAAATATTTCTGCAATTGATTTTGCATCTTTTATCTTTTTTTCATAATCCATTTTTAAAAAAGATTTAAGTATTTATATTGGTTGACTTAAAGCCAACAGAAAATAGGTAATATAAACTAATATATAAACTTTTCGGCATAAATTTATATATAAGCACTCATATAGGGCTTTATATGGTATACATAAGACAGAGGATAACCATAGTAAACATCAGGAAGCCCAGCGAGCACAATGTAAACCAGGAGCTGCAGTGGTTTGGCTCTTCTCTAGGGCTTTTTAACCTTAGGGACAAGGACAAAAGCACATTTAGGGTTTTTATAGAGCTATTGAAATCTGCCAAAAGGCATGAAACATTGACAAGCGATGAATTGGCATCAAGATTGGCGCTGGCAAGAGGCACAATAATACATCATATCAACAAGCTTTTAGAGTCTGGGCTTGTGGTGCATGAAGGCAATAAATACACTTTAAGGGTTGAAAACCTCAAAACTTTGATTGAAGAGGTTGAGAAAGACATTAAGAGAGCTTGCGATGACCTGAAGGAAGTTGCCAAAGAGATTGATGCCAGGCTTGGGCTTTGATTGTTTTAATTTTGCAATAGTAAATTATATAAACCAGTAACCAGAGTTTTAGGCTATGAAAAAAGGCGTACTGTTCTTGTTATTTATTTTAATCATCCCATACATTTTTGCAGACATAACCATAACAACAGACCAAAGCATATACAATCTTGGCAACAAGATAAAAGCTTCTGCATCAGTGCTGCAAAGCAATAATTTTGACGGATTGTTTAAATTAACAATTTCATGCGATAATTACAAATTGCAGTATTTCCTGAGCCCAATAAGCTTGGAAGCAAATTTCAGGACAGCTATAAACATTCCTGAACCACTGCCAGTCACATCTTCAATGCTTGGGAACTGCATAATCACAGGCGATCTTGCAACAAATGATAACTTATTAATTGAAAAGAAAAACTCAAACAATTTTGGAGTTACAAATCAGCTGATTGTGCTTCCTGTAAAAAGCAAGGTAACTGCATTTCCAAGTGACAAGATATTAATCTCAGGAGTTTTGAACGAGGCATTTGGAAATAATGTTTTAAAAGCATCAACAAGGATTGTGCTGGACAACTATTCCCATACAATTGACGCTGTAGATGGAAAGTTTAATCTTACTATTGAATTGCAGAAGAACATTAAATCAGGAAAACACACAATTGAAATAAGCGCTTCTGACTCAAAAAATAATTTTGGCAGTTATCCTGTTGAGCTTGAGGTAACAGCAATTCCCACTTATATAAAAATAGGCTTGAGCAGCGACAAATTGCTGCCAGGCTCAAAAATTGAAATTATTGATTCTTTATACGATCAAGCTGATGACTTGATAAACGCTTCTTTGGATTTGGAATTAACATCTGCAAGTGGAAATAAGATTTTCAGAAAAATTGTGCAGAGCAACGATAAAATAGATTACGAATTCAGCCAGTATGCAGAGCCTGGAGATTATGCTTTAGCAAGCGCTTACAAAAACTTAATCACCCAAACTTCAATAAACATTACAACAATAAGGGAAGTAAAAATAAAATATGAAAATGAAACGGTTTTTATTGAAAACATCGGCAATGTGCCTTTTGAAGATGAATTAACCTTTATTCTTGAAAGCGAATTGAAAAAATATCCTATAATAAAAAAAATTATAATTGAGCCAAGTAAAGTAATGAGCATTGATTTGTCAAAAGAAATTCCCTTGGGAGTTTATGATGTTAAAATCCCAATAAAAGAAGGCCTTGAGCCAATCAAGGAAAAAGTAGGTGAAACGGTTCAAAATATAGCTGAAACAGCGCAAGAAAGCTTGAGCAACTTATTGCCGCAAGAAAGTGTTTTGGCTGCCAATGTGACAATACATGACAACAGGCCTTTTTACAAAAAGGTCACAGGTGGCTTGTCTTCAATAAAGGTAACCTTGGTTGGGGCAAATGGGTTGCTTGCAAAAAACCCGCTTGTAGCGCCTATAATTCTAACCTTAATAGTCCTCCTACTTGTGTTTAGATACGGAAGAAAACCAATAATGAGAATGATTAAAGGCAAAAAAGATAATGACAAGGGAAATTAATATGATTTTTTCAATAAGGGATTTGTTTATGTTTGATTTTATGTAAAAGTTAAATTTTTGTTATTCTTTTATTTTCCCACATGACGCATTAAACTATTTTGCAATTAAATTTTTAAACAAACATTTACAACGGTTTACTTTCTTCATGCTTGCTGACAAAAGTCGTTGTTGGTTTTTTATTGAAATTGAATTTTATTATGAATTATCAAGAATTAGACATTTCTTCTTTTTCTCTCCTCATCCATAACGCTTGTTTCTCCTAATGTTTCATCAAGCAAGTCTTGGGCTGTTTTTAACAAGCCTACTTTGCCTTCTGTTGAGCAATAAGGGCATCTAGGAGAAATCTTTTCTTTCCTGAACTTAAATCCGCAATTTCTGCATTCTAAATCAAGCATAACCCCACTCTTGAGTAAGAAGTATATAAATTTTGCGGGAGGTGATTTAGATTATCTATTCAAAATAAGTTTAAGTCAACTGCACTTATATAGTAAGTGACACAAATTTTAGGGCAATTTATTTGTCACTTACTATCTTAAAAAAGGGCACAATTCGCCCAATAATTAATGTCCTTTTTTAATAAATCAAAATATTTAAATAAAAGCTGGATTTCTTATGCAATTATGATAGCAACCAACATTAAATATGCTGGAATTATTTCTGTTATAGCTATTACTATCATTATTATTTAAGGGCCCATCGTGAATATTCTAGAGGGCCTTGAAATCTTTTGCTTGATTCTAGAATATTCCAACCAAAATGAAACATCCAATAATAATATACGACACAACTTTGAGGGACGGGGCGCAGGGCGCAAATGTCTCATTTTCCGTAGATGATAAAATAAACATCGCAAAAAAATTAGGTAAACTAAATTTTGATTACATTGAAGCAGGATGGCCTGGCTCAAATCCCAAAGACGCTGAATTTTTCAAAAGAGCAAAGGGCATCCAATTAAAACATGCCAAAATTGCGGCTTTTGGAAGCACCAGAAGAAAAGATATTTCTCCAGAGTCCGACACTAATCTCAGGCTGCTGCTGGAGGCAAAAACCAAAGCCATAACAATATTCGGCAAGAGCTCTACTTTGCATGTGCGTGATGCATTAAGCACCTCAAATGAGGAAAACCTGAAGATGATATCTGACTCTGTGTCGTACCTAAAACAGAAGAGCAAAGCTGAGGTGTTTTATGATGCTGAGCATTTTTTTGACGGCTTCAGGCTTAACAAAGATTATGCAATGAAAACATTGTTTGCTGCAAGAGATGCAGGAGCTGATTTTATTGTGTTATGCGATACAAATGGAGGAACTAATTTTAATGACGTACAGGAAATCACAAGGCAGGTTAAAAAAGAAATTGGTAACGTGAGGATTGGCATCCATGCCCATAATGATATGGAGTATGGCGCTGCCAACAGCTACGCTGCTATCCTTGAAGGCGCTGAAATGCTGCAAGGCACAATAAACGGGCTCGGCGAAAGGGTTGGAAATGCAAATTTAATAACATTAATTGCGAATTTATACAAAAACGGCTACAGGACAAACGGCAGCATTAAGCTGAGCGAATTAAAGCCATTATCAAAATTTATCTATGAATTAGCTAATGAAATAGTTGGAAACAGCCGGCGCTTTCTTGTATCAGAGCTTGCAGGCACTTCAAATGTCGAGGCCTTGGAAGGGCATGGCATTACACGGAAAGAGCCTTTAGCCAAGCAATTACTGGCAGAGATTAAAGCACGAGAGCACTTTGGATATGCGTACGAAGCTGCAGATGCTTCTCTTAACCTGCTTGTAAAAAATTTAAAGGGTGAAAAAAACAAGATTTTTGATTTGGTTGAATACAGGGTTGAGATTGAGAAAAAAGGGAAAGACAAGCCTGTATCGAGCGCAATTGTTAAGATTAAGGTAAACGGCAGCGAAATCACCAAGATGGAATATGGAAATGGCCCTGTGAATGCATTGGATCTGGCTTTGAGAGCTGCTTTAACGAGCAAATACCCTGAGTTAAGCAAATTAAGATTGGATGATTACAAGGTTAGGATACTGGCAGGCTCTAGTTGATAGTTTGGCTTATGCCCACCTGAATAATAAAGATAAAGGAGATTAAAAAATAAAAATTAGTTTCCCTTTCTATGATGTGCCCTCAAGCTTGGCCTTATTTTCTCTGCGCCTTTTCCTTTGTGCAGCAATCCTCTTGCCCTCTTTCCAGCGCTTGTTAAGCCCCTTTCACCCCTTCCTTTATGATTCATAATCCAGTTTATGCGTGGGTCAGCAACTATTGACGGATTTGCCCTATCAACAAGAATGACTTCATACCAATAATACAATCCATCCTCTCCAACATAATAGCTGTTAAGCACTTCGCAATTAGGATATTTTCTTGCTGCCCTGTTTTCAGCAACAGCCTGATAGTTCATTGTCAAGTCTTTTCTTCTAGACATTGCCTTTGGCCTTCTGGGATGCCTTATCTGAGGCCTTTGCCTTCCTCCCCTATTTACCCTTTGCCTTGCTATAACAAATCCAGGCTTTGCTTTGTAACCCAAAGAACGAGCTCTGTCAAGCCTTGTTGGCCTTTCCATCCTTATTGTTGCTGGCTCTTGACGCCATTTAATAAGGCGCTGCTGCCAAAAGGCAAGTTCCTTTGGCTTTTCCCAAGCCTCTCTGATATATTTATACATTCCCATTTTAAGCTTCCATATATAAAATTTAAACCAAGATTCTGGTAAGCAACTACCAACATCTCTTAGCTGGAATTTGGAGTTTTGGTTAATTTATAAAAGTATTGGAAAAGATAATCTTTAATATTATAGAAAATTTTAAATAATCTAAATCAAAAGATAAGCAAAAAGAGGATTTTAATGCCTGCTAAGAAAGACAACTGGGTGGATTATTTTAATAAGTTAGATAGGACGCTTAATGGTTTCGAGCAAAGAATAGAAAAGCTTGAAAAGCAGGTTGCATATATCTCGAAAAAGCCAACTGCAGTTCCTGTTGCAAAAGAAACTAAAATCTCTTATGAGAGCCCTCCTAAAAGAAGGCTTGGCTGGGGTTTAGTTTGGTTGTTTATTTTCTTACTTTTTGGGCGATATTTTATTGGTGGTATACTTGATTTTTTGCCAATCCCATACTTTATTATATCACCTTTGACATGGATTTTATTGATAGCTGGAATCGTCCTTATACTATCAAATCCAAAAAAAGGCACTGCAGTTGAGAAGAAGCCAGAAGAAGAAATTGATCTGGGCCAAGAGGCGCTGGAGATGCCTCAGGAAACACGAACTTCTGCAGCAAAAAAAGCATCGATTAGGGCTGAAGCTGCAAAGAAAGTTGCGCCAAAAGAAAAAGGCGGTTTAGAAGCAAGCATAGGCAAGAAGTGGCTCCCGAAGATCGGAATCATATCTATAGTTCTAGGAGTGGCTTTTTTTGTTATATACGCAATACAAAACAAGTGGATTGGACCAACAGGGCAGGTAGCGCTGGGTGTGCTGGCAGGAATCATCATCATAGTTGTTGGCGAGGTTTTTTACAGAAAAGAATACCGTAACTATGGGCTTACATTAGTCGGAGGAGGATTTGCAATAATCTATTTTGCTATGTTTGCTGCCTACAGGTTTTATGGCGAGGTAATCAACATTTCATTGCCTGTTGATGTGGCATCATTAAGCCTCATCATAATTGCGGCAGTATATTTTGCTGTAAGGTATGATTCAAAAATCATTGCTGCTGAAGCCTTTTTTTTGGGTTATGTTGTTCCGCTGCTTACAAGCTCAGTCAACACCTTTTTCTTAATCTACGCAATTGCGCTAACAGCAGGGCTGACTATCCTAACCTATTTTAAAAACTGGAAATTGCTGGGAGCTGGCGGAATAGTCGCTATGTATGTAACGCACATATTCTGGCTTGATTTCTATACAGGCGCAAATAAAGATGTTTTACATATTGTTTTCTTGTTTATCTATTTTGCAATGTTTGCGGTAATGGCTTTAAATCTGAAAGAGGACGAAAAAGGGCAGATAGGCCAATTCCTGAATTCAAAAACACAGGTTGGCATTATTTTTGTCATAACTTACCTATTTTTATTTGCCTTGGATTTCAATAATTTCTATGTTGTCATGAGCCCCTTGTTATTGCTTGTGATTTTGTTGATGCTCTTTGTTTTGAATTACAGATGGGACTACTTTACGATTGGCGGAATAGTACTCACCTATATTGTCGAGTGGCAGTGGCTTGATGCAAATTTAAAAGAAGCGACACTTACGATAAATTTTGTTGCGCTTTCGCTTTACTTTTTGCTTTTTAACATATTATTGTTTATTCTTTACCAAGAGAAAAACAAGGTAAGCAATGTTATTGGGATACTGCTGAACTCTGCGTTATATTACGGCTCTGTAATCTTTTTCTACAAGCCATTTAACAGAGGATACGACGGATTATTTACCGCTTCATTGGCTATCTTTTACTTCGTTTTGACATATTTGGCATATCAAAAGAAAGTAAGCCATTACTTCAATACTTCCATAGTGCTTTGTTTTGGTTATTTGGCGCTTGCTGTTCCATTGCAGTTTAACCGTGAATGGATAACAATTTCATGGGCTGTTTTGACTTTGGTGCTTGTGTTGTTGAGCTTCAGGCTCAAAGAAAACGTCATAAGAATCGCAAGCTCAGCTGTTGGATTAATAACTTTAGCAAGGGTTTTATTTTATGACACTTGGCAGCTTAAGGCAATTGATTTGAATAACTTCATCAATAGCACAAGGTTGTTTGCTTTTGCTGCAGCAATACTTATTTTCTATATCATTGCTTATCTTTATTATAAAAACAAAGACGAGTTTGAGGATTATGAAAGTTACATTGTTTATGTCAATGCAGCTTATGCAATAGCAGCCACTGTGCTGACTACTGTTATAATATGGGTTGAGATTTGGGATACAAAGCTTGCTCTCAATGCAAAGAAATTATGGACTTCTCTTGCATTTATTTTGCAGGCAATAGCAATTCTTGGCTTTGGCTTTTCTGCCAAAATAAAGCTTTTTAGGGTGATGGGTCTCATATTATTCGGGCTTGCAATACTCAAGGTTTTCTTATATGACTTAAGCAATCTGGAAATGGGCTATAGGATTGTATCTTTCATTGTTTTGGGCATCATAGCTTTGTTGGGGGCATTTTTATACAATAAATACAAAGAATACATTTAAAATGAATTATAAAAATTTATTAAAACATTTAATTGTATTCGCATTTGTTTTAATATCAAGTGTGATAATAGTTTCGGCATTAGAACTTAGCCAATACCCGTATTTTAAAAAGATAATCATCCCGCAATCAGTTAGCGAGCCTATCATAGCAAAGCTTGATTCAGAAGTGCTTAATCACATGAAGCCAGACGGCTCTGATTTAAGGGCAACTGAAAATGGGCAGGAAATCCCATTAAAAACAATAGTTATGCCTGTTGAAGAGCTTGCGCATAAAAGCAAAATTTCAGCAGTTTCCTCCACAAGGGCAGATTTTAGAGGCGTAAGTTTTGATGCAAATAACCTTATTGATGGAGATTACAGCAATAATGACAATGCATATTTCCAGATAGATTCTGTAAGCGATCCAAACTATGCATGGTTTGCAATTGAACTGCCAGATTCTGCTCTTACTGACAAAGCAAAAATATGGAGCTTAAAAAATGACTATACATGGATTGAGGTCCAGATAGAAGGAAGCAACGACAATCAAAATTGGAAGATTATCAAAAGCAGGACAAAGTATGGCATTTCTGATGCAAGGACTGTGAGCTATCCTCCAGTTGAATATAAGTATCTCAAATTTTCTTTCTGGCACACTCAAAGCCTTGTAATAAACGAGATTGAAATTTATGGAGCTTACTCCGCCCATGTTGTGTTTTTTGCAAAATCAGGCAATGATTACAAGCTTTATTATGGCAACAAACTGGCTACTTCCCCTAAATATGACATTTCCATGCTTTTCACAAAGAAAGCCACTCCAATATTGACATTAGGCCAGCAGGAGCACAACAACAATTATAATTTTGATAGCGATGGCGATGGCGCATTATCTGATAACTGCCCGACAATGAGCAACCCAGATCAAAAAGATGCAGATAATGATGGCATTGGCGATGCGTGCGACAATTGCCCAAGCCAAGCAAATTCTGAGCAAAAAGACAATGATAATGATGCAGTTGGCAATGCCTGTGACAATTGCATCTACAACTTTAATCCTGACCAGTACGATGACAACTTAAATGGAATAGGTTATGTATGCGACGACAATGACAAAGATGGCGCAATCAATTCAATTGACAACTGTGTCGCTACTTACAATCCTGAGCAAAGCGATAAAGACAGGAATGGCGTTGGAGATGCTTGCGAGGATGTAGATGATGACGGAATTTCATTTTCAAAAGACAACTGCATAAGCAAACACAATCCAGACCAAAAGGACAGCGATAAAGACAGAATAGGGGATGCATGCGATAACTGCATTCAAGGGTACAACACAGACCAATTTGACAAAAACAATAATGGAATTGGGGATGTTTGTGAAGATAATGACAATGATGGCATTGCTAACTATAACGATAACTGCGCAAGCGCTCCTAATAATGAGCAAAAAGACAGCGATGGCGACAAGCTTGGGGATGCATGCGACAACTGCCCTCAAATAAAAAATCCTGAGCAATTTGACAAGGACAAGAATGGAATAGGCGATGTATGTGATGATGCCGACAATGATGGAATAATCAATCCAAGGGATAACTGCCCAAATGTGAATAATCCAAAGCAAGAAGACCAGAATAACAATGGCATTGGCGACGCTTGCGAGGATTTTGACAATGATGATGTTATGAATTTTGAGGATAATTGCGTTTATGACTATAACAGAAAGGAATACATTGGCAGCGATTACATACAGATGGATTCTGACAAAGATGGCTTGGGAGATGTTTGTGACGGCAAAGATAATAGATTAACAGAAAATAAGGGATTAATCTGGGCAGTGCTTTTAGCTACAGTCCTTATTGTTGGAATTCTTGCCTGGAGATTGAGCAGAAAGCCACTGCAAAAGGATTGATTTTTCTAAGTGCTTCAATTAACTTTAAAAAATAAGCAGATATACTTTGATAAAATGCCAACTTATACGGGTACTCATCAATTAACTTATCAAGAAGTTTATAGGAGGCTTGCCGATGCATCTGAGTATTTTTTACAAGATTCTGCTAAATATAATCGGCCACCTCAGAAAATGAGATTGAAACGGATTTCATTAACTGCAAAGAGTTTGAGAGAAAAGCTAAAAAGAAGTGACGGAGATTTTCGTTTGGATTTGGAAGGCACTATAAAGACTGCTCGACAAAAAATACACACAGAACATGGCAGTGTAGGCACTTCTAGGATGGATATACTAGCTTATATTCGATGTATTGAACGCCGCACCGAAATAAAATACATTCCTACTGGACGTGCAACAAACTATCCGCAATGCCCGCGTTAAGATAACCCAAATCTTTTTATACAATTCTGAATTATTTAATCTAAAATGCCAATAGACAATTCCAATATGCTCAAAGTAATTGAAGATTTTCCAGATCAGTGCAGAACAGCTTTAGAGCTGACAAAAGGCATGTCTGTTTCCGGCAAAATTGACAAGATTGTTGTTGTAGGCATGGGCGGTTCTGCTGTTGGAGGAGACTTATTAAAAATCTACATGCGTGATTCAAAGATTCCTGTTTTTGTTGTGAGGGATTATAAAGTTCCAAATTTTGTCGATGAAAACACATTAGTTTTTGCTGTTTCATACTCCGGCAATACAGAAGAGACAATTTCAGCATTTGAAGATGCTGTAAAGAAAAAAGCAAAGATTGTTGCAGTTACAAGCGGAGGCCAGCTTGGAGTCATGGCAAAAAAAGTAATAAAGATTCCAAGTGGATTGCAGCCAAGAGCTGCGCTTGGCTATTTATTCTTTCCAGTTCTTGGTGTGCTGAATAATTCTGGGATTGTTGATGTTAAAGGCAGGGAAATTGAAGAACTTTTTGATATTTTATCAAAAACAGGCGATTTCAAAGCAGTTGGAGAAAGGATTGCAAAGAAAATTGGATTAAGAACTCCGTTAATATATGCTTCTGAATTGTTAGGAGCAGTTGCTTATAGATGGAAAACCCAGTTTAACGAGAACAGCAAGGTTGCAGCTTTCCATCATGTTTTTTCTGAAATGAATCATAATGAGATTGCAGGCTATCAGAATGTAAATAAAAGCGATTTTATTGCCATCTTTATAAGAGACAGCCAAGACAATGGAAGGGTAAAGAAAAGAATGGACATAACAAAAGAGATAATCTCATCAAGGGTTGATGTTGAGGAAATCTTTACAAGAGGAGATGGCTTGCTTTCAAAAATGTTTTCTGCTATTTACTACGGTGATTTTGCCTCTTACTATCTTGCTTTAGCTAACAGGATTGACCCAACTCCTGTTACTGTGATTGAAAATTTAAAGAAGAAGTTGAAGTGATTGTTTAAATTAAATATAGAATGTACTGCTATTATATTGTATTATCAATTATCAGGGATTTTGAAAAATAACTTATGCGCGCATGTTATACGCACCGAGCCTACGAAGTGGAGTGGGGGAAGTTAAGGCGCAGGTATTACAAATTAAACGCATGCAGATTGTGGTAAGCATTCATTCCTTATACCATCCCAACATGGGCACATTGATTCTGGAAGGGATTTTGGATAAAATATGACTATCAGGAAAATTAGAATCAGAATAATAACTAACCAAAACCACCATTTTCTAAATACAATGATTTCCATATATTTTTACTATCATCATTGGATATATAAAATGTGTGTAAAAATACTTAGAGTAATGCTGAGCATTAATTGAATATAACACCTATCCCCTTTTTAACCCATTTTTACAACAACTTTTAAATAACTTTACCCATTAACTAATAGTATGTTCCTCAAATCAATCAAACTTAATAACATAAGAAGCTATGAAAATCAAGAGATAAATTTTCCTCTTGGCTCTGTTCTTCTTGCTGGAGATATTGGAAGCGGAAAATCAAGCATATTGCTTGCGATTGAATTTGCTATTTTTGGCGCAAAGAAGGGAGAGCTGCCAGCCTACACTTTGCTGAGGCATGGAAAGAAAGAGGGAAATGTTGAGTTGAGGATGCAGATTGACGGAAAAGATATACTAATCAAAAGAGCTTTGAAAAGAAGCAATGATGACATCAAGCAGGAATCCGGCTATGTCATTATAAACGGAATAAAAAAGGACGGGACAGCAGAGGAGTTAAGGGCTATTGTTCTTGAGCTGCTTGGCTACCCAAAAGACCTGGTAAAAAAGGGAAAAGACCTGATTTACAGGTACACTGTTTATACTCCTCAGGAAGAGATGAAGCAGATTCTTTATGAGAGCAAGGAAAACAGATTGGATACATTAAGAAAAGTATTCAATATTGACAAATACAAAAGAGTAAGGGACAATTCAAAGATTATCATTACATCTTTAAAAGAGAATAAAAAGCATCTAGAAGGATTTATCCTGGATTTGGACTACAAAAAGAAGGATTTAGAGGAAAAAAAGAATGAAATTCTGGAAATTGATAAAAAAATAATTGAGCTTATTCCAAAAATTGATGAAGTGAAAAATATTATCAATGAAAAAAAGAAGTCTATCGAGAATATTGAAAATGAAATTAGCAAATTGAATGCTTTAAAGAAAGAATTAAGCATTGCAGAAGCGAATATCAGCCACAGGATAGAGCAAAACAATCGGCTGAATGATGAAATAAAAAAACTTGATAGGCAGGTTGAAGAGCTTAATAAAGAGATTGAACACAAAAAATTGGACGAACTTGGAATTATAATAAAAAAAACTGATAAAAAAGAAGAGGAGATAAATGAAGCAGACATAAATTATAAAAATGCTATAAGAAAAATAAAGGAATTAGAGGTAAAAATAGAGCATTGCAATGATACAATAAAAAAAATACAAGATTTAGACATTTGCCCTGTGTGCGAGCAGAAAGTTGATGAAAAGCACAAGCATGATGTGAATTTAAGGGAAAATAAGCAATATGAGGAACTGCTCGAGCAGATTAAGAATTACAGGGAAGAAGAATCAAAACTCGAAAAAATAAGAATAGTGCTGAAAAAGGAGCTTGATGCCCTGATAAGAGAGCAGAATCACTTCAACATACTAAAGATAAAATTCGAAAATTTGAACGAGAAGACTAATGCAAAAGAGGAAAGGACAAATTTAAAGGAAAAAGTAAGGAAGGAAATCGGCTCGTTAAATTCTAAAAAAATAGAGCTTAACTCAAAAATAAAGGAGTATTCCGAAACTGAGGAAAAATACAAGATTGTAAGGAAAGAGATAGACGAATTGCTGCCCCAGGAGAGATTTTTGGAGCTGGAAAAAAGAAAATACGAAACTGAAAAGGAGTCAATCAAAAGGTTTATCATAGCAATAGAAAAAGAGATCAATGAAAAGCAAAAGGCAAAGGAAAGGCTTACTTACATCTCGCAATTAAGCAATTGGATTGACGAGATGTTTTTGAATTTGATGTCGACAATAGAAAAGCACGTCATGGTGAATATTCATTCCCAGTTCAATGAGCTGTTCAAGAACTGGTTTGATATCCTGCTGGAAGACGAGTCGATAAATGTAAGGGTTGATGAAGAATTCACTCCAATAATTGAGCAGGATGGCTACGAAACTTATATTGAAAATTTAAGCGGCGGAGAAAAAACATCTGTTGCTTTGTCTTACAGGCTTGCATTGAACAAGGTTATAAATGATATTGTGGCTGATATTAAAACAAAGGATATCATAATGCTGGACGAGCCAACTGACGGTTTTTCTGCAGAGCAACTGGACAAGGTAAGGGATGTTTTGAATCAATTGAATGTGAAGCAAGTAATTATTGTTTCTCATGAAAGCAAGATAGAAGGCTTTGTTGATAATGTAATAAGGGTTAATAAGCAGGAAGGGATTAGTGTGGTGGGTTGAATGATTGATGGATTATTAGGAATTGTTATGCTGGCACAAAATAACTTAACGCAACCTACTTTTTCAAAAATTAATCAACAACCTCCAGTTCAATATAATTGTGGTACTATTGAAGAAATTTTTGCTAATATACCCAATATACCTCTTAATAATCGTGTAAAGGTTACAGATTATCTAAGGGGTCATTATACATTTAGAATAGAGTTTTATAAGGCAAATGGAAAATCTCAGCATGATGAAGATTTTGATGCATTTAAAATTTACGAAATTGTTGAGGGCAAATCAATGAAGTGGCCTACTGCAAGTGGTTATTTTAAAGAAGGACTCATGTTGGGCGTAGTTGACCTTTTTACTAGAGAAGGGGGCAAGTTAGTTGCCCCAGTGCCTGATGGTTACGTTGAAAATGCTTTCTGTGCTGTTGTTCAGGGAGCGAGTAAAACTTTTTTAGTGCATGATGTTGCTAATGTAATAGCGCAAGAAAGGAAAAGAAGAACTAAAAGATAAAATTCAAAAACGAAACCTTTAAAAAGGGCTTGTTCTCTTATCCTCTGTATATGGCTTATGTTGGGGGTAATGTCAGGAGTCTAGAAACTGTTAAGAGAGAAGATTTGGTTAGAGTCTGCTCTGAATGCGGAAGCAAGGACATAGAGTATGCCAATGAAGAGTTCTACTGCAAGAAATGCGGCTTGGTGCTGGATTA
>JAGVYA010000051.1 GCA_018303505.1 Candidatus Woesearchaeota archaeon
TTTAAAGAGTTAAGAAAAGCTGTTTTAAGGCAAGAAGAAATCCAATCTATATCAAGAGAGATAATAGAAGATGCTAAGCTAAGAAAAGATGGCTTTATAGAGATTGAAAGAGCATGCTCAACTATAGTGCAGCTTGGCTTATTCAGGATTGTCATAACAAGGCCTCCTTTTTCAGATGGATGGGAAATTACAGCTGTAAGGCCTGTAAGGAAACTCAATTTAAGCGATTATAAGTTAAGTGACAAATTAATGAAAAGGATTGGAGAACAGGCAGAAGGAGTTCTTGTTGCAGGCGCTCCAGGCATGGGAAAAACAACATTTGCGCAGGCGTTAGCCGAGTATTATGCTTTTCAAAACAAGATAGTAAAGACTGTTGAAGCTCCTAGAGATTTAATTTTACCAGAGAGAATAACGCAATATGCCATATCATATGGCGATGCTCAAGAAATACATGACATTTTGCTTCTTTCAAGGCCTGATTATACAATTTTTGACGAAATGAGAAACACAGATGACTTCAAGCTTTTTGCTGACCTAAGATTGGCAGGGGTTGGAATGGTTGGAGTTGTGCATGCAACATCTCCAGTTGATGCAATTCAAAGGTTTATCGGCAGGGTTGAAATGGGTGTTATCCCGCAAGTGATTGACACTGTGATTTTTATTAAAAACGGATTTATAAACAAAGTTCTTGCTCTTAAAATGACAGTCAAAGTTCCTTCAGGAATGACAGAGGCAGATTTGGCAAGGCCTGTTGTTGTGGTCAATGATTTTGAGACTAGCAAGCTAGAATATGAAATCTACAGCTATGGCGAGCAAACAGTTGTGATTCCTGTACAGGAGGGCAGGGAAAAAAGCGGTGCGCACAAGCTTGCTGAAACAACAATCTTGGCTGAATTCCAGAAATACTCAAGAGATGCAGAAGTTGAGGTGCTATCAGACAACAAGTGCGTTGTTTATGTCCCAGAGAGTGATATTGCAAGGATTATTGGAAAGCAAGGGGTCAATATTACAAGAATTGAGGAAAAGCTTGGCATCAGCATTGATATAAAAAGTCTAAATGAAAAGTACAGCATAAAAGGAGCTGCTAAGGAGCAAAGAGAAATTCCTTTTGAAATAAGCTACAAAAAAAATCAGTTACTAATCGAATTAGGAATGGACATGCAAAACAAAGATGTCGACATTCATGCCGGAGATGAGTTTATCTTAAGCGCAAAAGCAGGCAAAACAGGCATTATAAAAATAAAGAAAAGCAACAACATTGGAAGAAGGCTGATGGAAGCTTTGAATAGAAAAGAGAAGATAAGGTTAATAGTCTAAACCTGTGTTCATGAATTTTGCAGCTTTTTCTGGTGCTACAATATTTATAAAAATTCCAGACCCTAACTCAAAACCACCTATTTTTGTTAGTTTAGGAATAATTTCAAAATGCCAATGATAATATTCTTGAATACCTGCGTTTAATGGTGTTGTATGTAATATCATATTATAATCAAAATTTGGCAATGCTCTATGCAATTTTTCAAATACTTCTTTTGTTATAATAGCTAATTGTGTAGCCTCTTCAGGACTAATTAGTGTATAATCTGATCGGTGGTTTTTTGGCATTATCCATGTTTCAAAAGGGAATGCAGAGGCAAAAGGTAAAAATGCAATGGAATAAGGATTTTCAGCTATTAGTCTGTTTACACTTGAAGTAACGCCAAATTTATCTTTTATTTCAATTTCTTGGTTTATCATATCACAATAGCCACATTGTTCTTTTTTACCCATAAAATTTTCTGATAAGAAATATCTTTGTGACCCTTCTATTTCCAAATCAAGCCTTTGCATATGTACAGGAGAAGCAGTAAGTTGTGAATGTGGATGATATAATGACGCGGCAGCTGTATCTCCTTTATTTTTAAAAATTAAAATATTTTCTAATTCTTCTTCATTTTTATATGTTGTTAATCTATCTCTATACATCCAAAGCATTTCACGAACTTGACCTAATTCTCTATCATAAATATCTTGATTATGAGATGGTGTTTCTATAATTACTTCATGAACTCCGTAACCTGGCATTCTAACAAACATACCTTCTCTAATTATTTGTGGTTGTCCATCAATCCTAGCTTCTAAAGAAAGAGCAGGAAATTTATTAGGTATAGTACGTGCCCACCAAACATCCCCATTACGATAAGCTAAAATTTCTGGAGGAGTTTTATCTTCATTACCAGGACAGAAAACACAATCTTTATCATAAGCCGGCAGCTGTACCTTCCCGTTAATTTGCAAAACACCAGGTCTTTTGCTTCTATCTTCTGCGATTATAACCCAATTTCCTGTTATAGGATTTTGTCTTAATTCCTGATAAGCCATGTTATAACTAATACCACCTTTTTATCTAATTCCTCGAAATACTCCTTTATATAACTTTCCATTCAGAAACCTTTTTATAGATTTTAAAGAATTCTTTTCCTATGCTTGACATAAAATTTATTCGGGAGCATCCTGAAATTGTAAGAAAGGATTTGGAAAAGAGAAATGAAAAAGAAAAGATTGAATGGCTGGATGATTTGCTAAAGAGCGACGCAGAATACAGAAAACTGCTTCAAGACAACCAAAAGCTAAGGCAGAGAAGAAATGAGATAACTGAAGAAATAAACAAGCTGAAGAAGCAAGGCAGGGACATAAAAGAAAAAGTGCGGGAAGCAAAAGAATTGCCTGACAAGATAAAGCAGAGCGATGAAAGGATTGAGGAGTTAAAGAATAAGATTGAGTATTATTTGATGAGATTGCCTAACATACTCCATGAATCTGTGCCAGTTGGAAAAGACGCAAATGACAATATTGTTGTCAAAACATGGGGAGAAAAGCCAAAATTCAGTTTTGAGCTGAAGCCGCATGGAGAATTGCTTCAAGAGCTTGGCTTGGCAAATTTTGAAAAGGCTGCTGAAGTTTCCGGGCATGGATTTTATTATTTGATGGGCGACATTGCAAGGCTTGAACTAGCTTTGGTAAATTTTGCTGTTGACTCCCTCACAAAGAAAGGCTATATTCTTGTTGAGCCTCCTTTGATGCTCAGAAGAAAGCCTTACGAAGGCGTAACAGATTTGAAAGACTTCGAGACCATGATGTATAAAGTAGAAGATGAAGATTTATTGCTTATTGCAACATCAGAGCACCCGATTGCAGCAATGCTCATGAATGAAACAATTGAAGAAAAGCAATTACCGATGAAGTTTGTTGGCTTCTCTCCTTGTTTTAGAAAAGAGCTAGGCAGCCACAGCATTGACACAAGGGGATTATTCAGAGTGCATCATTTTAACAAAGTAGAGCAATTTATTTTCTGCAAGCCAGAAGAATCCTGGCAATTCCATGAAGAGCTTTTAAGCAATGCAGAAGGAATATTCCAAAAATTAAAGATTCCCTATAGAGTTGTAAATGTATGTACAGGCGATATTGGCACAGTTGCAGCAAAAAAATATGACGTTGAGGCATGGTCGCCAAGGGAAAGTTTGTATAGGGAGGTTATAAGCTGTTCAAACTGCACTTCTTATCAAGCAGTAAGGCTCAACGTAAAGTACAGAAAAGGAGAAGAAAAAGAATATGTGCATACTTTAAACAGCACAGCAATAGCTACATCGAGGGCAATAAGGGCAATTGTAGAAAATTACCAGCAAAAAGACGGCTCAATAAAAGTTCCAGCTGTTTTGCAGAAGTATATGGGAAAGAAAGTTATTGGGAAGAGAGAATAAGATTTTCATTTTTTGAGAAAAATTTAAAATAATGCGCTAGGAAAGATATAAAACATTAAAACTAACATAAATTTCACATTAAATAAGATTTAACTAAGAATTATATTGAAAATAAATTAGATCTGCCTTCGGCAATATCTAGTGCTCGGCGTCACTTTTCTACCATATCGTGCCGCCTCGCCTATACATTATAAAAACTAACAAAATGGCAAAAATCCATGGTTTGGTTTATATTGCAGTCGGCTTATTTGTTTCCATATTTTCATGGAAAGTAAATTATGAAAAATTCGTATTTTTCTTCTATGCAGGCTTGGTTTTTGTTTTTGTTGGTGTTATGAAATTGATTTTTGGTTTAATAAAAAGAAAAATGAGTAAAACAGGAGAAGTACAACACATAACTTCAGTCCAATCTCAACATCAAGCACATCACTATAAGAGATGCCATAAATGCGGCAATATAATGAAAATGCATGATAGGTTTTGCAGCAGATGTGGCGCTAAAGTCTAACAAAAAATATATAAACTATTAGAATAATAACTTCTTCTATAAAAATGGGTGGCTTATTCAAGGACATTTTAGGAAGCTCTGAAAGCCTGTTCAAGGAGAAAAGCGATGTTCCGCTAGATTTTTCTTTCATTCCCAAGCTTGTGCCTTACAGGGAAATGGAGCAAAGGGCAATTGCAGCATGCATAAAGCCATTGTTCAATGAAAATACCGGCAGGCATTGCTTCATCTACGGCCAGCCGGGCATCGGCAAGACAGTTGCTTGCAGGCACCTCTTGAGGGAGATTGAGGAAGAGACAGAGGACATAATACCGCTATACATAAACTGCTGGAAGCACAACACCACTTTTAAGATATTGCTTGACATCTGCGACCAGATGAATTTCAAGTTCGTGCAAAACAAGAAAACAGAGGAGCTTTTCAGGTGGATAAAGCAGACTCTCAACAAGAAATCTGTTGTTATTGTGCTTGATGAGGTTGACAAGCTGGAAGAATTGGATTTCCTCTACATGACTCTTGAAGAGATAAGCAGAAAAGCAATAATACTTATAACAAATTACAAGGAGTGGATTGATGACCTTGATGAAAGAATCAAATCAAGATTAATGCCAGAAACTATTGAATTCAAGCCGTATAACTATGAGGAAACAAAAGGAATTCTGAAGCAGAGGATGGAGTATGCATTCCAGCCCAATGTTTGGGACAGCAATGCCTTTGAGATGATTGCAAAGAAAGCATACGACATGCAGGACATAAGAACGGGCTTATATTTGATGAAGCAGTCTGGTGTAATTGCCGAGGACAAGTCTTCAAGGAATATAAGGGTTGAGCATGCGCAGCTTGCATTGGAAAAGATAAAGGACTTCAGCATCAAAAGTCCTGAAGAGCTTGCGGCAGACGAGCAACTTATTCTTGATTTGGTCAGGAAAAACTCCGGCAAGAGGATTGGTGACTTCTTTAAAATGTATCAGCAAAATGGAGGCAACCTTGTTTACAAGTCATTCCAGAGGAAAATAGGCAAATTGGAAAAAAACAAGTTCATAGTTGTTGAGAAAACTGCTGGAGGGAATGAAGGCAACACAACAATCATTAAGCACAATTCTGAGAAAAAGTTGACGGAGTTTTAGATTTAATGAGGAAAGTTTTTAAATTGAAGCTTATTATTTCTATATAAAATGGCAAATACTTTACTTTTTTACGACAAAGATGGTAATAGATATTTAAGTTATAGGCCATGGGGGGAGAATGGGAAAGGTAGTTTAATTATAGATAGCCACAACTTAGATGGTTTAATTAGGGTAATAAATTCCTCTAGATCACATTTTAGAGAACCTTTCAGCCCTAAGGGAGGAGTGCCTCAGATTTATTTTGGTAATAAAAATCCCAATGACTATGTGCCTCTTTCAGAAGAGTTAGTACAAGAAGTTATAAGTGCTTTAAGTGGTTAATTCTAATTTTGCGTATTTATTATTTCTTCAAATTTCTCTCCAAGAACTCAATCGTCTTTTCCCAAGCATCTTTTGTCTGCTCAGGCGCGTAATTTGCACCGCTTGGGTTTGCAAATGCATGCCCGACTCCCTCATAAATGCGGATTTCATTCGGTATGTTTAATTGATTTAATGATTTTTCAAATTCTTTGACGCTTGCAACTGTAATTGAGGTGTCCAGGCTTCCAAATATTCCCAGAACAGGCCATTTGATGATTGAAAGTTTTGTAGCGTTTGTTTCAAGACTCCCATAATAAATCACAGTGGCTGCAAGCTTCTCATTCAAAGAAAGCTGCAAACTCATCCCTCCACCGAAACACCATCCCATTGATGCTATTTTTTCCTTGTCAACATTATTTTGTTTTTTCAAATATTGAACTGCAGCTTTCATATTTTCAACAGCTTCAGCAGGATTTTTATTTATCGGATTTATCAATTCCCTTGCTTCATTTGCGTCTTTTGCAACCTTGCCAAATAAATCAACTGCCAAAACAACATAGCCTTCTGCAGCAAGGCTTCTCGCCATCTCCTTTATATTGTCATTCAATCCCCACCATTCGTGTATCATCACAACTCCGGGATATATTCCTTCTTCTTTTGGCTTTGCAAGAAACCCAATTGCCTGAACATAGTTAACTTCTTGAGCTTCTATTCCAGAAGTATTTCCATTTTTCAAAACATCAACATTTTTCACTTGATTTGGAGCAGCTTGCGCTGAAATATGTTCTTGCTGCGCAGTGCATGAAATTAACAAAAACAAAGACAACAATAAAATAAAATATTTCCACCCCATAGCTTAATGCCTAATGTCAAAGTTTTTAAAGTTTTCCGGTTCTTTAGGGGTTATTTTTATATTTTCAATCTTTGCAACACCAGGGCCTTTTCTCATAAATTCAATCAATTCTTTTAATTTTTCCTCATCGCCTTCAGCAACAACCTCAACATTTCCATTCTCAAGGTTTTTTGCATAGCCTTTCAACCCCAATTCATTGGCTTTATTCCCGACATTGGCCCTGAAAAACACGCCTTGTACTCTGCCTGATACTATTAGATGAAAGCATTTCATAAATTGAAGGTAGATTTTGTTTTTTATATATATTTTGTTTCTTTTCAATATAGACAATAACCACTGGACACTGGACATCCTTGTGTGAAATATTTAAACCAAAGAATTCTCAATATATGGTGGCAGGAAAGTAAGTCACGGTTTGACTCTTTTCACCCCAAACTTTCCTGCTTAAAAATTCAAGAGGCAAAAAGATGATAAGATGCAATATGTGCGGAACAAAAATCAAGCCATGGTATGAAGTGTGCTATCAATGTTACAATCCACCATCAAAAAGCATGGAGGTTCCAGAGCCGATAGTTGCAAAGGACTTCATGCGAAATATGGGAATTGATGGCTGGTAAAAGAAAAAATAAAACCGGTAGGATAACCGGAATCCAAAAGATTGACACCCTCAAAATGTGTATTGTTTAACTTATATTTAAACTTTATGCCGCAGTAGGATAACTTGGAATTCCGGCAGATTGACACCCTGCTGCTCGCAAGAGCTTCTGGGTTCAAATCTCGGAAAGGTTAATCCTTTTTGGGTGGAACTCCCAGCGAGATGTCGCGAGCATGCGAGCGACTCGCATGCAACTGCGGCGCATAATAAAAACAAAAATGAGGTGACACAAAATGGAACTAAGCAATGAATACATTGAAGATTTGTTTTATCAGCAAATCAAGGAACTGACAATAAGGACAAACAAACAATTGAGAAGCTTTGATGCTCAATGCAGCGGCGTAAATATAAAATGAGGTGGTTTTGATGAAAGAAAAATTTGAAGAGGATGAAGAAGACTTTTACAACGTAGATTATTTGGAAGAATATGTAGAAGATGACGAAATAAATGCTGAGGAAGAAGGATTTATGATTGGGTATTTGGGGTAAATTTTTTATAACACAATCTTTTTATACCATTAATTTTTCCCTTTCTTTATGCGTATATTGAATTTTGACGAATTTAAGATGGAGAAGCCATCAATCATAGACGCTATAATAAGAGGCGCTGTTTTCATTCATCCGACTGATACAATTTACGGTATTGGCTGCAATGCAGAGCTTTCTAATGCTGTAAAAAAAGTCAGGCAGCTTAAAGGAAGGGCGACAAATCCTTTTTCCGTGATTGCGCCTTCATTGGAATGGATAAATAAAAATTGTGTTGTCACAAAAGAAGCAGAGGAATGGCTTGAAAAACTTCCCGGCCCATACACCTTGATTTTAAAATTAAAAAATAATTGTGTTGCAAGAGGCGTTAATTCAGGGTTAAACACCTTGGGAATTAGAATTCCAAACCATTGGATAAGAAATGTTGCTGCTGAAGCGGAAATTCCTGTTGTCACAACATCAGTAAACAGAGCAAATGAAGATTACATGACTTCTTTGGAAGATTTGGATCCAGCAATAAAAAGTAGCATTGATTTTGTCTTGTACGAAGGAAAAAAAGAAGGCAAGCCTAGCAAGATAATTGACTTGACTGAAGCAGTAAAGGTTATTGAGAGATAAGTTTTTAAATGACTATTCTTTATTTTTGTTTATGGAAAACAAGCATAAAACAAAGCTAAAAATCCTAGCAGCTGGCGATATACATGGCGACACTTCACAAGCTAAAAAGTTAGCAGAACAGGCAGAAAAGGAGCACATTGATTTAATTGTTCTTTGCGGGGATTTGACATATGCAGAGACATCAACAGAGGGCATAATAGGCCCTTTTGTCAAGAAGCATAAAAAAGTTATTTTAATTCCCGGCAATCATGAGACTGTTGCAACTGCTGATTTTCTTGCTGAGCTGTATGGAGCAACCAATCTTCATGGTTATTCTATTAAATACAAGGATGTTGGATTGTTTGGATGCGGAGGAGCAAATATCGGATTGTTCCAGCTTGGAGAAGACGAAATTTTTGAACTGATAAAAAAAGGCTATGAAAGGATTAAGGATGCAAAGAAGAAGATTTTAGTAACCCATGTACATCCTAGCGGCTCTTTAATGGAGAAATTTTCAAATATATTTCCAGGAAGCGAAGGTGTAAGGAAAGCAATTGACACTTTCAAGCCGGATATTCTGCTGTGCAGCCATGTCCATGAAGCAGAAGGCATAGAAGAAATGATTGGCAAAACAAAAGTCATTAATGTTGGCAAGAAAGGGAAGATAATCAAAGTTTAAAATCAACAAAATTTACAAGAATGGATTATCACATCTATTTAGGGATTTTGCTTATTGGCTTGATTCATGGGCTTGAGCCAGGGCATGGCTGGCCTGTTGCAGTTTATTATTCGATAAAAAAGAAAAACAAGATTATTAGTGGATTATTATCCTCAAGCATTATTGCATTTTTCCATCTCTTTTCTTCAATCGCTGTTGTAATTATTTTTTTGATTTTTAATGAAAAACTTAACTTAACATCTTTTCCAATAGCTAAATACATAGCTTCTCTTACACTAGTATTATTAGCTGTAAAGGCTTGGTTTGAAAAGCCACAGAGCCTTGAAAGCAAGAAGAATAAAAATTTGTGGAAAATTGCATCTTATGCCTTAATTCTTGGCTTTGCGCATGAAGAAGAATTTGCGATTCTTGCTTTTTGTATTGGAGGCACTAATTGCTTAGCTTTAATGATTGCTTACGCTTTAGCTGTTACATTTGCTTTGATAACAATAACTTTATTGTCAATTAAATCTTATTCAAATAGAATCGAGAATTAAAAAATATGGAAAATATATGAATAAAATATTCGCAATTATATTGTTTTTAATTGGGATAAGTTATTTGTTCGGATTTTAAGGAAATACAAAGTATAAAAAATCTAAAAAAACTCAATCTTATACTTTTTATCTTTTGGCTTGACTTCTACTTCGTCATCTTCTTTATCATCCTCATTTTTAACATTAGATGCATCCATTTTCTTTAATTCTTCTTCGCTAAATAACTCTGCAAACAAGTCTTCTGTTGATTGGCTTGTTTCTTCTGCTGTTTCTTGGGTTGTTTCTGAAGCTGTTGTTGATGTTTCAGAAGTAGAAGACGTATCGCCAAAAATATTGGCAAATGGGCTTCCGGCAGTTTCTGTGCCTGATTCGGGAGTTGGCTGATTTGTAAAAACTTCTTGGGAATCGCCAACAAGGTGCTGGAGCATTTTAATCACTTTTCTGATATCATCATGTGAATCCTCTTTAGTGTCTACGCTTATTTTCATAGAACTTAAATTAGGTATAGAGCTTAAAAATCTTTTGTTTTTATTTTATTTGCTCATCGATGGGTTCCTTTAATTTTTCTTTTATTCTCTCTGCCAATTCATCACTTTCTTTTTTTCTTTTTCTTATTTTAAAAATAACAAGAAGAATAATTATGAATGTGGCAAGAACTACTATGCTTAACAACAAGATATTTTTACTGAAAAGTTTTGGTTCTTGCAAATCTGCTGATGTAACTTTTTCTATAGTTTTGTTTGCAGGCTCAATTTCCGCTGCAGTTGTTTTATTTTCATCTATTGCTTTGGCACCCTGAACTTCATTAGTTGCTGTTAGATTTGCTGTTGCATTATATTCCTCTTTTTCTATTTCAGGTTCAGAAGGCTTGTTTGTTGGCACGCTTATAATATCCACAAAAGTGCTGTTTTCTATTACATCGCTTATGCCCTTGATTGTGTAATCAAATCTGTAGTTTATTGGCTCTTTGCCTTCTGAAAGTTTTTCCATGTATAACGAGTAATTTATTGCTGCTCCTGGCTTTAGCATTAAGCTATGTTTCAAAACTCTTGCATTTTTCTCAAAAACAGGTGTGTCTTTGATAAGAGAAACATGGCTTGGAATCATGATTGCAGCAAATGAGTTTATATCCTCGCTTGAATGTACATTCTGTAAAGAAATGTTAAAGTAAAATGGCTTTTTTATTTCAATATTTTTATCGGTAAATTGGCTTATCTTTAGCTGTTTTGGAAGCACTTTTATTGTTATGGAATCTGTTGTCTTTTTTTCTGTTTCAAACCCGTTAAAATAGCTTAGATTTCCTGCTAAATTTTGAGTGCCTTCTTTCTCCGCTGCAATTGTTGCAGTGCATGTTTTATCGTACTTGCTTGTTAGGAATCCCTGCCATTTTATCTGATTTCCATCTAAGCTGCAGCCTTTAACATCTTTTATTAAAAATGGCGTTAAATCTTCATTATAAATTATATCTGTAATGTCAAAATCTGTTGGGTTGGTTATGGTTATTGTAAATTCAGTTGATTCGCCTTGCAATAAATCAGTTAGAATTGATTTGCTGCTTGTTGATAAGCTTCCTGTAAGCTTGTATATTGTTGCATCAACCTCATAATAATAAACATACGTAGTTACATTTTTGTAAGAGAAATTTGCCCTGTTTATGCAAACCCTGAACACATTATTTGATTTACAGGCGCCATTATCAACAATCAGTGCTGTTGTCGGAGTCTGCGCAAATACTTTATTACTTACATCATCATACTTAAATTTAAAAATTGATCCTTCTATTACTTTATCTGTGTCTGTTATCACAGTGCCAGAGAATATCTTAGTTTCAGCGTAAACAATTTGCAATGTTAGAAACAGCATTAAAATGAATATTAAATTTTTCATATGTTGATTCTTTATCAGATAATATTTAAAATTAACTATATTACTCAAACACTTTCTGCCAGTTCATATAGATATTATTTACAACTTCATTAATATCCATGCCTTTTATTTCAGCAATCTTGTTGTAGCTTTCAATCACAAAAGCAGGTTCGTTCCATTGATTTTTGTATGGACTTAGATACGGACTATCGGTTTCACAAAAAAGCTGCGAAATTGGAACATTCTTAACAATATCCTGGAACTGCTGGCTTCTTACAACTATTGTAGGGGCTGTCAAAAACCAGCCATTGTCTGCAATTCTTTTGACAAGAGATTTTTTTCCAGAGAAGCAATGCATGATGATTTTTTTGTTTTTTGAAGATTCTAGCGTCTCTATACATTTTAATTCTGCTTTTCTTGAATGGACAACAATCGGTTTTTTTAATTCCTCAGCAAGCTGAATCATTTTTTGAAAGTCTTCAATTTGTTCTTTATCCTCTCCGTTAACAAAATCCAAGCCAACTTCGCTTATCGCAACAATATTATTTTTATTTTTTTTAATAAATTCCATTTCATCATCTATATTGAAATCTTCAATCTTTAATGGGTATTCTCCACTTTCTATTTCCTTCTTTAAAGCATTTCTAGGATAAAGCCCCATTGCGCACTTTATAATATCATATTTCTTGGAAAGCTCAAGGCATGTCCTGTTTGTTTCTGGATTTATGCCGTTTGTTATGATATGTTTTAACCCGGCATTTTTTGCTCTTTTGACTATTTCATCAATTTTATTGATTAATAAAGGATGGTCTAAATGGGTATGCACATCAACTAATAATTTCATTTTATGATTCATTTTTGATAAGATTTAAATAACTATTGTGTTTTCTTAAGAGTATGTGCACTGTTAGAAAACAAGGAGCATAGATTTTGGATAATTCTTATAGAGTTTTTTATTTTTAAATATAATATTTTATTGAAGTTGCCATATTGTCGAAGGCAAGAAGCACAGTAACATTTACTAAAGAAAAACTTTAACAAAAAAATATTAAAAATATGAAACCAGTCAATCACATAAAAATAAAAAAAGAAGTGAGTGTTAATGAATTAGTAAAACAAATGGATTCTGCTGGAGTTTTAGGAGCTGGCAGGCTTGGAAAAGCTGCAAATATATGCGAAGCAATGATAAAAGACAGGCAATGCAAGGTTTTTCTTGGGTTAGCAGGCCCTCTTGTTCCAGGCGGCATGAGGGAAATCATAATTGGTATTATAGAAAATAGATGGGTTGATGTTGTTGTCACAACAGGCGCTACCTTAACGCATGATTTAGGGGAAGCGCTTGGATACAGGCATTATCAAGGAAGTGCAGATGCCGATGACTCTGAACTGCACAAAAAAGGATTTGACAGAATCTATGAGTCTTATATGCCGAACAAGATTTATGAGGGTATGGAAGACTTTATTGATAAGAATTTTAAAAAATTAAAAGAAAAAAAATCAATCAAGGAATTTTTGTGGGAGATTGGCAGACTAACTCCAAACAAATCAATATTAAAGGCATGTTTTGAAAATAAAATTCCAGTATTTTGTCCTGCAATATCCGATTCTGGAATTGGCTTGATGATTTGGGGCCAGCTTGCAAAAGGAAAGCAAGTTGAAACAAGGGCTTTTGAGGATTTGAAAGAGATAATCGACATTGCATGGACTGCAAAGAAGGCTGGAGTGATTTATTTTGGAGGTGGAGTTCCAAAAAACTATATCCAGCAGGCAATGCAATTTGCAAAGTCAGCTTCTTATGGCGTGCAGATAACTATGGACAGGCCTGAGTCAGGTGGCTCTTCTGGAGCAGAACTAAAGGAAGGAATTTCATGGGGCAAAATGAATCCAAAAGCAAAGTTTGTTGACTTGATTTGCGATGCAACAATTGCAATGCCTATAATTTACGCTGCTTTAAAAGAGAGATTATAAGATAAATTTCAAAACCTCTCTTAAGTCTTTTTTATCAATAACAACATCAGCTACTTTCTTTAGTTCTTCATACTTGCAATTAAATGCAATTCCCAGTCCAGCTTCCTGAATTATTTTCATATCATTCAAATAATCGCCGATAAAAACACATTCCTCCAATCTTATTTTTTCCCTTTCTGCAATTTTTTTCAAAGCAATAGCTTTTGCATCAATATCAAACTCTGTTGCTTCCACTTTTGATATGTTTCCTTTTTCATCAAAATATATCCTGCTTATGAAAACATCATCAAAGAATTCATCATAGTTTGGCATGAATTTTTCCAGAATAATATTCAAAGAGCCAGAAATGACAGCAAGCTTGAGCCCTCTTTTTTTAAGCTCCTGCAGTGTTTCAATTGCGCCTTTCATAAGCTTCAAATGACTCATTGCCTTGAAAAAATCATCTTTCTTTGCATTTTTTTCCTTCCACAGGCTAATGTCGTGCTCTGCCCACTCCAGATAGCTTATCTTGCCTGAAAAGAATTTGCTCCTTGCGTCTTCCCTTCTATGCTTGTCAGTTTGAAAATAGTCATGAAATATAGGCCATGAAAAAGTCACATTGTCTATCAAAGTACCATCAACATCAAAGCATACAAGCTTGTATTTTGGCATTTT
>JAGVYA010000014.1 GCA_018303505.1 Candidatus Woesearchaeota archaeon
GCACGAGACAAAAGAGCAGAAAACATTGCTTAACTATGCGGCATAGCTAAGCCGCGACGCTACGGGTTGAGCGCAAAGCGAAACCCGTGGTAGTTCACAGAAAAAAATAAGAATAGAAGATACGCTTGGCGGGGAAAAGATAGCTATTGAATTTGACAAAGGATTGAAATCAGCAAGAGCCTCTAAAGAATCTGGAGAGCAGATTGTTGTTGATACTCTATTTTGGTTTGCGTGGGCTGCGTTCCATCCTGATACTGAGTTGTATAAAAAATGAGGAAATTAATTGCTGTATTACTACTCTTTATTCTTTTTCCCCCTTATACTTATGCCTATTACCACCACACTTCTCCAATCAAATGGTATGAATATAACCAAAAGACTTTTGATGTGGCAAAAACAGAAGATAAGCCTATTTTTATGCTTGTAACAGCAGTTTGGTGTTATTGGTGCCATGTTTATAGAGACGAAACTTTGCATCAGCCAGAGATTGTCGATTACATAAACAAAAACTTTATTCCAGTTTTTGTTGACGCTGATAAAAGACAAGACTTAACAAGGCAGTATTTAGCTGGAGGATGGCCATCAACTGTTATTTTCTCGCCTGATGGAAGGGAAGTTTCCCGAATTAATGGGCATATAAAGAAGCAAGATTTGCTTAATTATCTGGAAAAGATTGTTAAATTCTTCGATACAAATGAACTTCCAGCCAATTACACTAAAAAAGATTTAATTCTAAGAACATACAAAGTAATTCCCGGAAAATCTGAATTGCAGCAATTGACCGATAACTTTCCTTTTATTCTTCTTCAGAGTTATGACGCCGCATATGGCGGTTTTGGCACGGGACAGAAATTTCCAAGCGCTGCAGCTTGGGAATACATTCTTTATGTTTATGAGAAAACAGGCAACAAGGAATTTCTTGATGCTGCAACTAATACGTTAAATCATATTTACAATGATAATTACATCGATGATTGGAATAAGCCACTTGATTTAGGCGAGTTTAATGGATTAAGAAAGTATGATGAAGAAAGAAAATTTCAAGGAATTTATGATCCTGTTGAAGGAGGCTTTTTCAGGTATGCAACAAGAAGAGACTGGAGCATACCTCATTATGAAAAGATTCTTGATGTTAATGCAGAATTAATAAAACTTTATCTTCATGCATACAACATCACAAAGGACCCAAAATATAAAGAAATTGCTCAAAAGAGCCTGCAATATGCAATTAACAATCTTTACGATAAAGCAAATGGTGGCTTTTACGGCTCGCAAGATGCTGGGCATGAGATTTATTACAGACAAAAACCAGAAGAAAGATTCCAAAATTCAAAAGAACCAATACCAATAATTGACAAAACAAAATATTCTGATTTGAATGCCCCAATGGCTATTACTTTTTTCTATGCTGCTGATATTTTGCAAAACAAAACATATGAGGATATTGCAGTAAAAAGTATGGAATTTTTTAGAAAAAACATGCTGACTGAAAATGGAATACTGCACTTTTACGATGAAAAGGGTGCACAATTAAATGGCTTGTTGTTGGATAATGCTTACATGAGCCTTGCGTTTGTTGAAGCATACGAACAAACTGGAGATGAAAAGTACAAGGATGCTGCATTGCAATTAATTAACTTTTCATTAAAAAAGCTTTATGATGGCAAGACAGGAGCTTTCTTTGAAAGAAACAGCACGGACAGGCATTACTATGCAGGAGACGAATATTTTTTAGGTGAAATACCTTATTCTGGAAATAGTGCAATGGCATTGGCATTAGTTAAATCTTATGATTTAACCAAAAATAAAAATTACTTAGACACTTCAAATACTATAATTGGCTACTTTATTCAAGGAATTGGAGATTTTGATAATGCTGCAATGCAAGCTTTAACTGCCGAATCTGTATTAAGAAATAAAAACGATTTAAAGAATACAGTTGAAATAGTAGAGAGCAAAGAAGAAATCAAATTAGCACAAAATCTACAAATTAATTGGCTATTATTTTTGGTTGCTTTTATTGTTGGCTTACTAAGCTTTTTAAGCCCATGCACTTTGCCTATATTACCAGCATATTTTGCTTATACATTCAAATCGGAAAGAAGGAAATTGATTCTAAACAGTTTGGCTTTCTTTTTAGGATTAGCTTTGGTATTTTCAATTCTTGGTATGACATCTACTTTTATAGGCTCTTTTTTAAGGAATAATAGTCTGCAAATAGGCAGATACCTTGGCGTAGTTGTTATTGTATTTGGCGTATTCGTAATATTGGGAAGAGGATTTCAATTATTCAGAATCAAGCAAAAAACCTCTCACACTGTTGCAGGTTCCTTCTTGTTTGGCATAATTTTCGGCATTGGGTGGACACCATGCATTGGTCCTATATTAGCCAGCTTGTTTATCATAGCTTCTCAATCATCAACAGCATTTACAGGAGGTATTTTGTTATTGCTTTATGCTCTAGGATTAGCAATTCCATTGATACTTTTGTCATTTTTCTTTGATAGGCTTGACCAGCAGGGCAGATTCTGGAAATTTCTGCAAGGCAAAGAATGGAAAATTAAAATATTCAAAAAAGAAATATATCTGCATTCTACAAGTTTAATAAGCGGTTCTTTATTAATAATAATTGGTTTGTTAATGTCGTTGGGATATTTATATGCCTTTAATCAGTTAGTAAGAACCACTTCTTTCCAGAAATGGATTTTTGGATTTGAGGAGAAGTTGTTTAATTTGTTTTAAATTTTTTCTTTAGCGTTAAACAAAACATTTATATATAAGTTATATGCTTATTGATTACATATGTTAAAAAAGCCATATAAACTATTTTTCGGAACTTTGGCGAATAATCAAAGATTAGAGATTATAAACTTGCTTAGAAAAAGGCCAAGAAATGTGACTCAAATCTGCAAAGAATTAAAGTTTAACCAGACCACACTATCTCATAATCTTGCAATATTAAAAAAATGCAGCTTTGTTTTTGCTAAGAAGAATGGAAAAGAAAGAGTTTACTCTCTTAATGCAAAGACCATCAAGCCTTTAATGGAACTTATTGATAATCACGCAGAAGAGTTTTGCAAATATCTCTGCGGATGTAAAACTAAAAATAATGGAGGGAAATATAATGGCAAAAAGAGAACCTTGCTGTAATGGCGGAGTATGCCCTTCGTGCGATTGCTGTGTTTGTATTTGTACAAAGGAGTTAAAGAAACTACTCTCACCAGAAGCTAGAAAGTTGCTATTGAAAGAACTTGCTTGAGGCTAAGTATACAAATATAGAAGTGATTACTAATGCTTAAAGTTATTTATACTGTTTTATCTAAAAAGAAATATTTAACGATAGCTATGTGTTCGGCATTGGTGTTGTTATTATTATACATCATTTCATTATCTTCTGTTGTGCTGAAGTCCTTTGGCATACTTACAGATGCAATGATGCTTAGGTCCATTTTTTCTGCCAGTTTGTTACAGCTTGTGTTGATGGTTATACTCACGTTATTATTCGGTATATGGTTAGCCATGCAATTTTATCTACGATCCGAAACTAAAGCAAACAAGACTACACCAGTAATTGCTGCAAGTGGTAGCATATTTAGCGGATTTCTTGGCGGTTTAGGCGCGCTTGGGGGGTGTCCTGCCTGTCTTGTTATCATTACAGCAGTTATAGGAAGCACAGCAACAGCGTTTCTGCTTCAATACAGAACGCCAATTGTGTTGTTGGCAATTACATTAATATTAGTGTCTATATATGCAACTTCAGAATCAATAAAAAACAAATGTAAATGGTGTAAATAATTGTTAAATTCAATCCGCCTTCGCCGCCGAAACGAAATATTTAAATACTTATTTTAATAAAATAAATTTAAATTATTTAAAGAGGTAAAATATGGCAAAAACTGTTAATTTGGTAATAGGGATAATAGTTCTATTGATTGGAGTTTTTTATGCACTTATGCCACATTCTGTACATGTAGCATCTGGTATCGGTTTTGGACTTTCTCATGGTGTGCATGTAGTGCTTGGCCTAATTTTGTTGATTGTAGGTATTGTTATCCTGTTACTAGGAAGAAAAAAGTAAATAAGATTAAGATAGCCTACGGCGAAACTTTTCTTAATCGCATATATTCAAGAAAACAGGATGATGGTGAGTTATTATGGTAAAAACTGTTAGCAAACCCAAGAGAAAGTATTATGTTTGTGAAGAATGTAATTTTGCCTACATAGACAAAAAATTTGCCTCAAAATGCGAGAATTGGTGCAGGGAGCATCATAGCTGCAATATGGAAATAACAAAGCACGCGGTTAATCTTTAACATAAAGTTTAAATATCTTTGAGCAGATAGTTCTATTAATCAAAAAGAGGCATGCATGGTTTTTCACTATTTGTCATTGATATTGGCAGGAATCCTTAGCTTTGCTGATTATATAACAGAGCATATTTTCTCAGAGAAGCTAAGAAAAAATGCAAAACTTATCTCATTTTCAGCAGGTGCTGCGATATCATACATAATTTTGAATTTGTTTCCGGAAATATCAACGTTTGCTTTAATTGATGGAAAAAGGATTTTTCTTTATGCTTTGCTTGGATTTGTTTCATTAAATTTGATAGAGCAATATATCTATAAAGAAGTAGGAAAGCTAAAAAGCCCATTTAAATACCACAAAAACATTCATGTCACCTATTTTTTTATATATAATTTTTTTATAGGAGCGGTTTTAACAATCTTTGCATCCAAAGGGTTGGTTGCAACACTGCTTTTTTTTGTGCCATTCCTTCTTTACATAATAGCTGAGATTCTGCCTCAGGAGTTTGAATTCAAAAGCAGCACTTTTAAAGTGTTTTATTCAATGGCGCCTTTCTTCGGAGCTATTGTTGGAATTAATTACATAGAGTTTATAGCATCTGTTTTTGGCGAATTAATCTCTTTCGTCACAGGAACTTTGCTTTACATTGTTATAAGGGAGTCTTTGCCAAGCGATAAAGCTGAAAAACCTTTGTATTTTTTAATAGGAGTTTTATTTTATGCTTTAATCATATTTATTAGCTGGAATTTAATATGAATACTCTGCTTGATTAAAACTCATGTTTAACCCTTAAAAGATAGCTTGTTATAAATGTCAAAATAACATAAAAAAGAAAGATTATTAAATCTGAAAAGCATACAAAACCCAGATTTGTGAATAAAATCAATGGAGGTCACCAAAATGGGAAAAGGAAAAGGCTGCTGTTAATTTTTTATATTGATTGAGGTGAAATAGAAATGGCAAAAGCAACAAAAGTCAAGATTTACACTACAAGCACGTGCCCTTGGTGCATTAAAACAAAGGAGTTTTTTAAAGCCAATAATGTCAAGTACGAGGAAGTCAATGTTGGAGAAGATGAAAAAGCAAGAAATGAGATGTTCGAGAAGTCTGGGCAATTTGGAGTGCCTGTAACTGATGTTAACGGCACAATAATTGTTGGCTATGACAAGGAAGCTTTAAAAAAGGCGCTTAGCATATAAGGCTGCTTTCGATGGAAAAAGACAATGTTTGTATTGATTGCTACAACCAGATAGACAAGGTTTCAAAACTACTTAATCTTGGACAGGCAGAGCTTGACATTTTGACAATACCAAAAAGAATTCTGACTTTCAGCTTTCCTGTCAAGCTTGATTCCGGCGATATAAGATATTTTACTGGATACAGAGTGCAATTTAATGATGCCAGAGGCCCGACTAAAGGAGGCATAAGGTTTCATCCAGAGGTTAATCTTGAGGAAATCAAGACACTTGCTTTTTTGATGACTTTGAAGTGCGCTGTTGTAAATCTGCCTTATGGAGGAGCGAAAGGAGGCATTATGGTTGAGCCAAAGCGCTTTTCAGAAGAAGAGATTGAAAAGATGAGCAGGGGCTATATAAGAGAGATTAATGGCTTTATAGGAGCTGATATTGACATTCCAGCTCCTGATGTTAATACTGATGCTAAGATAATGGCTTGGATGCTTGACGAATATGAAAAGCTTAAAGGCAGGCATGCTCCAGCTACAATAACAGGCAAGCCTATTGCATTGGGAGGCTCAAAAGCAAGGGAATTCTCAACTTCAATTGGTGGGGCTTATGTTTTGCAGGAGCTTGCTGATAAGAAGCCAAAGAAAACAACAGTTGCTGTTCAAGGATTTGGCAATGTAGGAATGAACATTGCAAGAATTTTGAATGAATGGGGCTATAAAGTGATTGCGGTTAGTGATTCAAAAAGCGGAATTTATAATAAAAAAGGGCTTAAGATTCAAGATGTGATAAAACACAAAGAAAAAACAAGCAACCTTTCCAAGTTCAAAAATACAAAAGAGATTTCAAACGAAGCGTTGCTTGAGCTTAAGACAGATGTTCTTGTTCCAGCTGCTCTTGAAGACCAGATAACAAAGAAGAATGCTGACAAAATCAAAGCCAAGCTTATTCTTGAGATGGCGAATAGGCCAATAACCCCAGAAGCTGATGACATATTGCTTGACAAAAACATTTTTGTAATGCCAGACATACTGGCTAATGCTGGTGGCGTAGTTGTTTCTTATTTTGAATGGGTGCAAAACTCTCAGAATTTCTATTGGAGCGAAAAGGAAGTGCTTGAAAGGCTTAAAACCTATATGACAAATGCTGTCAAGGAGCTTTCCAAAGTATGCACTGATTTCAAGTGCGACATGCGTGCATCCCTCTATATTAACGCTGTTAAGAAAATTCTTGAGGCTGAAAGATTGAGGGGGAATTTGAGGTAGAATTTTTTTAATTAAAGAAAGAATTTGCCGACTATTATTAAAACTATCCGCAATGGGCAATATGGCTGGGATGGGCTTCTGCAGTTGCTCCATTCATAATATCATTTTTAATACCGCAACAAAAGGCTCAAAAGGTATGATTCTACTTCTTAGCTAAAATCAAAACCATTGAAAATTGAAAACAATTTTCAGGGTTCCGAAACATTTAAATACTAGATGTATATACGTATATACATGATAACAAAACTGGTCCAAAAGTTTGGCAACAGCGGACATATAGTGTTGTCAAAAGAGTATATAGGTAAAAGAATAAGATTTATTGCAGAGCCTAAAACATTTGAAGATATAAAGTCAAGTATATTAAAAATAATTAAACCATATTTGGAGAATGTATTGGGTGTTTACTTGTACGGCTCTTACGCAAGAAATGAGCAAACCATTGATTCAGATGTGGATATTTTGATAGTTACAGATACAAAATTAAAAATCATAGATAAAATTGAAGACTTTTCAATTGTCTCTACAACTGTAAAAGGAATTGAAAATGCACTAAATAATAATGCTGTTTTGATATTGCCAATAATAAAAGAAGCTAAAACTGTAATCAATCCAGATTTATTAGAGAAATACAAATATCATAAATTTACAAAGAAAAATACCAAGTGGTTTATTGATAGCTCTATAACTGCTTTAGAATTAAATAAGAAAGGTATAGAATTAGATTTTGAAACAGGCAGTCTTGTTTATTCTTTAATATTAAGAATAAGAGGTTTGCTAATGATAAAACTTATGCTTAATAATAAACTATATTCAAAATCTTTGTTGTTTAATTATCTAGAAAATAATGATTTCTCAAAAGAAAAAATTGGGGAATTGTATAAGATTTATAATAAAGAAAAAAACAGCATAAGGGCAAAAGAAAGTAATATAATAAAAAAAGAAGATTTAGCAAAGTTATTAATTATAGCTGAAAAATTATTGAAAGAAGTAAAAAATTTATTTAAACATCAAAATTCCACTTATGTATCATAAGTGGTTTACATATAACTAAACATTGCATGGAATTTGGATGTCGCAAAAATCAAAGATTTTTGGGATCTTGAAAATTAGTCGAATGTGAGCGAGTGAAACGAGCTCACTCGCATCTCACTGAATTTTCTCGATGTTCGAAAACCACCACAAATAAATGGAATTTTGTAGTGTCTAAAACCACTGAATGTGATAGTAATATAATCATGCCACCCATCTATGATGGGTGGTTTTTGACGAGCGCAATCCAGCCTACAATGAAGATAAGCCAGTTTACCCACACTGCGCTATAATTTGGAGCCCAGGGACCAAGCCACCAAAAAGCAAGGGCAAATCTTAAAATTCTGTCCGTTTGGCCCAAATTTTGCTTCATTTTTTGTACTTCCCCTCAGTTTATAATAAATCATTATGCTTTCCATGTTTTCATCACCAGACTGTTGCTTACCACAGATACAGACGAAAATGCCATTGCTGCTCCTGCAATTATTGGATTTAATAAAAATCCGAAGAACGGAAACAATAATCCGGCAGCTATCGGAATACCAGCTATATTGTAGAAAAATGCCCAGAACAAATTTTGCTTTATTTTTTTAATTGTATAAGAGCTTAGCTTTATTGCTGTTACAACATCTCTCAAATCATTTTTTATAAGAATAATCGAGCCTGTTTCAATTGCTACATCTGTTCCGGCTCCAATTGCAATGCCAACATCAGCTGCTGCAAGCGCAGGCGCGTCATTGATGCCATCTCCGACCATAGCAACTATCTTTCCTTGTTCCTGCATTTTCTTGATTTCCCTTTCCTTGTCCTGCGGAAGGACTTCTGCAACTACCTTATCGATTCCGACTTGTGCGGCAATTGCTTTTGCAGTTCTTTCATTATCTCCTGTAATCATCACAACTTCCTTGCCTAGCTTGTGCAGTTCTTCAACCGCTTGTTTTGAATTTTCCTTCAAAGTGTCTGCAATTGCAATAAGCCCTGCAATCGATTTATTTAAAGCAAGAATTATAGTTGTCTTTCCCTGCTCCTCAAGCTTTTTTATTTTTTCTTCTGCGTCATCGCTTATTTTTATATTGTGTTCGTGCATCAATTTGTCGTTTCCAATCAAAATGTTGTAATTCTTGTAATTTGCAGTGATTCCTTTTCCGTGGATTGCTTGAAATTTGCTTGCTTCACTTATTGCAATTTGCCTGCTTTTTGCGAGATTTACGATTGCTTCTGCCAGAGGGTGTTCAGAGCTTTTTTCTGCTATGGCTACAAATTTCAGCACGTCGTTTTCAACATATTTCTTGTCAAGAACTGCAATATCTGTAACTTCGGGTTTTCCTTTTGTCAAGGTTCCTGTTTTATCGAAAACAATAGTTGTAAGTTTGTGGGCTGTTTCAAGCGCCTCTGCATTCTTAATCAATATGCCGTGCTCTGCACCTTTTCCAGTGCCGACCATTATAGCTGTAGGAGTTGCCAAGCCAAGAGCACAGGGGCAGGCTATTATCAATACAGCAATAAATATGGTAAATGCAAAAATAAATGGATTGAATGTAAGATTTAGAAAACTTGGAGCGATGAAATACCAGAATAAAAATGAGATTACAGCAATTAATATAACAACTGGAACAAATATGCTTGAAACCTTATCAGCTAGTCTTTGTATCGGCGCTTTTGAACCTTGCGCATCCTCAACAAGCTTTATGATTTGCGCAAGCATAGTGTCGCTTCCGACTTTTGTTGCCTCAACTTTGAAAGCTCCGCTTTTGTTTATTGTTGCTCCAATAACTTTATCATTTATATTCTTTGACACAGGCATGCTTTCTCCTGTCAACATTGATTCGTCAACATGAGAAGAGCCGGATATCACAACTCCGTCTGTCGGAATTTTCTGCCCTGGCTTGACAATGAAAACATCTCCTATCTGCAATTCATCTATTGGAATTTCTACTTCTTTGCCATTTCTTACTACAATAGCGGTTTTTGCCTGCAATCCTATAAGCTTTCTAATTGCTTCAGACGCTTTGCCTTTTGTAAGCGCTTCCAGATATTTTCCAAGCAGTATGAAAGTTATAATTATTGCTGAGGTGTCATAGTAAACATTTCCCGGAAATGTTTTTGGAAGAAAGGTTGCAAGCACGCTGTATATGTAAGCGGCGCCTGTGCCTACTGCAATCAGCGTGTCCATATTCGCTGTCTTGTTCATCAAACCTATGTAAGTGCCAGTGTAAAATCTGTAGCCTAGAATAAGCTGTACTGGTGAAGCGAGAATCAGCAACACAAAATTCTGGTAAGGTATTATTATTTTAAACCATTCAGGAAATGATAAAATAAAAATTGGAATGCTTAAAATAAATCCTGCTATAACTTCCCACTTTAATCTTCTTATTTCTCTTTGCCTCGCTTCTTTTTCCCTGTCATTGCTCAAGCCAGTCTGTTCAATTGCATCATAACCGGCATTTTTTATTGCCCTCTTTATTTCTTCAACGCTTGTCTGTTTAGGGTCATAACTGATAAAAGCATTTTCGTTTATGTACAAATCTTTTGAAATAATTCCGTTGACAAGATTAAGAGCATCTTTAACAGTGCCAAGACAATGCGGATTGTCCATTCCGATGACTTTAAGCTTTAACTCTACAACATTTGCAGAAGCGGCTGATTCAACAACTTTGTAGCCCGTTTTATTAATGGCTTTTTTCAATGATTCTTCATCAACTTGATATTTATCGAATTCAACAGTTGCTTTTTCAGATGCGTAATTCACGCTCGCTCTTTTTACTCCTTTTGTTTTTGACAATGCCTTTTCGATTGTGTTTGCGCATGAAGCGCAATGCATTCCTGAAACTGAAATTGTGCATTTTTGCATATTTGAATCGGACTTTGCTTCTGATGCGGGTTTCTCGTCGGCTTTTCCTGTGAATTTTTCATAACAGCTTTTGCTGCAGAAATAATAATTTTTGCCATTCTTCACAGTACTGAATTTAGTCTTTTTTGCATCAATTTCCATTCCACATACCGGGTCTTTTGCCATTTCCATCACTATAATTTAGACATTCACTGGCTTTTATTATCTATCCCCATTAAATTGTGCAGCCAGCACCAGCCAAAAAAGCTCTCAATTAGTGCAATCCAGCCAACAATTGCTATTAGCCAGTTTGCCCATTCAATCCCAAACTTCGGAGCCCATGGACCTAGCCACCAAAATGCCAATGCAAACCTTAAAATCCTGTCAGTTTTGCCTAAATTTTGCTTCATTCTTCTCACCTCACTCCAAATTCCAACTAAACTCTCTTCTTGCACTATCAGTTATAATAAGCTTAATAGATTTTGCGTTGCCATTTATTGATGGAAGTTTCAAAATGCCATTCCTGTGATGGCCGCCTGCAGGAAAACCTTCCCATTTCAATGGCTTGTAAGTGTTTCCAATATCATCATATAAAATAGATATTTCAGTCAATTCAAAATCCAAGTCAACAGAATGTGTGTTAATTTCTATTTGGAACTCTGATGTGCTTAATGGCGTAACTTGAAATTCTACATTGTTTTGATTATTTGTTAATGTTTGAAAATTTGTTTTTTGTTCTTTACCAAATGTATTTTTTGAAATTAAATAATATGATGTAAAAATGATAATGACTGATATAACTAATAGCGAATATAACAATATCCTCAATTTTGATTTTTCAATTTTAAGATTCATCAAACTTGCCATATAAGTTATGCCCAATATATTTGAAAAAATCCCCATTAGCAGAAAAGTTGATTGGTATTTTGTCAAGAATAAGCCTAATGCAGTAATCCCAAGAAAAGGAGCAATGTCTGCGATATGATGAGCGCAGCAAGCAACCATCGAAGTTGCTGAAACTCCAGAGGAAGCAGCAGCTTGTGCTGTTGCCTTTTTATGCATTTGCTCTTTGACATAAAAAAACATCCCAATTTGAATTCCAAATCCTGTAACCAATGGAATCATCCAATACCAAAGCTTTACAAAATTATTCAATGCAAAATTAACGCCGCCAAGCAAAGAAGCAAATATAAAATAAAAAGCCAACAAAGAAAAGCTGGCAGCTAGCCCTTTCAATACAAATTTGTCATAATTTTCTTCCATTCAAGCACCCTAAAACTTTTCTCCAAGCCAATTATAAATCAAGGCAAACACATAACCAACTACTGCACTGCTTAAGGCTACTACTATAAGCCCTATCACAGACTTTGCCAATGTCATATTCTTTGTTGCTATGCTTGAAATGTCAATGCCATGCACAAAATAATTGCTAACAGTTACTATTGTTTGCAGTGGAAAAATCGCTACAAAAGCAAGACAAACTAAATACACTAGCGCTGTTGTAATGCCTACCGACAAAGCCACAACATTTTTGTTTAACTTTTCCATATTTTAACCTCCTTCTATTTAGCAACATCCTTTGCCTTTTTTTCCTTTTCCCATTTTACACCTCCTAATTATCTTGCAGTCCATCCTCCGTCAACAACAAGATTGTGACCTGTTATGAAGCTTGACTCGTCTAATGCAAGGAAAACAGCTGCATTTCCAATATCCTCTGGCTGCCCAAACCTTCCAACTGGAGTGTTTTCCAGCAGAATTTTTTTAGTTGCTTTATCATTAAGCATTGCTTTTGTCATATCTGTAACTATAACACCAGGGTCAATGGCGTTTACGGTTATGCCATAGTTCGCACAATCAAGAGCCACTTCCCTTGTTAATTCTGTTACCCCGCCTTTTGAGGCGCAGTAAGCGCTTATGCCTGGAAAACCAACTAAGCCTGCAATTGAAGAGATATTAATTATTCTGCCTCCTTTGCCTTGCTTGAGCATTTGCTCCACAGCATACTTTGTGCAAAGAAAAACTCCTTTTAAATTGACGTCCATTTGCTTGTCCCAGTCTTTTTCTGTTAATGTAGTTACAGTCCCAGATACAAGAATTCCTGCATTATTGACGAGAATGTCAACCTTGCCAAACTTTTTTACAGCTTTTGCCACTAAATTTTTTACATCCTTTTCCTTAGAAACATCTGCAACAACAAAAATTGCATCACTGCCAAGGCTTTTTATTTCTTCAACAACATCATCTGCGTCTTTGCTATGCTCATGCGAATTAACTACAACTTTGCAGCCTTCTTTAGCTAATGCGATTGCTACGCCTCTTCCAATGCCTCTGTTTGAGCCTGTAACAATTGCAACCTTGCTTTCCAATCTTTTCATTCTATCACCTCTTACAAATTAATATTTTTATTTTTTGGAGATTTCTTTCCAGAGCTTTATAATTCATAAATAGACTAGAATTATCAAGCCTATGACAAGCACCAGGGATAAAAAATTAAGAAAACCCCAATATCCAAGGCCATATCCTGAACCCATCATGCCATATCCAAAATTGTAGTTCATCATGTTCATCATTCCTCCACTCATCATATTTATATTTTCATTACAATAAAGTCTTCTTGCCATATTGATATGAGTCTGCCTTAATGTCGCGGAGCCTTCACCACCCATCATCCTGTCCATAAGTTCATGCGCTTCTCCAGGATGCATCTGCTCCATCAAATAATCTCCAAGAATTTCTAGCTGGTTTTCTGTCAACTGCGAGCATGGAGTTTTTGCGTCAATAAGTTTCTTAGCTTCTGCAAAATCCTCAGTATGGGCTAGAACAAGGTTAATGCTTAAAGCAAAAATCAAAAAATACAATAAACCTTTTTTCAAATTAATACATTCCAATTTTGAAAATCTATCTTTTGGCATATCCGTTTTCGTAATTATCACGACTATTTAAACTTTTCTATTTATATCGGATTTTGATATATCGAAATTGTATAGCAATTTCGGATGTTCGAGAATATATCTATTTTCGACATATCGAAAAAAAGAAAGATATTTATATAGGTTTAATTTTAGGATTTTTTATGGCAGATGTAAAAATAACCAATATGCTAAAATTCTATACACTATGCCTCTTGGCAACCGGTCCAAAACATGGCTATGATTTAATGAAAGAACTGGAAGAAAAGCTTGGAAGAAAAATAAGCTCCAGCAATGTATACCCCTTTTTAAATATTTTAAGAAAGAACAAATTAATAAAATTTGACAAAGTTGGAAAGAGGGACAAGAAAACATATTATTTAACAACAGAAGGAAAAAATTTCACCAAAGGCATGTTCAATAAATTTGGGGATTTGATTGATGTCGCTATCGAGCCGAGAATATCAACATGCCCATGCGGTTGTAGGATTTATTCTGGAGGTTATACTGGAAAAATCAAAGGAAAAATGGTGAAGTTTTGCTGCTCGCATTGCGCAAAAACTTATAAGTCAAAATAAAAGTGGCGATAGAACTTTAATTTGAATATCACAACTTTCCTTTCTCTTCAGGCTTCTTAAATGCTATCCTAGCAATTAGCAAAAATACACCAATAATTATAATAGCCCATACCACTAAAGGCATTCTGCCCAAATATTGGCTGGCAAAATTAGTAAAATTGGCAAGGTAAATATTTATAGTTGTTTGATATTTGCTGGACATTGCAAGCTGGCCTGTAAAAGCCAGATAAAGTATAAGAATGCCCATACCAAGAAATGTTGTTCCTGATAGTATGTCTGCTAGTGTCAGGCTAATAGTATTCCCTCCAATCTTATACGAAATTTGTTTTTTGAATATCGATAATTTCTTGGTAAAGTCTGTTTTGTCAAGGAAATACGCAATAACAAACAGCGGAGTTGTCATCCCAAGAACATAAGCAACAGCATACATGCCTCCCCAGAAAATAGAGCCTGGCAGGGCTGCCAAGGCAAGCACGCCTGCCAATACTGGTGCGCAGCAGAGAGTGGCAAATCCTGAAAAAATCCCCAGCACAAAAACAGAGCCTGCGTTTTGAATCTTTATTTTTGGATGTGGCGAAAATGGCATGGAAAAGTGTCTGCCTAGCAATATAGATGCTCCAAGCGAGAAGAGGACTATGCCTCCTATGATAAAGATGGTGTCGTGGTATTTGCTAAATAATTGCCCTAGACCAGCCATTCCCAAGCCCAAAGGCAAAAATACCACAAGCAGCCCAATGAAAAATACGAATGTCATCAAAAAAACTGTGCGCTTTTGCCTGAATATTGAGCCAAGATAAGCTGGCAACAATACAGTTATGCAGCAAGGCGCAAATAGCGCAGCTATCCCTGCGATGAAAGCAGCTGCAAGAGATGCCCCAACCAATATGTCTGCCATGTTGCACCTTTATGAAAGCTTTTCTATCTCAGAAGCCAATTTATCATTCCATACTGCCATGTTTTTGTCGTCTAATGTATATCGGACAATCCCTTCCTTATCAATTATAAAATAAGTATGGCCAGGGTAAGAGCCAGGATGCATTGACGACGGCAGGGATAAGACATCATAAGCAGAAGAAACTGATCTGACAGCATCAAATAAAATTTTTGCCTTTGAAAGCTGCGGCACCCGCTTAACAATTCTTTCCCACTCGCTTTTTTGGTCTACTACTATCGAGAATGCCGCAACATTATTAGTGTTGAACCTTTCATCATTTCCTAACTCTGCCATCTGGTTCCAGCACGCAGGATAGCACATGCTCCCTTCATTAAAAAAAAGCACAACATACTTTCCTTTGTAATCATTCAGTTTGACGGTTTTGCCGTCAATGCCTTCTAGGCTGAATTCCGGCGCTTTTTTTCCTAAGGCTTGGTTGAATGAAAGCTTTTCAGCTGGGAATAAATTTGGATTTCGCTTGGCAAGCTCAGCTTCTATTTCAGCCCTCTTTGGCTCTATAATTGAGTTGATGCCGTACTTCTCAGCAGTTTTAATAATAATCTCATTTTTAGAGAGCCCTGCATTTACTAGAGAATCAATGTAGTTTATCATCTCTTCAGCCATGCCGCAGCATATGTTATTTTTATCCAAAGGCTGGCCACAGCACGCGCACAGAAACAAGGGGTATATTTCTTCTCCCGAAACCGGCTCAAGAGAAACTGCTCCTGTGGGATTTTTATTGTTTTTTGCTAAGAGCAAATACGCAAAAATACCTATGATAAACATTACTAAAACTGCTGCTAGATAAACATATTTCTTCTTGATTAATAATATATTTTTCATAAATCAGAAATAGTTATGAAACACCTTTATTATATACTCATGAAACTAGTTTCAACTTAAAATTTCAATTTATTAACCCAAGCTGGTATTTTTGTGTTAGACACTTTATCGTACTGTGACCAATAAGGTTTGACATCAATTACAGGTGTGCCATTTAAAACGTCCAAGCCTTTAACTATTATTCTATTTTTCTTATGCTTCAATAACCTAACTGTGGTGATTCCTATTGGATTTGGCCTTCTTGGACATCGGCAAGCAAATATACCAACAACAGGCACATTAGGGTTGCCTTGCGGTTGATGCTTTATCACATAGTCTTTTATTTTGTCCATCCAATATACTATAATGAGATGAGAATAGTCGTCAATGTTATCTAAAGCATTTATAAATTCCTTATTAACTATAATTTCAGAAATTTCATTCGTAAAGTCGCCAAACCTATGTTCTTTAACATTATTTTTTACAAAACCTATTGGCTTTAATTTTATCTGTATCATTTCAAAACAATTATATTAGTCATACCTCTTCTTTTTCTTTCAAGAATATCTTTTGTTTCAAGTTTGTCTAGAATTCTTGTTACTTTGACTTTGCTGAACCCTGTTTCTTTCATCAAATCGCTTTGGTAAGCAGAGCCCTCTTTTTCTTTAATTATTATATAAACCCTTTTCTCTTCCTCATTCAGCTTTGACAAGTCCGCTTGTTTAAATTCCTTTTTTGATTCTTCTTTAAAAGACTTGTGCATGAATAACAAGTACAAACTAACCCCCAAAATTAAAAATGAAATGCCAAATGCAAGCGTAATAAGCCAGGATATATTGCTTTTGTGCGCAGGACACTGCTGCATATCCAAATTGCTTTCGTGAAATTTCTCGCATAGAAATGCGGCTTGTTCATCCACATCTGCCTTGACAAAAGCAAGAATTAATATCAATATAGCAGAGAATCCAATTAATAAATACCCGATAGTTTTTGAATAGTAAATCATCTTAACCTGTAAATAACAAGAAGTATTTAAATTTATCATTGAGGCAATAGAAAGTTATATATATTAACATTTTAAGTAATTGGATATGCCTAAACCTTTTAACATAGCATTTTTTGAGCTTGAGTCGTGGGAGAAAGAGTATTTATTGAAAAACTTAAAAAACTGTCAATTAAAATTTGTTGATGAGCATTTAAATGAAAATAATGTTAATCAAATAAAAGATGCTGATGCAATTGGTGTTTTTATTTATTCAATTGTCAATAAAAAAATTTTAGACAATCTGCCTAATCTAAAACTTATAACAACACTATCAACCGGTTTTGACCACATTGATTTAAAGGAATGCAAGAAACGAAAGATAACTGTTTGCAATGTGCCTCATTATGGAGAAAACACGGTTGCAGAGCATACATTTGCTTTAATTTTAAACTTGACTAGAAAAATACACAAGGCTTATGAGAGAACAGTGAGGGGAGATTTCTCCATAGAAGGTTTGCGTGGCATAGATTTGCAAGGTAAAACCATTGGCGTTATAGGTGCAGGAAGCATAGGGCAGCATGTTATAAGGATTGCAAAAGGGTTTGAGACGAAAGTTATTGCCTATGATAAGTTTAGAAATTTAAAATTGGCAAAAAGACTTGGATTTAAATATGTAACTTTTGACTACTTAGTGCAAAATTCCGACATAATAACTTTGCACGTTCCTTATAACAAATCTACACATCATCTTATTAATAAAAAAGAAATTTCAAAGATGAAAAAAGGAGTTATAATAATAAACACTGCAAGAGGAGGCATAATAGATACATCTGCTTTGCTTGAAGGCTTGCAGTCAGGCAAAATAGGCGGAGCAGGCTTGGACGTTTTAGAGGGTGAATGCTTCATAAAAGAGGAGAGGCAGATTCTATCAAAGCATTTCTTGAAAGAATGTGATTTAAAAACTGTCTTGCAGAATCATATTTTATTGAAACAAGACAATGTTATAATAACTCCTCACAACGCATTTAACAGCTGGGAAGCATTGCATAGAATTTTGGATACAACAATACTGAATATAGACTCGTTTTTGAAGGAAAAACCTATTAATATTGTTAAATAATTATTTTTTCTTGCTTAGTCTAAATAACATAATCAAACCAAGTATAAATAAGGGAAAGCTCAGCAACTGCCCCATTGTGAAATAATTAAAAATAAATCCAATCTGCTCATCCGGAGCTCTGAAAAATTCTATAAATGTTCTAAACAAGCCATATAGTGTTATAAAGCTCCAGGACATAAAGCCTTTCGGCAGCTTTTTGTCTTTAATAAACCATAACACAGCAAAAATTGTAAGATTCTTGATTGAAGCATAAATCTGGGAAGGATGCCTGCAGCCGCTTGGCAGATTTTCAATGAATTTATTTTTTGAGTAATCTATGCACCAGTCAACATTGGTTATTCTTCCATAAAGCTCTGCATTCATAAAATTTCCAATCCTTCCTAAAGCCAATGCCAAGGCAACAGGAACAACAACAATGTCTGCTAAATCATAAAAAGCAATTTTCTTTCTTCTGCAAAATATATAAGCTGATGTTATTGCGCCTAGCAAGCCGCCATGAAAGCTCAAGCCGCCATGCCACACTGCGATTATTTCAAAAGGATTTTGCAGATAAAATATTGGATTGTAAACTATAACATAAACAAGTCTTGCTCCTAAAACAACGCCGACAATAACATAAACTAAAAAATCTGCAACATCATCTTTTGTTATGCTTAATTCCTTTCTTTTTGCTAGGTAAGATATTAAAAAATAAGCAATCACAAATCCAAGAGCATAAAACAGCCCATAATACCTAATCTGAAAAGGTCCAAGCTCAATCAGCACAGGGTTTATGTTGTGGAAAAACATTTTATTTTGATTTTTATTGTTTAATTAATCAATATTTTGTCTCACTTATTTTCCCTTATTATATCATAGAATGAAATCCTGTTTATTAAAACTACCAGGTAAAACACCAAATCAAAAACAATAATGGATGCTTGCTTGAAATAAGCATATGTATTCAAATACAAACTATAATTTTTGGATGCAAGAAGCCTTATTAAATAGCCGCTTCCAAAAAATAAAAGCCACAACGCCAAAGCCAATAGAATCATAATCAAGATAGTTTCCCTGTAAATTTTCATTTTTGTGAATGCAATTCTAAAGCTTTTTTTGACTGCCTCTTTTATCGAGGCGCCTTGGTAAAATGAGGAGTGCGATATGTTGACTATCACATATAGAAACAATAAATATGGAATTGCTAAAAAAATGAAAACAAATGGCCTGTATTCAGGCTTAATGCTCGCTAATAAAAAATTAGCCAAAAACATTATTGCAAAAAATATTCCTGCGATTATAATATTTAATGAATAAAATTGCCCAAGCTTTTTGAATGAAATTTCTGTCTTTTCAAATAGGGATTTTATATAATCCAATATTATGTATTTAAAGAAGGAATATGCAAATAATATTGTCAAATAATAAATTAATGAAAAAATGATGAAGATAGATACAGATAATAATGTTTGAGGCACAACAAGGCTTTGAGCGAAAAATAAACTAATTCTGTATAAAGCATAAACTGAAAATAAAAATAATAAATCGAATAAAATCATCAATCCAACTTTATTAGGATTGGATTTAGCAAGCTTAAAGCTTTTTATGAAAAGTGATTCTCTGATGACAATAGTTTTTTTTGGAATGTTTTTTGTTTTCATTTAGAAAAATGAAGTAAGGTAGTATATAAAGGTTTTATTTTTTGTATTTTGTGACCTTGACAGTTTTGCCTTGTTTTAATTTTTTAATTAAAATTTCTTCACATTCATTCTCGAGTTTTTTAATCAAATCGTCCGGAATTTCAACTTTTAAGTCTTCTTTTAACTCTAATAAAAATTGATATAGGTTTAGGGGTATTACATCTCCAACTAATGTCATTTGACTAATGGATTCTTGAAATAAAATATCCCAATTTACATTTGTGTTTTTAATTATGCTAGCGGCATCTATCCTGTCGCCTGCCCTGTCGGTTGCGCATTTTAGTATTATTATGTCCTCCGGGGATGCAACATTAGCAATTAAATTGCCATACTCATAAATAAGTTGCGACCTGTCAACCATGCCATCGCTGAATCTTAGGTTTATTATTATCCTGTTAAATAAATCAAACCTGTTTTCTCCTCTCTGCAATAATATAGGCACATTTTTTTTATTTATGTAAAGTATCTTAGGATTTCTTTCAACATAACCGAGATTTTTCATGAATTTGAGGATGTATTGCCTATCATTCTCATTTGATAATACAATATCCACGTCTTTAGTTGCATCTTTTAATTTATAGTAAAGCATTGCAGAGCCGCCTATCACAAAGCATTTCAATTTTTTTTTAAGATTGGAGCCTATTAGATTAAAAATATCTTCTTGCTCTTTTAAATCCGTCATTCTTTATACCTCTCCAAATCAGCCCTATTAAATGGAATATAAACCTTCCATATTTTTTCTACATCTTTAAAATCTTTTGATTTAGCATGCTTTATAATAAACAGTTTTCTTGTTTTCATTTTTAATAAACTTTTTCTTGTTCTTTCATCCATTTTCCCTGTTTTCATGCAAATTCTTGCAATGTCATACAGCGCACCTAACTCTTTTGTTACATTGTATTTTTTTGCAAAATAATTAAGTTTTGCCCAGTCTTTGACAAATTTAAACAAGCCTAATGATGCAAGAGTAATTCTGAAATTTCTTTCTTTAATTGCCATCGGTATGGCTTCTTCAACACTTAGTTTTCTGTCCATCACTTTATGCTTAAATGGCTCAAAAAGCTTTACTTTTGAGTATTTGTTTATTATATCGTAAAGCCCCATTCTCTCTTTAGCTGTTAACCTTATTGGGCTTATCTTGTATAACCTTGGCTTTTTGCCTCCTCCACTGGTTTCAACAAAACCTTCTTTTCTTAATAAACTAATTATCTTAATTGCTGTGGATTTTCTTACATTGAGTTTTTTCCTTGCCATTTCCAAAGTATTCAACCCTTCAAGCTTTTTTGCAACTTCTATGCCTTTCATATATAGAGTAATCCATCAGAACTAATATTTAAAGTTTTCTATAATTTGCTGAAAATTTGAAGATTTAATTTGTTTGTATTACCAACAAAAAAGGCTTAATAGATATTCCTTGTTTCTATTGCCAACAAAGTTGGTATTACCAACCGAAAAGTATTTAAATCAGTTATTTGTTTCTATTACCAACATGGAAGAAGATTTAATTAAAAATATAAAAAGCTTTAAGGATTCCGCAGAAATAGTTTACCTTGCAGGAGATTATACATCTTCAACTATACTCTATTTTAAATGCTTGTTTGTTGTTCTAGATCTTATAATTCTTCAGAAAAGAGGCAAAACACCAAAAGATCACACAGAAAGATTTGATATTTTAAAAGATAATTTTCCTGAACTCTATTACTTCTTAGATAAATTTTACCCAATCTACAGGCAAACTTATTCTCTAACGATTGATAAGACAGCATGTGACGAGGTCAAGAAAAATGTTGAAAGAATTATTGAAGAATACAAAATTGATGTCTAAAGTCTATGGCATAATTAAGGAAAATGAAGATGAGCTTCTTGACGCAGTTCTATTTGGTTCTTTAATAAGAGGAAAGGAAAAGCCAAGAGATGTAGATTTGCTTATAATTTACAAAACAAAAATCAATTCTGAATTAAGTTATAAAATCCAGAAAGAATTTGAAATTCTTGGCGTTGAAGTTGATTTGATTTCAAAAAGCTACAGCGATTTGTTTAAACCCGCATTTATTGCTCGAGAATCATACCTTTCTGAGGGATTTAGCTTAATGCAAAAAAAATTTGTTGCTGATGGGCTAGGATACAAACCAATGGTATTGTTTAGATATGACATCCAAAATTTTAATAAATCACAAAGAATGCGCTTTTACTATAGCTTATACGGAAGAAATAGCGAGGGAATGCTCAAACAATTAAAATCTTACAAATTTTCTGAAAGGATTATTATTTCACCAGTTGAAGAATCTGAAAATGTTAAAGAGTATCTTAACAGCTGGAAAATTAAATATCTTGAAGTTCCGATTTTAATACCTGCGAGAATTGTTGAGTCTGATGTTTTTAAGGAGAAATGAGTTTTAGATTGGGTTTTGCAAGCTGTTATGTTAATTGTACAATGTTATTCATTAAAGTTAGCTTCAGAAGTTAATATGCCTTTCTTTAAATATGCTTTTGCCTCAATTCCTCAACTACTCTTTTAAGTTCTTCAATAATATTAATATTTGAGCTAAAAGGTTTCTTTGCTATGTCAGTTGATAAAAATCTTATTGCATTATCAAATTGCTTCGTTCTTATGTAAGTTACCACTCCGTCTAAAATAGCATACTGAGTATTATCCAAAATTTTATTTATTGTTCCAAAAACAAGTTTTCTTTCTACCTCATCAAACCTTTCGTTCCTAAAAGCTTCAAATAAATCGTTAAAGAATGCGGTTACATCTGGAGTAGGTTGAGATATTATTGTAGGAGGTACAGTTATTTCTGGACGGCCTTCTTCTGCTGTGCCTAAAGCTCTAACTCGATCTTCTTCTAATTTTAATAGTATTTTTGCTGCCTTAATGAACCCCTCTTTTTTTACTTTCATCTTAACAAATCTAACAATTGCTCTTACCCTTCTGTTGATCCTTTTTGATTTTTCATGTAAGGCAGGACTTATTCTTTCTAAAATCCTTTTTTCCTCAAATTCTTTAAGTTCCTCTGCTGCTTCTTCAGCCTCTACTGCAGCTTCTTCAACTTCTCTTCTACCTCTTATGGGAATTTTTTCTTTTATTCTTTTTAAACTATTACTTATTCTTTTTAGCAAAGTTCTTTCTCTTTTAACAGCGTCCATTAAATTGATTCTCATTCGTGATGGTAGAGGAACTGGCGCTGCAGGTGTTGGTGCTCTGAGCACTCTTGGTGTTGTTGTAGGCGTCTCTGGTGGTTGAATAGTTACTTTTACATAATTGTTAGAAACGTGAATTGGTCTATTATTTGTACCAAGCAACCATATTATAATGAAGTGGTCACCTACTGGAAGCTCTATTTCGTCTCTTATATTTACAGCTGTGGCGGTACTGGTTTTTAATATCCTAAATCTTGTTGTTCTGCTTGCTACGAGACGCCCTGCTAACAAGTCCCTAGCGCCTTCTTCTGCATTTATCCAAACCCATTGATAATTATATTGTCTTTGAGGTGATATTTCCAAATTACCCATTTGAGCTTCAAAGGTAACAACTTTTTGATCTTCACCTACATCTAAAGTAAGAACTGTGTTATTTTGAGGAGATGTTATTTGAATAGAAGGACGTACTGTAGGTACTTCTGGAGCAAGTGGTTGTGCGGGTCGACCTTCAGTTACAATTCTTTTTAACTCTTCCAATCTATTTATCTGCTCTTCAATTTTTTCTGATAATGCTACTATAATCTTATTTTCAGCAGCGACATAAACATCCAATTTTTTCTCATTATCCTTAACCGTTTCAAACTTTCCTCTGACAAGCTGTTCTATATTTTCTTCTTCCAATAAGTTAATTTGATCCTGCCTTAGAATATCTACACGCTTTTCAAAATCATAGCAAATTTTAATTAACCATACAATCCCAATTTCTTTTATTTTCTTAGTATTCCCTCTTTCTCTAATCAAATTATCTAAGAAAGCCAAATCATTACCCACATTTCCTCTTTGGCTTAGGAATTGCTGCCATTCTGTAAATTTATTTAGGAGATCCTTCTCTACATCTTTTAATTCTTTAAGTTCTGTTACAAATTGCATTTCAACGTCAAACAATCTTTTAAGAGGATCATTCTGGTCTGTAATGCTTCTTAGCCCTTCCCATAGATTTGCACGTTCTAACTCACCTAATTTACTAACAACTGCAATTTTTTGATCAGCAGCTTGAATTATCCGATTTTTATTATCTCTTGTGTCGTTTATTTTTGTTATTGAGTCTCTTTTCTGCCTTATTATTTCATCTATTTTTGCAATAATTTGTTCTACTGTTAATTCCTCTGGCCTCGTTGGCGGTCTTCCCCTTCTCCACCAATCCCATATTTTTTTGCCACCATAACCAAGACCACCCAAAGCAGGAAGCCCAAACAAAAATATCAAAACCCATGCCCACCATGGAAAGCCTTTTTCTTCAGGTGCTGGAGCAGTTGGCGTTGTAGTTGGTGTCAGCGTAGTCAAATCTGGCCCTGTAGGAGCTGTTGTTGGTGCTCCAAACAAATCACTTAAGTAACTAGGCACTCCAGGCGTTTCGGGAAATTGTATGCTGGCAAAACTCTTAGATAATGAACTGAAAAAGCCTTCTGTGTCAGGAGATAAGGTGCCAAATAAGCCTTGGATTAATCCAATAGTCAGCAATGTCAATAGCAAAGCCAAAATAAATCTCCAAAACTTATTCTTTATCCCTTTTAGCAGCCACCAATATAAAATAAATAATAATGTATACAAAATCCAAGCTATATAAGGCAGCAATATTGTAGCTGAAAATCCTCCTAACACAAGCAAAAACGCTGTCATCAAGCCAAGCAAAATTGCAATGACTTTCTCTGGCTTTTTTACTTCCTTAAAAGCATACCTTGTGCCCATCATGTAAATTGATATAAACAGCAATGCAAAGAAGAAAAAGTCTATAGCTGTTGCATATGGCTTATACTGCTCTTTTGCAAAGAAGTCATTAATTTGTATCAAGCCGCTTCTGAAAGCATCTGTGAAAGGCTTTGCGTAAGTTATAGTTGAGAACAGTAAGATAAACATGAATATCCAAATCATTACATTTCTCAACTTTTTAGCTTGTTTTTTCATACCTAAAACCTTGAAATGCAGTTTTTTATTATTTCAACAATTTTATCTTCGCCAAACAGCACAACGCCTTTTTTCAAAATTTGAAGCATTTGCGAGTCTTTTTTCCTCAACAAATCAATAATTTCATCTTCTGTTTTTGTGATGACTTCAATATTTGGAATAGAAATGTCAAAAACTGTAATATTGTCTGTTATCAGCAATAAACTCTTTTCATCAAGAATAGCAGCATTTGCCTGTTTAAATTGCTCAATGTTTAAGTCAATTTTTTCATCAGAATGCAGCAAAACAATTTCAGCAAGATGCTCAGCAATTTTATTTTCAAAATTGATTGAATAAAACAAGCCAGTTCCTAGTTTCTGGCCAACAACAATGCTTTGTTTTTCCAGTTTCTTAAGAATGTTAAAAACTCCAGCTGGGCTAAAGTTAAGCCTTTGAGCAATATTCCTTATAGTAAGCTTTTCACTGAAGTTTCTGACTAAGAAGTTCAATACGCTAAATTCGTTGTCCGATAAAGATAGCATTGTTTACTATTAATTAATATATGTCTATTATTTCCAGTTTAATTATCAGTATTTAAAGGTTTCTATTTTAGATTTAAGATTTAATATTTGATTTTTAAGAACTAATAAATAGAAATTATAGTTAAATATATGTTTATTTAGAATGAATGATTAGAATTTTTAAATTTTGTGGTTTTAATGTGTAAATCAAAACATTTAAATAGTAATGTCTATACCAAGTCTATACAATGAATACACAAAAATTAGCAATAAAAGAGCAACTTGTTAAAACAGTTGTAAAATCAGGCAATGGCGGAGCAGTCTGGGTTCCAAAAAACTGGCTTGGACAAGAAGTTATAGTTATACTTCCAGACAAGCCTAAATTGAATGTAAAAGAAAAAGTTATACATCTGCTTGAGCCTTATTTAAAAGATGTTATAGCTGTTTTTATTTATGGTTCATATGCAAGACATGAAGAAACAAAAGATTCTGATTTAGATGTTATGGTTGTCACAAAAGATAAAACAATCGCAATAGAAATTAAAGAACCCAATTTAGAAATAAGCGTTTTTCAATTAGACAAGTTAAAAATGGCAATTGAAAAATATCCGGTTATGTACTATCAAATTGTCCAGGAAGCAGTCCCATTAATTAACTTTTATGTTTTAAATGAATTAAAAAATATTAAAATTGACAATGAAAACTTTAAAAAATACATTAATGAAACAAAAGAGCATATAGAAAGCAATAAAGAGCTTATAGGGCTTGATAAATTAGACGACAAATATGTTAAATCTTATTCTGTATTATATTCAACAGTGTTGAGGTTAAGAGGATTGTTTATTATAAAATGCATATTAAACAAAGAGAAATTTTCAAATAAAGCATTTCAGGAATGGCTAATTCAAAATAGGATGACACATCAAGAATTTGAGCAATGCTATGCAACTTACAGGGCAGTTAAAAATGATAAAAGCACTCAAAATTTAAAGATTGAAATTTCTGTCGCGGAAAAATTATTAAATATTTTAATTCAGTGTGTAAATTCTATAGAAGCTGAGCTTTATGGTAAATAGAAAAAAGAGATTGCAAAAGGGCATTGAATCTATTGAAAAACAGATTAAAATACACGAAGAAAAACTCAAGAAAGCCGAGGAAGAAGATAATATAGAGCTTGCTTCATATTATAAAAAAGAGATAGAAGCAAAGAAAAAAGACAAGGATGAAAAGAAAAGATTGCTTAAGAAAGGCGGGTAACAATAATTATATATATCTTTATTTAGAATGAATGTTTGGAAATTTTGTACGCTATGGTGTAACTTTTCAGTTATTTATTCAACCAGATTGCTGCGGCTTAAACGGATCCTTTGTTAATGGTCTGCCCCATCTTCCTAGATTCGGACCAATATCGTAACCATGCGTTTGATCAGCAATTTTACTTAATAACTGCAAGACTCCTTCCTTGTTTCCTGAACCCCCCCAGTATTTAGTTTGGTCTATAACCCTGTGCAGCATGTAAAGGGCAGCACCTCTTGTAGTAAGCGTTGGTTCTTTTGATTGCACACTCTGATCTTGTCCCTCATAATAATACTTTCTTCCCCAGTGAATCGCCTTGCCTGTTGCATTTTTCAAATCAAAGGCTGGATTTAAATGAGTTGACTTTATAGTCTCGTGGACCACATCTGGGTCAGTGTTAGGTCTGAATTGCCCTGCTCCTAGTTTATTAAGTTTTACCCTGACTTTGGCGTGAGGGTTTTCTCTACTTCTGCTAAAATCAGGAGACAAAATCGTCCCGTCAGGAGTCAGAACATAATCTCTTACATTTCTTGGTTCTAATGGGTCAAGATTTTCCATTAGATACTCCATTATAGACATAGAGTCTTCATGGTATCGTGCATCTCTCATGTCATCTCTATAAGAGTCATAGTGAGCATAAACATACACGGCAATGTCAACTGGATGGCATTCTGTTATGAATCTGGGATCTACTTCTCTGACTTGCACGGCTGGTTCGTTTGTTAATCCATGGGCCACATCCCAGTTATGGAATATGTCTATCACAACCTTATTTTCTTCTAAAACTACATTTCTAAATCCTATTTTTCCATCTCCAATTTCAAGCGGCATTCCATTTTCATCTAATCCAGCCGCAAATTCTTTTCCCCTGCGAAAATTTGGATGAAAGTCAGCAAATCTTCTAACAACACCATTTACAATAATTTCTTTGTGCATGTCTATAATTTTATAAGTGTGAGTATAATGAACTTGATCAGGTGGCAGTCTTAAACCCATTATCTGCTTCTTTAGATCGTCCATCAAGGGGAACATGTTTGCCACGGTACCTCTTCCGCTCACTAAACTGTAATGGATCTTGCTTTCAAATGCTCTGGTTTTTTCTTCCACAGCCTTTATTGCTGCTTTATACCTTTCTCTAATTATCTCTAAATTTTTATTGATATTTTCTTGCTGTTCTCCAGTCTTACCTGCCCTTATTCTGTTACCATAGTCATCGATTATATTACTAATATCCCTACTTAAAAGTTCAATATACTGGTTTATACCTCTCTCCCCGAAAAAAGCTGCTTGGTAAGTAAGATTACCATGCCTAAATACTTGTTCTTTTGGCAAAATATAACGATATTCCAAAGGCTGTCCTCTTGGATTACTTTGGTCGCTAAGTTTTATCCAAGGTCTATCAGCTATATCCTTAAAGCCTGTGCCTGTGTTCAAGTAGCCCCCTTCCCTTTCTATTTCCTCTTTATCAGTAAAATATCCAATTCCCTGATTGTGTCTTACAAATTCATGTGTATCTACTCCTACTTGTACACTGAACTTTTCTTTGTCATTGAAATTATTTGCATAGTAATCAATCATTTGATCCATTTTTCCAGCAGCAGAATTTGGATCTGCCTTTTTATCTGGTCTTTCTTCTTTTGGAATGCCGTCCCATTTTAGCTCTGTATTAACCATCAGATCATTCAAATCCGCAATGGTGCCAAAATTGATTTCACGCTTTATTTCATCGTAGACATTTATGTCTGTCAATTCAAAACCAGGTTCAGGCTCGTCTTTAAACCCACTGAATCCCATTTTTCTTAGAATCCATTTTCTCCATTGAGTCACTGGTAATATATGCCTTATTCCTTTTCTCTGCTCTTTTGGTTGTTCATCAGCCATTTTTCACACCTTTTGATCTGGTTAGGGACAAAAATGCGCCTAACATCTCTCTTGTTTTATTCAAATCAACACCTTCAATATTCAATCTTACTGAACTTGCAAAGTTAACAAAACTAACATTTATCTGAACTAGCTCATTTATATCTTTGTCTATTTGCAGGATCGCACTATTTAAGTATTCAGATTTACGCTTTAGTTCCGCTTCGTGCCTTTTTAAACCATAAAATAAGTCACGCATTCTTGCCAAATCAAAATCAAGCATCAGCAAATTTGGGAATACATTTTTTCCAGTGCTTAAATTTTGGAATAAAAGCTTTTTGTGAATTCTAAATTCATTCAAAGTCTTAAGCTTAACCATGAATATGTAAGTGTCACGGTCTATCATTCCCTTTTCAAATATATCTCTAATAATTGGCTCTAATTTATTGTGCCTGTCGGAAATTTCTTTAAAAAATTGCCTGAACTGCCTTTTTCTTGCTTCCCATAGTCTATCAACAAATCTTTCGATATTTTTTATCGTATTTTCCAGAAAATCATCAATATATTTCGAGGATTCAGAAAGTATTTCTCCAATTTGGTTTTGTGCGGTTGTGAATATTTTATCTCGCCTTTTTCCAAATATATCTATCAAAAATTCCTGTGAGCTTCTAATAGCATACTCTTTTTTGCCAATTGCCCCTTCAACTATTCTAATCATTTGCCGAAGCATATCTCTTAACTTGAACGGCTGCTCACCAATTTCTCTGGCTTGCCGTCTAAGCATATTTACTAAATAAACATTCTTGTAGTTATTTACTAGGGTATCAGCATAACTATTAACATTATCTAAAAATAGTTTAGTGCTTTTGTTTTGGACCCAGACATCTCCAGAAATATCTTGCTCTAAGTCTTTAATGAGCGAGGCCAGAAATACTTTTTGCGCTTCTGCCTTGAATGTTAAGTGAGCAATAGCTCTTAAGTACCTAATAGGACGTGAATCATAAACTATTTTTTTCAGTTCAGTATCTTTAAATTTATCAATTCCAGCAAAATTGCTTGGAGTTATTGGTCTAAAGTAAGAACCCATACGCGTCAAATAAAATTCTATTTCACTGTGTGGCAGACGATCCCAATTCTTTAGATCATTTATTGCAATCTGCAATGCATCTGACTCTTCTAGTTTATTTTTTATTGAAAGTATTCTATTCCTAATTTGCACTTTTAGTTTTTCCTGGCTTAGTTGATCTATATTCTTCAAAACAACATTAATATTTATTCTGAATTCATCGATATTCCGCGTCATTTCTAAAACTTTTTCAAGAATTTCCAAATCCCTAATTATTTTGGCCAAATCTGCTTCTACCAGCCTATAGGCGTTCTTGTCAGACTGGATTTGGAAAATAATCTGCCTCAATGCAGGCATTAACCCGCTTATGTCCAGGACCTTGCCCTTCATCTGTTCTTTTTGCCGTCTTATAACTGAAATTAGCCTGTATTCTGATGCCAAAGCTTTCAATCTTTTATCGTTGTTGATTACGATGGAGAAATTAGTATTCATTAAGTCTGAAGTGTCGAGAATATCCAAAGAAGCTTCTAAATACTGCACGATTTTTTCATTAATAAGTTGTACTTCTTCCTCAGGATTTATTATTTCTTCAGCCACCTTGTTTCTCCTGGTATGTTTTGTCTATTATATCATAACCTTGCTTGAAATAATCATTTAGTATTTTTTTTGTTCTTTCTGGATCACCAGCAGTTGCAGTTGAATATTTGAAAATAAAGTTCCATAATCCTTTTAAAGATATTCCAGGATATGGATTGGCCGGATATTGCCTGATTTCGCTTCCATTTGGAGATTGATCAAAGTACTTTTTTCTGCCCCAATAATTGAGCGCGTGTGGTATTTTGAGAGCTTCTCTATCAAATGCAACTTCTCCCATTCCCAGTGGTCTATCGAATGGTGCAGTGCTGAATTTTTCATAGATTATATCAAAGTATCTTTGGTAATTGTCTACCCTTCTGCTTAAGGGATGAAACACACCACTAAGCATATCTCTGGTGGCATATTCCCAATCCTTTTCTGAAAATGTTAAAACATGTTCAAACCTTGCGTCGCCTTGTGCTGTTACATGTAGTTCACTGACATCAGATTTATATTTTTCATCCCTTAGATCTATATAACCAACTCTGAACCTTCTGATGTATGGAAGATTAATTCCCTCTACTTGTATTTTATTAATGTCAGTGATACTAAAACCATGTATATCCAGTTCCAAAAGTTCCTCACCATTCGGATCTTCTTTGTACTCATTCCGGAAAAGTCCAGGAATTTTTACAACTTTCTTAAAATCGATCGATCTTGTGATTGTGTGACCTACATCTTCTTGAGATGGCTGCTCAATTGCTTGATCGTAAGAATAGTGTTCTGCGAGTGCTCCAGGTTTCGCGAACAAATAACCTCTTTTATATCTTCCATACATGTTTAGCAAGTCCCAAAATGCTAGCTTATTTGCTCTTGTTATTAGCCAACCTTTATACCTTCCTATACCTGACAAATATCGGTTGTACCTAGTATCAATATGATTTTTCCACGCATTAGATATAATCTTTCCACCTTCTCCAGTTTGAATCCAATTTCCTGCTTGAGTTGTTGCGGACTCCGCTTTTTCAGGTTTTTGGGTTAGGTCTTGCTCCAAATCCTGCTTCAATTGATTCATTAATTGAACAAAAATAAAATAAAACCTTCCCCATCCAACGGAATTTCTTGGGTCCCCAAGCTTGTTCCATATGTCACCAGCAGGTCCGATTTCCGCGCCTTCAATATGGCCCTTGATGCCACCCAAAATTTCCTCTTCAGTAGGCTTCATAGTCCCCAATCTTCTTTCAGCTTCTTTAATCTCTTCCTTGATACCAGTAACGGCAGCACCCTTTCTCATCCAAACTTCGTGTCTCAACATCCAGTTTAACAAAGTGTAAATCTCCAGTCTCATATCTTTTATATCAAATGGCAACTCATCAGAAAAACTCTTCTCATTGTCCATGCAGCAAGTTTATTCTGTCTTAATTTTCTTTTTATCTCCTGCCAGCCTCTTGACCTTCCTTCCTGTACCATAGACTGTTTGTCTGCTCTTTGTTTAGCCCTCCCTATCACAAACAAAAATATCAAGGCTATGATTACAATTACAAGCGCCCCACCACCCATTTTGAATATCCATCCAAACCATCCTCCAACACCAGTTGGCGGTGCTGGCGCCCCAGTTGGTCCAACTGTAAGTAAACCTAATTTCCAGAGTGGATATCCAACAAAAGTGGCCAACCATCCCTGATACTCTGTTCCATAAGTCATTGCAGCAGAAGCCCATCCAACCAAAAATGCTGCAAGTATCCAGTTAGTGCCAAAGCCTTTCACGTTCGGTGCTGTACCCTTTAAAGCATCAGCTAGAACTATTGTAAAGATAGCTTCTCCAAGCAAAACAATGCTTGCAAAGCTTATACCAGCTCTTGCAACACTTGTACCGATTAAAATTGCCAAAGCATAGTTAACTTTATTTGTGCCGCCTGCTCCTCCTTTCAATAAAAATCCATTAAAGAAAAATACCAACAAAGTTGTGACAGCCAAAAACGCCCATAACCTATATTCTGGAGGTGCAGGATTAAGTATTCCTTGCGCTCCAAACAAGTAATCAACAAATTGCTTTACTACAGATTGATGCCATATCCATTGGTTGCCAATTTGAACAGCAAAAATCAAAGCAACCAAAAATATCAAAATTCCATAGCCGCCAATGCTTTCAGGTGATTTCGGAACCTTGTCCTTTAACACAAACCCAAGCACAAAGTACAGGACAGCAGCTATTATGACTGCATTCACCAAAACATAAATGCTGAAGAATCTTGCTAATACAGGATGATTCCATATATAATCTTGGCTACCAAAAAACCATCCAATAAGCAAAGAGCCAGCTAAAAT
>JAGVYA010000028.1 GCA_018303505.1 Candidatus Woesearchaeota archaeon
CATTGATGCAAATGGAATATTGCATGTTAATGCAAAGGATTTAGGAACTGGAAAGGAACAAAGCATTCGCATAACAGCTTCGCAAAAATTAAGCGAAGACGAGATTGAAAGAATGAAGAAGCAAGCAGAAGAGTTTGCTGATGCTGACAAAAAGAAAAAAGAAGAGATTGAGATAATAAATCAAGCTGACAACTTGGTTTATACAACTGAAAAATTGTTCAAGGACTTGGAAGGAAAAGTTCCAGAAAAGGAAATTGGAGAAATCAAGGGCAAGATTTTAGAGCTGAAAGAATTGCTAAAGCCTCAAGAGAAAGATGTTGATGCAATCAAGAAAAAAGTGGATGAAATCAACGAGCTTGTGCAGAGAATGTCAACAGAATTGTACCAGAAGGCTGGGCAGCAATACAAACAAAGCCATGCTGGAGAGGAAAATAAAGAAGAAGCTGAAGAAACAAAATCAAAAGATAATGACAATGTTGTTGATGCTGATTATGAAGTGAAGGATGAAGGAAAAAAGAAAAGAAAGTAATTTTTTGTTTTTTATTTTTAATATGAAAAAATCAAAAAATATCATTTCTAAAAAGAATATATTATATTTACAACAATATAAACATCTTCCAAAACGGATTTGGTTATTAGCACTTTTAATGGGAATAGCTACCTATACTTACGGAAGATACAATCTTGGATATTTACAAATAAGTGAAGCTCAGTATTTTTGGTTACTTAGCTCTTATATACAAGGTTTTTCAGCATTTACTGGTATTATAATAGCCTCCTTAACTTTAGGAATAACTAAAAATTTTACAAAAAAAATAGTTGCATCACAATTAGATAAAATATTTTTTATGCCGATTGTAACTTCCTTAATCACAATTTCTTTAAGCATTATAGGTATATGGTTTTACCAACCTTTTAGTAAAAATAGGATTTTAGATTTAATAATTTTAATAACATCTTTCGTGGCATTATGGTGTATATTTGAAATATTTAGTTTAATAATCAAATTTATAGAAAAATGATAATCCCCACAAAATCCGAGTGCCTGAAAATACTGAAAGACAATAAAGTCCCTGACAACATAGTTGCACATCTCAAGGCAGTTTGCGATTTCTCGATGGAAGTTGTCGATTTTTTGGAAAAGAAAGGCATTAATGTCAATAAAGATTTAGTTGTTGCTGGTGCTTTATTGCACGATATTAAAAAAATAAATTCTGAAGACCATGTAATTGAAGGATATGGGCTTGTTAAATCGCTTGGCTATCCTGAAGTTGCGAATTTGATTAAAAAGCACGGGCTTTACCATCTTGAAGAAGAAGAATTTACTCCAAAAACATGGGAGGAAAAGATTGTTTTCTATGCTGACAAAAGAGTGAAAGGCAGCAAAATTGTAAACGTAGATGAGAGGTTTGAGTACATAAAGCAAAGATATAAAAAAGACAATGTTGAGAAGGAAGTAGAATTCACAAAAAAAATAGAGTATGAGTTATTAGGAGATGAAAAAATATAGAAATTAGCGCATTAAACTATGCTCAATAAAAAATAATAAAAATGCATTAAAAAATTGAATCAAAAATCACGAGAGCGACTTTGGTATTATCATGGTGAAGAAAGTAATCCGCTTTTGAGTTCATTAGTCAATTTATGGGCGAGGCGGAGCGACTGTTGAAGAAAAGACATGACAAGAACAGCAATTGTCGTTGCCGCCGAGCACAAGATATTGTGAGCGAAGCGAACGGATTGAAAGATTAAAAGTCAAGAACTATTGAAAAAGAGTTGATTAACATCATTACCAAAAACACTCCTTTAAAAGAGGTTTTGCAGTTAGCTGCTCCATGCAGATGCAATTCATGCAATCATGGCTGCAAATTTGGCAGTGGCTCCTTGGTTGGAGATGATTCAAAGAACATTGCAAGATTTTTGAACATTCCAGAAGAAGACTTGAAAAAGGGCTTTTTGGAAGAGATTGAATTATTTAATAAAAAATTACAAAGGCCAAAGTTAATCAGAGAAAAAGGCAAGCCATACGTCAATAAGCTGCAAGGATTATGGAGAAGAGCTAAGCGTATGGTTTATGGTGAATCAGGTCATTGAGCCAGAAGATCCTGAAAGTATAAGGCAATTTGCACAATACATCGAAAGCGGCGGCAAAGTGATTCCGGGCGCTTCATTGCAGGAATTAGTGCCTAACAAGGAAAAGTTAAAAAAAATGTTAAATTACGAGATTTTGAAGTGATTTATAGTTTGTTTTTTGAAAAAATATTTTTATTTAACGTGTTAGGAAATAAACAAAAATGTCTATAAATAGATAAAATTCACATTCAATAAGGAAATAACAAAAACCAATATTGAAAATATCAAAATAATCAAATAAAATGCCAAAAGAAAAAGACTATTACAAAATACTTGGAGTAAGCAAGAATGCAACAAAAGAAGAGATTAAGGCAGCTTACAAAAAATTGGCAAAGCAGTACCATCCTGATTTAAATAAAAGCCAGGGCGCAGCTGAAAAATTCAAGGAGATAAATGAAGCTGCTGCAGTGCTTGGAGACGACAGCAAAAGAGCGCAATACGACCAATTTGGCACAGCAGGCGAGCAATTCCAAGGCGGATTTTCAGGATTTGATTTCTCTGACTTTATGTCAGACGTTGGAGGATTTGGAATGGATTTTGACAGGATATTTGAAAACTTTTTTGGCGGAACTCAAAGGACAAGGAGAAGGCAAAGAGGCTCTGATTTAAGGTACGATTTGGAAATTGAGCTTGAGGATGCTGCTTTTGGCGCAGCAAAAACAATAAATATTCCAAGATTGGAGGAATGCGAAAAATGCAATGGCACAGGAGCAGAAGATAAATCAGACATTGTAAATTGTCCAGAATGCAATGGAAGAGGCGTAACAACAAGAAATCAAAGAACGCCTTTTGGCTTGTTCTCGACAACAACAACCTGCAGGAAATGCAGGGGGGAAGGCAAGTACATTAAAAATGAATGCGGTGAATGCAATGGCCGCGGTGTTACGCAAAAAACAAGAAAAATTGAAATAAAAATTCCTGCAGGAGCAGCTGACGGCACAAACTTAAGAATTCAAGGAGAAGGCGAAGCAAGCAAAGGAATGTCAGCTGGCGATTTATACATTGTTATTCATGTCAATCATCATAAGATTTTTGAAAGGCACGGCAATGATGTTTATGTCAAAATGCCTATTTCATTTACAATAGCTGCATTAGGCTCTTCAATTGAAGTGCCGACATTAAATGGTAAAGCAAATTTGAAAATACCAGCAGGCACTCAAAACAATACTGTTTTTCGAATGAAAGGCTTAGGCATTCCTGATTTGCACAGCCATCATGCTGGCGACCAAAATGTTGAAGTTTTTATAACTGTTCCAGAGAAATTAACTAAAAAACAAAAAGAATTATTGGAAGATTTTGAAAAAGAAAATAATAAAAAGGGATTTTTGAAGGGGGTGTTTGGGTAAATCTATTTCTTGGCCTATTGAAATCAAAACCTTTATATATCTTAATACTTATTTGATAAGTGATTGATAATGATTATATCTGACCATGCTCGCAAGGAAATGGAGCAGTCAGGCATCAGTGAAGAAGAAGTAAGTCAATGCTTAAAACATGGCGAACTTGAAATCAGAGAGGTTGTCAAGGGCGAGACAAGATACGGCAAGAAGCTTATCTTAAAAGAAAAAACAATAATGGTTATTTATACTCTGCGTAAAGAAGAGGAACGAGTTATAACTGCTTACATTGTAAGGAGAAAGAAAAAATGGTAAAAGGTATTGAAGAAGGCATATTTTGTGCTAAATGCAATGTAAAAATGAAGCTCGGGGTACTACCTAAATACAATTACGAAGATGGTTATCCTTTGCATAATGTCAAGGCATACCAATGTCCAAGATGCAACAAGATTTTTTTTACAGAAGAACAAGCTCATGAAATGGAAGCGCGTACAACAGAACTGAAAGAGCATGAATTTGGCTTTGAGAGGACTGTTACTTTAAGCGGCAAAAGCCTTATGGTAGGCATTCCAGCAGAATTGGTTGAGCATCTTCACATAAAAAAAGGTCAAAAGGTCAAAATTTTCCCCATTGCAAAAGAAGGCTTTATCATTAAAAAAACTTATTAGAAACATGAAACAAGAAAGCATTTTTGTGGAGTATTTTGGAGATACACCAGTGGTTAGAATACTCAACTTCCTAATGCTTGGCAAAGACTTCGACTATAGCATGACAGACATTGCCAATGGAAGCCATGTTGGGTGGACTTCTTTTACAAGAGCATGGAAAGAACTAGAAAAGAGGAAGGCTATTGTGCAGACCAGAAACATAGGAAGGGCGAAATTGTTCAAGTTAAATACAGAAGACCCAACAGTACAAAAACTTATAAAACTGCATTGGGAGATTATAAAGACAGAAACTGATAAAATGTTAAGCAAAAAGAAAGTTCTTGTTACTCCTTAGAATAAATTTTCTTAACCCTCTCTACACCTTTAATCTTCTCAATATATTTAGAAATATCTTCTGGCACCATCTCCTTCCAATTCTTATTCTTAATAATCATATTTCTAACAATCGTACTGCTCACTCCCTTAATCAATTTAATTTTCTTGACTTTTGAATCGTGCTTTTTAAAGCATCTTAATGTCCATGTATTACCAGAATAAACATAGTCATATTTTGGAAGGGTTTTTTTGATATAATTAACCCATTTTTTGTCATTGTACAAATCTGGCACTGGATAGATTTTGTAATTACTTAAAAATTTTTTATTTTTAAGTTCCCCAGAAACTTTGTTTCTGTAGGACTTTATTTTATTGATTTTTAAGACATTGATTATCATCTGCTTTCTTTCATTGTAGCTGAAAGGGTTTTCTAACGTATTCTTTTCTTGAGAGCTTCCAATAGCAATAATAACCTCATCAACCTCTTTAAGAATTTGTTTAATATCAAGCAAGTGTGCATTATGAAAAGGTTGAAATCTTCCAATGAATAAGGCTCGTTTCATAAGAAAAATAGTTTGGAATATGTTTATAAAGTTTGTTAGTGGTCAATGAACAATTCACTTGTCCTTTGCCCCCTCTTCTCAGTCATATACCCATCATATACCTCAACGTACAGGGGTTTTAGTCGTTCTGGTATAAAGGCTTCTGGATTGTACCTTGATTTACCTCTAAACGTTTCTATTATTGTTGATTTTAATTTTTTAGTTTGTCTAGCATCTGTACTGAAATTTCCTTCAATGAATTCTATATATTCGATGAGGGATATGAACCTGTCACCAAATAGATTGACGCCAACAATACTATAGGACTCTACTCTCAAGTTCGACTCTAAGTAATTTACAAGCCTTTTTTCTAATGATTTATATCCTGATTCAGGAGAACTGGGCTGCAAAGCCTTGACATCCCTTACAAACTTCCTCCCCAGATGATGCGCATGCACAATATGGTCTAGACCAAGCCCCGCAAATTTAGGAGAAACTTGGATTAGACTATCGTATCTTCTTGCTAGCAAATCCGAATAACCAGAACTATTTAGTCCCGATATACCTTGTTTTCCTAAAATTCCCATGGAAAAAATAGTAACCTATTTTTATTTAAATCCTTCTGCCAGAATTATTCCAATAGGAATATCAAAGGTCCTAAATTATCATTTTAGTATTGATTTATCAAGCTCTATTCTTAAAGGAATATTTTTTGCAAAAACATTTATTAATGCACTCCTCATCTTATGCACTATGCTGGAAATTCGAATAGCAAAATCACAAATTCTTGAGATTATGGACTTAGAAGCTAGCACAAATTCTTCTAAGGTTCAAGGGATTAGAGACATTGTTGAGAGTACCTTAGAAAGAGCCACTGCTAGATATGGATTGCAAGTCCTCTCAAAATACGGAATTAGTGAAGATACTTTAATTGATCTTGCAAGAAAATTCGATGAGAGGGTTACAACAATAAGAGCCAAAGAACCACATGAAGGCAAGGACTTTCCCTACATCGAGTTTTTTGTAGCCAAAACTACTGGGAACGGTTATAAAATAATAGATGTACAATAAATAACTATCCCTTAAACCTATTCGTTATCGGCATTCTCCACTCCATGCCGTGAAATGATTTTTCTGAAACTCTGATAAGCATCGCAGTTCTTCTTTTATGTTCGTTTAATCTTATCCTGTCAATGACATTACTTACAAGTTTTTTATTGAATCCTTTGCTCGTTATCTGCTCTGGAGACAAGCCGTCCTCAATGCATATTTTCAATATTTTATCCAAAACATCATACGAAGCTCCCAGCTCCTTTTCTGCAGTAATTCCTTTTACCAGCTCTGCGCTTGGTTTTTTTCTTAGAATTGATTCTGGAATGCCTAAAAACCTTCCCATTTCTATGACTTCAGTTTTCCACAAATCGCCAATCACAAGAATGTCAGCTGCATTATCACCATATTTCGTTGTGTAGCCAAGCGCAATCTCTGACTTGTCAGATGTGCCAATTACCAAGGCATTTTCAAGGTTTGCAAAGTAGTAAAGAATCATCATTCTTGTCCTTGCTTTGACATTTGAAATTGCGTAAATACTTTTTTTAAATCTTAATTTTTTATTTAGATTATTAAAGTACTGAACAAAATCATTTATTGAGATTTTATAATGATTTATTTTCAATCTTTTAACTAATGATGCTGCATGCTCCATGCTTTTAGTTGATGTTGTTCCAATATCAGGCATCAAAATTGCAGTAACATTTTGCCTTCCTAGTGCTTCAACAACAAGGGCTGCTACAACTGAGCTGTCTAAACCGCCACTTAATCCAACAACAGCCTTTTGGAAATTATTTTTCCTGAAATAATCTCTTATTCCCAGTATTAAAGCACTACAGACTTCCTTAGTGTTCATTTTTTAATTTACTTTTGCTATTAGATTATTCCAATAATAACCTAAACATCAACAATTAAAATATCTTCTTCAAAATTTTTGCACTTTTTTTTAACTTTACCATCTTTAAAATACATGCTATGGCCGTAATAAATAATTCCATCTTGAGCGCCAACTTGGTTAACATAAATAATTGGAACTTTGTTTTCTTCCCACCTTTGCCTTAAGATATTTTCAATTGCCTCAATTTTTCCTTTTCTGTAAGGAGAAGCAGAGATATTTATTATCAGTTCAGCTCCTTTGTCTTTTTGTTTTTTTGTTGTTTCAGGAAACCAAATGTCTTCGCAAATGCTAACTCCAATCCTTTTTCCAGTAAATTCAAAAATCGTTGCTTCATTCCCTTCCTTAAACCACCTCTTCTCATCAAAAATTGTGTAATTTGGCAAACAAATCTTGCGATGAATCTCAACAATTTGCTGGTCTTTTAGAACAGCAGCGCTGTTGAACAGCACATCGTATGCCCTTTCAATGAATCCCACTATTGCGGCTTTGTTTTCGGTGCTCTGGACTATTTTTTTTAAAGCTGTCAAATTCTCGTCAACAAAATCATGCCTCAGCAATAAGTCTTGGGGGCTGTAAGCGGTGATAGAAAGCTCTGGAAAAACAACGATATCTGCTTTTGTTTTTTTAATTATCGAAATAATCTTGCTTGTGTTGCCATCAATGCCTCCCACAATCGGATTAATTTGGGCTAACGCTATTTTCATGCCGATTTAATTTGTTTTGCTGTTTAAAAATCTTTTTAAATAAGCTGAAAAAACTGCAGGTTATGATTAAAACTGTCATTTTTGACCTTGGCATGTGATTGTTGATGTTGACAGGGAGGATATGTTTGAAAGATTTGTCTCTATGAGCAAAAAATCAAGGCAGGAGATTGAGTATTATTATTTTAATTCCCCAACAAGGCATTTGTTTGAAAGCGGGAAACTGAGCCCAAAGCATTACTATCGAGAATTTGTAAGAGAGCTGGAAATGGATATGGACTTCAATGAATTCAGGGAAGCCTATTGCAATATTTTTTCCTTGAACAAAAATGTTGCAGAAACAATAAGAAAATTGAAGAAAAGATTCAGGCTTGTTATGCTGTCAAACACAGACATCCTGCATTTCGCATATATCAAAAATAAATTTGCAATAGTGAATATTTTCGATGATTATGTTTTATCTTACAAGGTAGGCTGCAGAAAGCCAAATCCGTTGATTTTTTTGAAGGCGATAAAGAAAGCAAAAGCAATGCCATTTAATTGCGCTTATTTTGATGACATTCCAAATTTTGTTTATGTTGCAAGATTGATGGGGATAAGTGCATTTCAATTTAAGGGCTATGAAAAATTAAGGGAGGATTTGAAAAAAATTAAGGTTTTATGAAATATCGGGAATGGTAAAATTGTTTATTGGGGATGACGGAGCTTTTTAAAATATTCTGCTAAAATTTGCTGACAGTTAAATGCAAATCTATACCTGTTTGTTGTTATATCTCTTTCTGGCACGCAGACTGCCCTTTCCCCTTCACGCACAATTAAATCCTCCAATCTAATATGTATATCAACTTTCCTAAACATATGGATATCATAGCCTTCAAAAGGAAAATTGCCAAAATATTGAAAATCTTGAAGCCTGTATCTTAATTCCTCCCAAATTTCCCTTACTATAGATTGCTCTGGTGTCTCGCCTGCATCTATTTCTCCGCCAAAAGTACCAAGGCAACCTGGATAAGGAATGTCAGGATTGTTATCTCTCTCCTGAAGTATTACCTCTCCTTTACTATTTTCCAAAATTAAACCACATTGAGGTCTGGTTTTTGGCATTTTTAGAAAGGGTATCCTTCTTTATTTAAATTTATCAGTCGAATAACCAAAATCAATATTCATCACAGCAACATTTATAAATTGTATAATTATCCATATTTTCATGGACGTAGCAATTCTTTATTCTGGAGGAAAAGACAGCACATTTGCAATCCAGCAGGCATTGCAAAAAGGATGGAATATTAAGTATTTGATTTCTGTAAAGCCTACAAGAAAAGACTGCTTTTTGTTTCATTATGCGACTGTTGAGCAGACAAAAGAGCTGGCAAATATTTTGGGTATTCCGCATTTTTACCTGAAGTGCAAAGTTTCAGACCCTGTAAAAGAGGCAGATATTGTAAAGGATATTGTTGAAAACAACCAAAAGAAGTCAAGAATTGATGCCGTTGTTCTCGGAGGAACTGGTCTGCAGGAAACGCAGCTTAGAAGCATACAAAACGCTTTAATGCCTTTAAAAATTGACGCATTTGCTGCCCATGCAGGAGAGGACCATGATTTGGTGATGGGGCAGATGCTCAAAGACGGCTATGAAATTTTAATTACGCAGATTGCATCTGATGGCCTGAAAGACTGGCTTGGAAAAAAGATTACTCAAGAGAATTTTTCACAGCTTAAAAGAGATTCAGCAAAGTACGGCTTCCATATCGGGTTTGAAGGCGGCTATGCTGACACTCTTGTTTTAGACTGCCCAATTTATCCCAAGCGTTTGGTCATTGAGGACATGTCAGTGATTTATGAAGACGATTATTGCGGGCATGTTGTAATAAACAAGTACAGGATAGAAGATAAAATAAAGCAAGAGGCAAGAAAACAAAGAAAAGGTTTGTTTGCTGGATTTCTGAGATGAAGTTATTTTTTATTTTTATTTATTACCTATTAAATTAATGTTATGGTGCTTTTGAATGACTATCTATAAAATCCTTAATCCTTCTATATGAAGCAGTAGGATTGCCTTCCTCTAAAATCCGGTTATATTCAAAAAAATTTAATTGATTTAATTTATTTATTACACTCTTGGGATACATATCCAACAAGTGGTCTAAAATCATTTTTTTAGAGCCTCTGCTTACTCCAGGTTTAACCTTATCAGAAAATTCAGGATCGGTCAAATAAACTATCCATTCTAAAGATGCTTTAACAATATCTCCACCATTTGGATTGTAAAAGTTGTTAAAAATTATAGGATGTTCATCTTGTGATAAATACGCCCATGTTGTGGCTTTAGAAAAAAGAACCGCACCTGGATTTTTAGAGAATTCAGCTGCCATTGTGGATTTGCCTGCGCATGAAGTTCCACAAAATAGTACTCCTTCGCCATTGTACAGCACAGACTCTGCCCATAAAAGATACAGACTTTGATCGCGCAATCTTTTTAAAAAGGAAGTCTTACTATCCATAAAAAATTCATCCAGAGGACTATATCCAGTTAACTTATTTAACATCGATAAGAAAAATTGAGTAGCCTCATCAATTGATTCAAAAGTAGGCATTTTAGATTATATTATCGAATTTTCACTGCATCCACTTACTCTTAAAAAGCTTTTTTCCAAGAGAAAGCGCGCCTGCTCCATTAACCAAAAGAACAACCAATCCTGCCAATATCAGCAAAACAAATTCATAGCCACCTTTTGAAACCAATAAGCCGTTCTTTAAATGCACCATAAAAAATGCAATTAGCATTTCAAAGATTAAAACTAGAGTAGTCCATTTTGTAACCACGCCCAGCAATAAGAATAAGCCTCCAAAGAATTCTGCAAATGCAACAACAACTGCAGCGTAATTTGCCATTGGAATTCCAACTTGGGCAAAGAATCCAGCTGTTTCTGGCAAGCTCCCAACTACAAATAGCTTTAGATAGCCATGATAGGTAAAAATAACTCCAAGCACAACTCTTAAAAGAGCCAGTGTCCATTGACTTAGTTTACTGTTTGCCATTTTTCTAAAAAATCAACACAATCAATATCAACACCGATGCTATCGATGAAACAATGCAATACTCGCACCACTTTTTCAGCACAAATGCCTGCACTGCAGTAAGGTAAATTGAAAACAAAACTGAACCCAAACTTGCAATCACTACAACATAGTAAATGATATTGTCTTTAAAAAGATTTCGGTTTAACGATTCTCCAAAGTCTTCGGGACATTTATAAATTGCTGATTCTATAAAAATCTCGGTGATGTCTATGGAAAGGCCAAAATGCCCTTTTGCTTCTTTTAATCACTGCCGCTTCATTTCTGTTGCGGCTGAATTTTATAGCAGCCATGCTGCCTTAGCGAAAGGGCATGTAGTCCAGCTACTCCAATTCAGCATATTGAG
>JAGVYA010000015.1 GCA_018303505.1 Candidatus Woesearchaeota archaeon
CTTTTAAAGCCTTAAATCCTTTAAATAGGTTTTTAAGGCGCTCAACACTGAAATGTTGATGAAAATCTTCTATGTCTATATCCTTTCTTCCCGACAATATTCTTCTTAAAAAATCAAAAATTTTTCTATTTGTTAAAGGATTTAAGGGGTTGCTATAAGGAACACTTACTATTAACTTGCCATCCTTTTTTAACAAATTACACACATCAAACACCACTTTGTTTAAATCTCCTCGTAAGTGTTCAACAACACCCGCCATTACAATTACATCAAAACTGTTAGGTTTTAGCGGTATCGCCGATATATTGCCAACAAGCAAGTTTGGATTGACGCCTCTTTTTTTAGAATGCTCTCTTGCTTTTAAAATACACCATTCAGATATATCCATGCCTGTTGCTTTGTTATTCTTCGCTAAATTTACTAGAATAAGCCCTGTGCCGCATCCAAGTTCTAGTATGTTTAGATTATTGCCTTTTATCAATGATAAAACTGCCTTGATTCTTTTTGGATGAAATAATCTCTCTGCTAATGTGCCTTTTTTGCTTGCTTCCAAAAAATCATATTCTAATTCATAATCTTGGAGTTTCATTTTAAAATATAAATTCACGAGCAAAGAGAATCAACATTATATAAATTTTTTCATAATGTTAAGTAAACTTTCTAATGCCCGATAAATAGATTAACAGGATAGTCATTAATTCCTCTATGATATCTTTCATTGTTATATCATCCTTTGTAATTTCTTAATTTTCCATTTAACCAATTGGTAAAATGTCTAAGATGATAGATAAACTCTTCAGCAACATTTCTTATTGCCATTTCCACCTTACATTTATCCCGTGGATAATAAGGATGGGCAAATAAAACCTTAACACCTCTTTCTTTACACCGCTCTTTTCATTCCTTTTTGAATGGCTTATTGTCTGTAAGTATATTCTTAGGTTTATGCTTCTTTATGTAAGGCCCAATTATAGCTTCTATCTCTTCAATAGTTGGCTCATGCTCTAGCTGTTCTGCAATAATTAAAAAGATTTATAAAGAAAATTTTACCCCAAAACCAAATGGAAGATCACTACAATTCAAAATTAGTTATAAAATTAAATGAAATCATTCTTATACAAATTTATAAAATAATGGTTCTTATTAGAAAATTTGAAGAGAAAATCATTGAGCTTTATTCTGAACAGGAGATGCGGTGTCCAGTGCATTTATGCATAGGGCATGAAGCAATACCTGCTGGCGTTTGTGAAAATTTAAACAAAGGTGATGTGGTATTCTCTAACCATCGTTCACATGGCCATTATATAGCTAAAGGCGGCGATATTAAAAGAATGTTAGCAGAGATTTATGGAAAGGTTACAGGATGCTCAAAGGGAAGAGGAGGATCTATGCACTTAATTGACCTTTCAGCTAATTTCCTTGCATCAACGCCCATAGTAGGAGGAACAATACCGCTTGCAGCAGGAGCTGCCCTTGCATCTAAAATGCAGAACAAGAGCAATGTCTCTGTCGCATTTTTTGGGGATGCTGCTGTAGAGGAAGGTACATTACATGAGACTTTAAATTTTGCTTCTTTGCATAAATTGCCGGTACTTTTTGTATGCGAGAACAATCTTTATTCAACTCAAACGCATATTAATGAAAGACAACCAGCAAGGGAAATTGTTAAAGTGGCAGAAGGCCACGGCATAAAGGCATTTAGGGGCGATGGCAACAACGCCATAGAAGTTTATGAGACAGCCAAAAACGCAATTGAGCATATCAAATCAGGAAATGGCCCTGTATTTTTAGAATTCTTGACTTATAGATTTCGTGAGCATTGCGGCCCTAATGAAGATGTAAGTTTAGGCTACAGGACGAAGGAAGAAATTTTGGAATGGACAAAGAAGGACCCAATTAAAAAACTGGGCAACAAACTGTTAGATGATAAGATTGCTACAAATGAGGAACTGGAAAAAATTGAGCACGATACTGGAATACAAATTGAGCAAGCGGTATCATTTGCCAAAGAAAGCCAATTTCCAAAAAAAGATAGTATGGATAAGAATGTCTACTCAGAGTAAAACCTTAAGTTGAGACTATGACAAAATTGCGCGAGATTACATATGCTGAAGCAATTGCTGAAGCAATAAGCCAGAGCATGGAGAAAGATCCGTCAGTTTTTATTATTGGCGAGGGCGTTCCAGACCCAAAGGCTATTTTTGGCACAACAAAAGGACTGGTTGAAAAGTATGGTAGTGACAGAGTTCTTGATATGCCAGTGTCGGAAAATGCCTTGACAGGAGTATGCATAGGCACAGCTTTAAGAGGCATGCGACCAATCATGGTTCACCAGAGATTAGACTTTGTTTTATTGGCTATGGATCAGATAGTGAACAACAGTGCAAAATGGCATTATATGTTTGGAGGACAAACAAGTGTTCCATTTGTTGTTAGGGCAGTAATAGGCATGGGGTGGGGGCAGGGAGCACAGCACTCTCAAAACATTCAAGCAATTTTCACGCACATACCTGGGCTCAAGGTTGTGATGCCTGCTACTCCGTATGATGCAAAGGGGTTGTTAATATCAAGCATTCAAGACAATAATCCGGTTATCTTCATTGAGCACAGATGGCTGCATCACATACGCGGACATGTTCCAACGGAAATGTATAATGTGCCCATAGGCAAGGCTGAAATAATAAAAGATGGGAAAGATATAACAATAGCCTCTACTTCTTATATGACTATAGAAGCTTTAAATGCTACTAAGGTTCTAGAAGAAGCAGGTGTTTCTGCAGAGATAATAGACATAAGGACGCTGAAGCCTTTGGATGATAGCATGATTATAGATTCTGTAAAGAAAACTGGAAGATTGCTTGCTGTGGATTCAGGCTATTATACAGGTGGTTTTGCAGGTGAGATTATAGCAAGGATCTCAGAAAAGGCATTTGAGTACCTGAAAGTACCTCCGCAGAGGATTACTTTGCCAGATATTCCATCCCCATCTACGCCTGCCCTCACTAAGTATTACTATCCGCGGCATATAGACATAATACAAAAAGTATGCCAGATGACAGGCAAACCCACAAGCCAGATTACGCATCTTATTGAATTAGAACGAAAAAAAGAGCCGCAGCATTTGGATGTCCCTAACAAAGAATTTACAGGACCTTTCTGATTTGGATTTACAATGAAATCAATAAGTATAATAATACCTGCTTATAATGAAGAGAAAAGTCTAGCAGACGCTGTTAAAACAATTAATGTGGTTGTAAGGAGCATTTTTAAGGATTATGAGCTGCTAATTCTTGAAGACGGCAGCAGTGACAGAACTGGCATTATTGCTGACAATTTGGCAAAAAAAAATGCCAAAATAAGGGCTATTCATTTTGGCAGAAACAGGGGATTTGGCTATGCATATCGCCAAGGCGTATATCGTTCAAGCAAAAAATATGTGATGATGGTTCCAGGCGATAACGAAATTCTCAAAAAGTCCATTAAAGACATATTAAAGCACACAGGAGAGGCTGATATTATAATTCCTTATATCATAAATAAAGAGGTAAGATCTATCACAAGAAGAGTAATCTCAATATGTTTTACAACTCTTTTAAATATTTTATTTGGATTTCATCTTAAATATTACAATGGCCTGGTTTTATATGAGAGTTCTCTTGTTAAAAAAGTAAAAATGACAACTGATAGTTTTGCTTTTCAAGCAGAGATTTTAATACGCCTTCTAAAAAAAGGATATTCGTACAAGGAAGTGCCGATGTATATAAAAAAGCCTGCTGAAGGCCACAAAACAAAAGTTTTCAAAATAAAAAATTTAATTGGTGTTATATCCTCAATAACAAGATTGTTTTTTGAAATCAATTTTGCATCAAGGAAGGGATCATAGATGGCAATAAAAAATATACCAGATGTATATGCCTCGAATAAAATATTGGATACCAATGAGGCTAAAAGGAAAATATCAGAAATAAAATCTAAAAATAAAACTGTTGGGCTGTGCCATGGGGGTTTTGACCTATTGCATTCAGGCCACATCAAACATTTTGAGTCGGCTAAAAAAATATGCGATTACCTTTTTGTTTCTGTAACATCTGACAGGTTTGTATCCCTATTGAAGGGCAAAGTCAGGCCGATATTTCCTGACAAATTAAGAGCTTATTCTATCGCAAGCATACAGTTTGTTGACTATGTGCTTATTGCTGATTTTAAACTGGGTGTTGAAGTCATAAATATCTTAAAACCTTCTTATTACATAAAAGGTCCGGATTATATGAGTAAGCATGATCCTGACATAAATGCAGAAAGGGATGCAATAAGGTTCGTTGGAGGGGAAATAATGTACACAACCGAGCCTAAGTTATCAACTAGTGAAATAATTAAATATATAAAAGAAAATTTGTAGAGGTAATAAAATTAATAATCTTGAGTTAACTTATTAATTTCTTTAGAGAATTGAATAACCTATTATACTCTTTAAAGGACAATCTTTTACGCTTAAATATCTCTATTTCGATATCATCGTCAGGATTTCTAGGAATTATATGAAAATGAGTATGCATAATTTTTTGTCCTGCATATTTTCCATTTTTTAAAAGCACATTCGTTCCTTTATGATTCACTCTAAGAATTTTTGAAATTTTTTTAACTTCATTTATAAGCTCGCTTAAAATAGTTTTAGGAACATCTTCTAAATTTTCAAAATGCTTTTTTGGTATGACTAAAACGTGTCCATTTTCTGTAGAAGGGAAATCTACCGATAAAAAGGCTATAGTATTCTGAGTCTCATCCAGTATTTTAAAAGGAAATCGATTATCATGTACTTTTCTTTTTCCAGAAATAAAACCACAAAATAGGCATTTCATATACTCAATTTTTTTGTAAACAACTTTATAAGTTTTTCTACGAAATATTTTTTATTGTAACCTAGCTCCTAGTACATCACTGAGTTCTTCGATTGTTCTCTTATTATTAATGTGATGAATACCATAACTACCAACTGCTTGAGCTCCTTTAACATTTCGTTCACTATCATCAACAAATATCAGTTGTTTAGGAGTTATCCCACATAATTCACAAGCAATAAGGTAAATTCTGGGATTTGGCTTCACTTCCTTAACTCCGGGTTCACTAGAAAGAACATAAACATCAAATAAGTCATATTGTGTCCCCTTAATGCGTTCATTAATGTAGACTACATTTGGCGACTCAGCGTTTGAAATCATAGCTGTTTTGTAACCCAAACCTTTAAGTTTTCTTACTTTGTCAAATAACTCGTCATTTATAATAACTGTCTGATCAAACAACCTTCTCCAAATTGGTTCTTGTGGTGGTTCTACTCCTGCATCTGAACACACTCTGCTCCAGAATTCCATCTCAGGTAATCCTAAATGGAAGTCTCTAACATGTTTTTCGACAACTCTTTCAAATTTCTCAACAGGTAACCTTAAATATTTAGCCATTGCTTCGGTATGCTTAGTGTAATCATTTAACACATTACCCCAATCAAATCCTACTGTTTTATACTCTATCATTTTAAAAATACTTAGACTTTATTATGGTTTGATTACTTGTATATAAATTTTTTATCTTTTACTATTAATATATAGTAAAATTAATAAAGGTTGTGTTAATTTTCTTTGTTGCATACTTAGGCCATGTGATTACTAGAGATATGCAACAAAGAAAATATTAATTAATGGTACCATTAACTATTTTTTGAATGCTCCCTTAAGTAAGTAACTAGAAAATGACCAAAAACACTATGCACGTCTTCGCATACTTCATAGCCATCAAACTCGATATGTGCACTGTAATCTGCAACCTCTTTTAATTTTCCTCCACTAAATCCAGTGATCCCAATCACTACCAAACCATGTTCTTTGGCATAATTTGCAGCTTCTATAATATTCGGACTATTGCCAGAAGACGATATAAGAATTAGAATATCATTAGGAGACGCTAAATTTACTAATTGTTCTTTGAATATTAGGCTATAATAGTTATCGTTGGCAATTGCAGTCATATAACCTATATTTGAAGTAAGACAGATAGCTTTCATCCTATTTGGATTGTTGCTCCAATCTTTATTTGCACCTTTAGAAAAATCACAAACATAATGCAAAGCTATTGCTGCACTGCCACCATTCCCAGCAACAAAAATCTTTTGATTTTTCTCTATAGAATCCTCTAAAATCCTTAGTATATCCTCGTCAAATCTGAATAAATTCAAAGCGCCAATAACCTTATCTTTATAATTACTCCACTTCATCATCGAGCCCCTTAATGAAACTTATTAATTTTTCTTTCGTTACACTTTCTTTATTACCAATATAACTTACAGCAATTCCGCCTACACAATTCGCTATAAATGGCAATATCTTATCCTCTTTTGCATATGCCAATAAAGAAGTGACTGCAAATACTGCATCCCCAGCACCGACTGTGTCAACAGGCCTTTTAACAAATGCAGGAGAGCTGTAAATATCTCCATTGTGATAGTACATGGCTCCGCCCTGGCCCATTGTGACTAAAAATTTACCAAAATTTGTCCTTTCCTTTAATTTCATCATCAATGTAGGTATATCACTGAACCTGTCACCAGTTGTGTATTGAATTTCTTTCATATCCATAGTAACATACGATGCTGAATTGTATTTTGTTGCAAGATTAAAACCTAGGTTAGCGCTATTGCACTGGACATTCACAGCAAGGTACTTTGATTTCTGCTCTAAAAGGCTTATTATATTCTGATTAATAAATCCATGCCCGAAATCACCTACAATAACTAGATCAAACTTAGGCAATTCACTTTCCAAAAATGCAATGATATCCTTTTCCAATTTTTCATTAATTGGGTAATCGTTAATAAACTCTACCTTGAACAACTTTTCATTTCTCAGATGATTTAGGTACCTTTTTTTGGTTATTGTAGGAGAATTGTCCTTCACGAAAAATTTTGTTCTTATGTTTGGATTCAAACATTTGCTGATAAATTCCATTCTATTGTTTCTATCGCCTATTAAAGATAGCAATGTCACATTATCAGTGAAATTACTTACATGATTTGCAATAGCAAGCGCTCCCCCACCGTATGTCTCATGATAGACATAATCAACAGAAAGAATAGGATCTTTTATGGCTCTTCCCTTCGGGATTGTAAAATGATATTCATCTATAATAATCTCTCCAATAACAAGAGTTTTTATAGATTTAAAGTTCTTTAGAATAACTAAAATTTCATCTATAGGATACTTTTGTTTGATATTTTTGATATATTCTTTTACTTCCATTTCAACTAAGATGTTGCTTGTTACTTTTTAAATTTATTGCTTACATAAAACATTCAAAGTCTGTACAAATTAGTCAATCACCTCAAATTGAAAATTAGCATAAATTTATTACGAAACACTTTTATATAACTTTACTTCCCCTTATAGAAATCATTTATGTAATAAAATGCCTAAAAAAACTATTGTAACTGGTGGCGCAGGATTTATTGGGTCACATATGGTAGAGCTGTTGTTGAAAAATGGTTATGAGGTCATAGCAATTGACAATATGGCCAATGGGCAAGTTGATAACATTAGGATATTTGAAGATGACCCTCGCTACAAATTCCATGCTATTGACTTATCAAAAGATTTTGATGACTCCTTATTCAATAATGTTACTTATGTTTTTCATATGGCAGCTCTTGCAGATATTGTTCCATCTGTTGAAGAACCTGTTAGATATCACTATGCCAATGTTAATGGAACTGTTCATGTGCTGGAAGCTTGCAGGAAATATGGAATTAAAAAATTTGTATATGCTGCTTCATCATCATGCTATGGAATTCCTGACGAATACCCAACATCCGAGAATGCCGGGATACGGCCACAATACCCATATGCATTTACAAAGTACATCGGGGAGCAATATGCATTATTCTGGCATAAACTGTACAAGATTCCTGTTGTATCTTTAAGATATTTTAATGTTTTTGGGCCTAGGGCAAGAAGCAATGATACTTATGGTGCAGTGTTTAAGGTTTTTTTATCACAAAAATTATATGGTTTACCTTTAACAATAGTAGGGGATGGTACTCAAACAAGGGATTTTACGTATGTTACAGATGCGGCAAAAGCAGCTCTGAAAGTAGCAGAATCAGATGTAAATGGCGAGATAATAAACATCGGGACTGGAAAACCTCAATCAGTAAATTATCTTGCTCAACTTATAGGAGGAGGCACCGTTAATATTCCAAAGAGGCCAGGTGAGCCGGACTCTACCCATGCAGACATAACTAAAGCTAAAGGACTATTAAAATGGGAGCCGGAAGTAACTTTCGAAGCGGGAGTAAAAATAATGCTGGATAATATTGATTACTGGAAAGACTCACCTATTTGGGATGAAAAGTCAATTGAAAAAGCAACACGAAACTGGTTTAAGTACATATCAGATAATGGTGGTAAAAATAGCTGAAAGTAGATTTAAAAAAATATTAATAACCGGGGGTGCGGGCTATGTTGGAAGCGAGCTTACCTCAAGCCTACTAAATAAAGGGTATAATGTTAAAGTATTTGACCTGTATATCTATGGAGAGGTATTTAAAGATATTAAAAATTCTAATTTAACTAAAATTAAAGGCGATATTAGAGATAAAAACATGTTAATTAAAGCGACCAAAGATGTTGATGCAGTAATTCATTTGGCCTGCATATCAAATGATCCAAGTTTTGAGTTGGACCCGAAACTTGGCAAATCAATAAATTACGATGCTTTTTTTAATGTGGTTGAGGCAGCAAGAATTAATAATGTCAAGAGATTTATTTATGCCAGCACTTCAAGTGTTTATGGCGTAAAAACTGAAAGAAATGTTGTAGAAGAGATGCCTTTGGAACCGTTAACTGATTATTCAAAATTTAAAGCTTCTTGTGAGAGTGTATTGCAAAATATAAAAGATATGGATATGGAATGGACCATCATAAGGCCTGCCACTGTCTGCGGATATTCTAAAAGATTAAGATTGGATTTAGTTGTAAATCTATTGACAATAAATGCCCTAATAAACAAAAAAATAAGGGTGATAGGCGGCAATCGGTTAAGGCCCAACATAAATATAAAAGACATGGTGGGGGCTTATGAACTGCTTTTATCTGCCCCAGGCAAAAAAATAAATGGTCAAATCTTTAATGCTGGTTACCAAAATCTTACTGTAACTGAAATTGCAAATCTTGTTAAAGAGGTGTATGGTCATCCTGATTTAGTAATTGAGCATGTACCTACAAACGACATTCGGTCTTATCACATAAACTCTGATAAGATAAAAAGAGTATTGGGTTTTGAAGCCAAGTTTACAGTTGAAGATGCAATAAAAGACCTCATAGACGCTTTTAATAGAGGATTAATAAAGGATGGCTTGAATAATTCCCTCTATTGGAACGTAAAAAGAATGCAGGAGCTTAACTTAAGATAGTTCAACTTTGCAGAATACCAACATACTTCTTGTATTCAAAGTAATAGTGCACTATATAAAGCAACACTATCCATAACAATATTAAGATTAACTTTAATTTTTTGCTCATTTTCTTTTGAGTTCATTAATTAATATACCGTTTTCATCGTATAAGTTTATTGTATATTTTTTTAATCAATCGTCTGTCATGTTCAAAATCCTCTGGCTATAACGGTGCTCATAAATTATTTGACCACGCCACTCAAATTCTGTATTTACAGCATAAATATTTAAATACGCCCATCGCCATGCTATACATATTATCACACGATTTAAACTATTGGTATGATATGGAACTTAGAAAGGATTTTATGGTTAAATTTTTGGTGGTAGTATGGATATTACTTGTTTTTATAAGTTATTACTATTATGAAATTACAGAGTTACTTATATATTTAGGTGTTTGAAATGATTGAAGTTATCTATTTTCTGTTCATATTCCTATCAATACTCTCTTTAGGAAGAAAAATAATTGATAAATTAGGTTTAAATATTAATTTTTTAGAAACTATAGTATTCTCTTCTGCTATAGGTCTTGGAGTTTTTTCATATATAACTTTTTTTCTGGGAATTAGCAGTTTATTGTATAAATCAATTTTTGTATTTTTAATTGCTCTGCTTCTTGTTTTATCAAAAAAAGAAATTACTTATTTTTTCTATGGAATAAAAACTATCTTTAATAAAATAAAAACCTTGAAGGGTTTGGATATAATTTTGATAATAATTTTCTTAGTTTTTTTTATCCTTAATATTATAGCCAGTTTAGCACCGCCTTATTTATGGGACGAGGTTTTTTATAACTTGGCTATACCAAAAGTATATGCAAGACATCACGCAATAGTAAATTCTTTTGATAATTGGAGAGCATTTTTTCCTTTCAACATCAATTTGCTTTTTGTTATTGCTATTTTAATTAAAAATGCGATATTGGCAAAATTATTTATGTTTGCATATGGTACTTTGTTGGCTATTGCTATTTTCACATTTACTCTAAGATACTTCTCTTTGAGAACAGCACTTTTTGCAATGTTAGCCTATTATACTATGCCGATGACATCTAACCATATCGGATCTGGATATGTCGACATTGGGGTAGCATTTTATATTTTCCTTGCACTTTATAGTTTTTTGATATGGCTTTATGACAATAACATTAAATGGTTTTATTTGAGTGCTATAATGAGCGGGCTGTCTATAGCTTCAAAGCATACTGCATTGTTTTATTTGCCAATTATTGGATTGGCAATAATCTATAAATCTTTTTTTAGAGAAAGAATAAAATTTTTATCTTTTTTGAAGCAGTTACTGATTTATTTTTTTATAGTTTTTATGCTTGTAAGCCCATGGTACATAAGAAATTATTTGGTTACTGGCAACCCTATATGGCCATTTGCCTATTCTGTATTTAGAGGTATTTTTCGGGATGAGGTTTTGGCAAGTGAAAGTATTAGCCTCCACGTAAGTCAGCCTGGAGGTAAATCCATGCTTAGCTATTTTACACTTTTATGGAATATAACCATGCATAGTTCAAACTACTTTATGCAACTAGGTTTTGGGCCCCTATTTTTAGCATTTATACCATTAATAGTTTTTATGAAAAAAATTAAGAAAATCACTATTTATCTGCTTGTTTATTCACTTATTTTTATAACAATCTGGTTTTTTGGAGCTCAAGTTTTAAGGTACTTAATGGTTTATCCTGTCTTATCTATTATCTCTGGCATTGTAATGGTTTCTTTATTGGATGTAAAATCACTTAGGAAACTTGTAATTTTTTTATTGATTTTATCTTTATCCTTTAATCTACTATTGTGGTATGGAGCAAATTCAAAAAAATTACCGTATGTTTTTGGATTGGAGTCAGAAAAAGGATTTTATTTGAAACTGAGTGACCATAATGGTTACAATGTTTTTGATTATATAAATAAAAATCTTCCAAAAAATTCAAAATTGCTGCTTTTTAGAGAGGTCCGAGGTTACTTAAGCGACAGAGATTTTATAATAGCACCTGAAAAAGCCCAAAAAGTTATTAATTACGATTTAATTAAGAATAGCGATGAATTATATAAAAGATTGAAAGAATTAAAAATAACTCATATACTGATTAATACTAAAGTTGAACTTTTTCAGGCTGATTTTAAGTTTAGCAAAGCTCCACCATATTTCAGTAGGAGAGTTGTTAATCTAATGGACGAAGTTTTAAATAAGAATTCAGAATTAATTTTTGAGGATAATGGAGTGTACTTGTACTCCTTAAAATAATAAGGAAATAATTTAAAAAAGAGCATAAATAAAAGGCGACAAAGATGAACTTTGACCGATTACTATTAAAATTCCTACCAAAATAAGCATGATTGCAATTGGCAATAGCCACCATTTCTTCCTTTCCTTCATAAAGCTCCATATATCACGAAGCAGATAAAATCTTGATTGTGCCATTTATTTTGATGATATTGAAGTATTTTTAAATATTTCTCTCAACTCATTAAATTGAGCCAATAAATAATTATCTAATCTAAAAACAAAAATAGCACCCAAGTACTGCAATGTTATATGGGTACCCGCTTTTTATGTAAGCACTATCCTTCTCAAGTATACGTGCAAGAATCCAAAACGGGTCACCTCAATCACTTTTAATCAAGGGGTCGTTGAAAATTTTTTGTTATTTTTTAATGTTGTACAAAAAGTCATTTAATTCTAATCATTTATCGTCTTTTCACTGTCCCACATATCCTTAGGATTATCTTTTCTTGCAATCAGGAATTTGTCCATAATAAGATAATCAATTCCAGTTCCCATCATACACCTGTAAGCATGCTCTGGCGTGCAAACAATTGGCTCGCCTCTTATATTAAAGGAGGTATTAACTAAAATCGGCACTCCGCTTAGCTTTTCAAATTCCTTAATCACAGCATAATATCTTTTGTTTTGGCTTTTCTTTATTGTCTGCAGCCTTCCACTCCCATCAACATGAGTCACAGCAGGCAGCAATCTCCTCTTTTCTTTTTTGATTGGATACACTATCAGCATAAAATCTGCTGGGATAGGCAATGGCTTATCAGCTTCAAAGTAATCATAAGTGTCTTCTGTTGTAACAACAGGAGCAAAAGGCCTGAAATGCTCCCTGTGCTTGACTTTTAAATTAAGAATCTCTTTCATCTTGGGGTTGGTAGGATTTGACAAGATGCTTCTTGCGCCAAGCGCTCTCGGCCCCCATTCCATTCTGTCTTGGAACCAGCCTATAACATTATTTTCATAAATCAGCTTGGCAGTTTGCTTTACAAGCTGATTATCATCTTTAAATGTCAGATAAACAATTTTATTCTTGTCAAGATAATTTTTTATCTCATTTGTAGAAAAATGAGTCCCATGATAAGCATTGTCCATAACATAAACTCTTTTTTTGCCCAGTATTGTATTGTAAATATAAAAAGCAACCCCCAAACTTGTGCCTGCATCTCCAGCAGCAGCCTGTATGTATATTTGCTTGAATGGGGTATTTCTCAGAATTTTGCCGTTTGCAACACTATTCAAAGCAACACCTCCTGCCAAGCATAAATTCTCCATTTTTGTGATTTTATAAAGATGGTTTGCCAGATGAAACAAAACCTCTTCAGTTATTTTCTGCAAAGAAGCAGCGATATCTTTATGCCTTTGCTCAATTTTCTCTTCCCTTTTTCTTACAGGCCCAAATTCCTTTATGAATCTCTTGCTTGGCATTGTAAGCTTGTAATGATAAACAAAATATTTCATATCCAATTTGTAGCTTCCATCTTCATTTATCCTTATCAATTTCTTGAACTTGTCATAATATGTTGGCTTTCCGTAAGGAGCAAGCCCCATTACCTTGTATTCATGGTCGTTAACTTTAAATCCAAGATGAGCTGTTACAGCGCTGTACAATAATCCTAGAGAATGAGGGAAATGGATTTCTTTATCGATTGTTATTTCATTGCCGTTTGCATAGCCAAGAGTTGTTGTTGCCCACTCTCCAATCCCATCAGTTGTTAGTATAGCTGCTTTTTTGAACGGCGATACAAGATAAGAGCTTGCAGCATGTGCCATGTGATGCTCAACAAATAAAATGTCGCCTTTGTAGCCAATTTTTTTTCTTATTGTGCTTGGTACTCTTAACTTTTCATTTATCCAGGACGGCAATGCCTTATAAAAAGACCAAAATGATTTTGGAAACATCTCAAGATGCTGGCTCAGCAGCCTTTCGAATTTTAAAAGCGGCTTCTCATAAAAACCCACATAATCAATATCTTTGCCCTTTATCCCAGCTTCTTCCAAACAATAATTTATCGCATTGATTGGAAAGCTTATATCATGCTTGACTCTCGTAAATCTCTCTTCTTCCGTAGCTGCAACTATTTTTCCGTCTTTTATCAAGCATGCTGCTGCATCATGATAATAGCATGAAATTCCAAGTATTCGCATTTTAGAATAACCTGTAGTATTCCTCTATAGGCCTTTTTTTCAGCTTTCTTACCACCCATGAAGAGCCGCTGCTTTTTAAGTCCATGAAATGCTTTCCAAACAATTTGCTTATAATTGATACAATCCCAATTCCTGTAAAATATACAATGAAAAGCAAAACAAAATTAACTATATCAGTGATTAAATGAGAAAAATTCCTAAATCCCTGCTTAAAACCTTTGAAAAATACAACAGCATTGTTCATTTTCTTGTTCTTGAAAAAATATAACCTGCCAAATAAACAATAACCACAAATAAAAATACATGATAATATTTAATCATAGAAGGCAATTTATTGAAAAAACTCATTATAAAATAAAACACAGAAGCAAACAGCAAAAATCCTGCAAAAAAGCCTATGGAAATTCCAAGATTGTGTGTGCTATCATTTTTTACATCGATTGCAAAATTATTCATAGCAGAAAGCAAAATAATTTCGTTTATAAAGGTTATTCTTTTGTGAAGCTTCTGTAAAACTTCTCTGCAACCCCCTCCAAACTGAAATTTTTCAGAACATAAGCCCTGCCATTTTTTGCTATTTTCTGCGCCAGTCTTTTGTTTTCAATAAGCTTTATTATTTTATCTGCAATATCATCTGTGTCAAATTTTTTCGCCACAAGCCCATAGCTCTCATTTGGAATAACAAATCTTCTGCCACCGCATTCCATTACAACAACTGGTGTACCACAAGCAAGTGCTTCATTGACTGCAGGCGTAATCTCTTGGTAATTTGCAAGCACAAATATAGTTGCCATATTATATATCTGTGCAAGCTCTTTCTTGGACTTGCTGCCCAAGAACTTGACATGCTTGCTCAATCCTAAGTGCTCTGAAATCAATTCCAGATTTTTCTTGTAATAGCCTCCTCCAACAATCCACAGTTCCGCATCGTGGTTTTCCCTTACCTTTGCTAGAGCTTCGATTATAAGATGATGCCCTTTTATTTTATAAAGCCCTGCTACTGATAGTATTACTGTTTTTTTTGATTTTTTTATATTTAATGGTTTGAAAACAGATGTATCAACTGCGTGCCCAGTTATAACCTTTCTTTTGCAATTTTTCTCCATTAAGCCAAGACTTTCTGCACGCTCAGCAGCTTCTGGATTTGTGAAAAAAAGCCAAGAAGCATAATTATAAGCTTTTTTTACTATAGGAATTACAATATACCTTGATAATTTAAATAATAAAAATCCTTCTACTGTTTGAGATGTTCTCAGGATAAGTTTAGCATTGTATTTTTTTGCAGCAAGATAGCTTTGATAAGCAAAAATATAGAATTCAGGATTGCTTGTTTCGATTATGTCATAGCCTTTTAGTTTATCTATTAAGTCAGAATAATAATATCTCGGCAAACCTAAGGCAAAAAGAACTTTTGACAAAACAGTATTGTAGTCAAAGCCTTTTATCTTAACTGTATTCAATCCATAAATTTCTTGATTTTTGCTGTCTGTAAAAATTGTTGCATCAACATTTTTTGTTTTTAAGTGCTTGTAAATCTCTATTAATACATGCAAAGACGACTTTAAGTTTGTATGTGTCGGAATTACAACAGCAACTTTTATGGGTTTCATTTTTTTTGAGTTAGAGACTGTAAAAGATTAATCTCTTCTTTGCCAATTCCTTTAATAGCCAAAATGACGAGAAAATAAATTATTGCTGATATGCTTATTATCAAAATTAAGTGTAAATTTTTTAAATAGATTACGAACCCAATCATAGCAATATTAGCTATTATTGGTTTTGCAACAATTTTTGCTAGATTAATGCTAAACTTATTTTTTGATGTGAGATAATAAAGCATACTAAAACTAAGAATCTCGCTTATTAGTGTTGCTACTGCTGCTCCTATGTAGCTGTACTTTGGGATCAAAATTACATTAAGAAGTATATTGAATATTGTCGTTATACCCGATGTTAATGTAAAAAGTTTCTGTCTATCAATAGCATTCAAAAGATACCCCATAAGATAATTTACAAATATAAAAATAAGCGAAGCTGCAAGGATTTGAAGTGCTATAACGGAATTAGTGAACTCTGATGAGTAAATATGAAGTATTACTCTGTCAGCGAGTAGGATTAATCCAGTCGCTATTGGCAGTGCAAGCAATATCATGTAGTAAAAAGATTTTTCGTAAAGTAGTTTAGTCTTATCATAAGATAACCTGTGAAATTTTGCAAGTGCCGGAAAAACTGCAACTATAAGAAGAAAAGGAATTCTTGTTATAACCTCAATTATTTTTAGTGCTGCATTGTACCATCCTGTGACTGCAAATCCTTTCATAAAACCTAGCATTATAGTATCTATCCTGAAATATATGCTGATAAAAACTGTGGTAATCCAAAAAGGCATAGATTCTTTTAGATTTTGTTTCCATGACTCTACATCAATTGCTAACGAAACTTCTGATATTTTTGTTTTTGTCAATATGTAAAGCATAAAATAATAAACTATGTTTGAGAAAATAAGCACTAGGAATAACGAGACTATTCCATAACCTCTGTAAAATAGAAAAATCCCAAGGCCTGCAGCAATAAATCTTTCAATGACTCTTGAAGACGCTTCATATTTCATCAATTCATATGCTTGAAAAATTGCCCTGTACATACCTGCAAGATTATAGAAAAACATTGCAATACCAGCTAGAGTCACAAGCAAAATTGTTTCAGTATCCTTTCTGGAAAACCAGATAGCAGCTATTGTAATGAAGAATGTCACTATGTTAAGCAAAATCTTGAGCGTAAACGTTTTTGTCAGGTGAGCTTTTGTAAGCGCCTTGTTCTTTGCCACTTCTTTTGTTATCAGGGTAGGCAAGCCCATGTCCGCAAGTATCAGGAAAAGGGCAACAAATGAGAATACGAAAGAATATTTGCCTAGTCCTGCATCTCCTAAGTAGCGGGCTATTGCTATGACTAAAAAAAATGTCAAAATTTGGCTTATGATCTCTCCAATGTAAAGCGAAGCGACATTTTTTGTAATAGATTCTGCAGTTGACATTGTTCCTAAAATTTAAGCCCCAAATGAACTATTAGGAAATTATTTATATACCTTTTGTTTCTTTTTTCCAATGCAATTCAAGGTTTTAAGCGTTGTTGGGACAAGGCCCAATTTCATTAAAATAGCACCCCTTGTCAAGGAAACAAAGAAAAGAAAAGAAATAAGGCATGTTCTTGTTCATACAGGACAGCACTATGACAAGGCAATGAGCAAATTGTTTTTTGATGACTTGGAAATCCCAAAGCCTGATGTCAATCTTGGAGTTGGCTCTTCATCTGATGTAACGCAAACAGCAAAGATTATGATGAAGTTTGAAAAAGTTTTAATGAAGGAAAAGCCAAACCTTGTTATTGTTGTTGGCGATGTCAATTCAACATTTGCGGCTGCAATTACAGCCAGAAAATGCGGCATTAAGGTTGCTCATGTTGAATCTGGGCTTAGAAGCTTTGACTTAAGCATGCCTGAAGAAACCAACAGAATTTTAACAGACCATATTTCTGATTTCTTATTCACAACAGAAGAAAGCGCTAATAAGAATCTGATTAATGAGGGAATTGATAAAAATAACATTTATTTTGTCGGCAATGTGATGATAGATACTTTGCTGAAGCACAAGGAAAAAGCGCAGAAATCACCTATATTAAAGAAATTAAACTTGAAAAAGGGAAATTATGCAGCGCTCACATTGCATAGGCCAAGCAATGTTGATGATGAAGACTCATTAAAATATATATTGTCAATTCTTGATGCAATTCAAAGAAAAATCAAGATTATTTTTCCAATGCATCCGCGCACTTTGAAGAACATTAAAAAATTTAATCTATTCCAAAATCTGAAAAACCAGAAAAATCTTATTATTACAGAGCCGCTTGGCTATCTTGATTTTCTTAGCTTGATGAGCAATTCTAAATTTATTATGACTGACTCAGGAGGCATACAGGAAGAAACAACAGTTCTTGGGATTCCCTGCATCACATTAAGAAACAACACAGAAAGGCCCGTAACTGTCGAGCAAGGCACTAATCTTCTTGTAAGCACCGACAAGAGCAAAATCATCCAAACAGCAAATAAAATTATCAACGGCATTGATGTCAAAGGCAAAATTCCAAAGCTGTGGGATGGAAAAGCTGCAGAAAGAATTGTTAATATTCTTGTAAGTCGCCTGGGTTAATCTTCTGAATCAATTTTAAACTTTTCTTTCAAGTATTTTCTTTTGTTCTCCTTTCTTGATATTTTGCCGCTTGTGGTTTTTATGAGCCATTTTAATGGAACAAGATAAACATCTTTAAGCAGCAGATTGAGGTCCTCGCTCACTCTCTTCTTTATATCCTTAATAATTCTGCTACTTGCCTCTTGAGACTGGTGCTCTGTTTCAGCTATCAAAATGACTTCCTCGCTTCCAATGCTGTCATTGTAGATACCAATAGCTACGCATCTTCCTTTCTTTACTCCATCAATATGATTGGCTAAGTATTCTATGTCATGCGCATAATAGTTTTTTCCATGAACAATTATTAAATCCTTTTTTCTACCGGTAATGTAAAGTTCTCCGTCAACATAATATCCTAAATCGCCTGTGTAAAACCATCCGTCTTCTATTACCTTGGCGGATTCTTCTGGAAGCTTGAAGTAGCCTGAAAACAAACAGTTGGTCTTCACAGATATCTCCCCGACATAACGCTCTGCTAAGTCTTTCCTTTTATCATTAACTATCTTTATTTCTGTATTGGGAATCAGCTTTCCAACAGAAAGAAAGTTTATTGCATTTTCTTTATTATCAGCTTTTTTTGCATAGTGCTTATCAACAAATGATTGCTTGTCAACATAATCTACCCTCACTTTCTTGCCAAGCTCTGATTGTGTTATTGCAAAAACATTCTCTGCCATTGCATAACAAGTCTGCAAAGTTTCGCTTTTAATTCCATATTTGCTGAACGCATTATGAAATATTTCAAAGCTGTGTGCCTTGCAAGGCTCCGAGCAGTCGATTATTGCCCTAAAACTTGACAAATCGTATTTTTCATTGCTTGTGTCTATGTATCTTACTAATAAATTGTAAGCAAAATTCGGAAGCCAGCATAAAGTTGCTTTGTTCTTTTGAGCATTCTCAAAAAGTATTCTTGGCATCACAACCCATTCAAAAGGATCCATCATAACAAGTGGGATATTCTTAATTAAAGGCACGATAAAGCATGCAATAAGCCCCATATCATGATACAAAGGAAGCCAGCTTATTATGACATCTTTGCTGTCCAGCTTAATGGGATGTGCGTAATTGTCAAGCTGGCTCAAAACAGATTTGTGCGACAATGCAACTCCCCTTTTTAATCCGGTTGTGCCAGAGCTGTGCTGCAAGAAAGCAATGTTATTTTCTTCTATGTCATCCTCCCAAATCACATCTTTGTTGAATTTAATCTGTTCAGGAATTACTGTGTCAATACCTAAATCCCTAGCTATCTGATTAACTTCTTCGAGATTTTCTTTATACGTTACTATAGATTTTGCTCCTATTCTTTGTGATAGTTTCTCCATAGAATCTCTATGCAAGTTTATATCCTGCCTTTCAGAAGGAAATGGAAGTATGGATGGAATAGCCCCAATCATCATTGCACCAATAAACGAATAAAACAGATGCGGAGAATGCTTCAAAATAATAATTACAGAATCACCTTTTTTAAGTCCTTTGCATTTGTAATGATGAGCATAGCCAGCAGAGTTTTCTATAAGCATCTTGTACGATATACATTCTTCCTTATCCCTAGCTATGAATCTGCAAAAAATCTTGTTTGGATGTGTTATACAGTGCTCCCTCAGCACCGAAACTAGTGTAGCCATATTAGTAAGCACCTTAGGCAGAATTATAAACCCTTTGCTTTTAAAATGATTTCTATGTCTTTAAGCGACTTAATATTTGTTATATCCCTTGCGCTGAATTTAACTTTGAGTTCCTTCTCTATATCAGTCAGAAGCGTCAAATTGTTTAAGGAGTCCCACTCTGGAGTGTTTTCTTTTGACATATCATCAGAAATCTCATTAGACTTCAAGTTAAACACTCTTGCGCATATATCCTTTATTTTTGGATTAATTTTGCTCACCTTCTTACAAGAATTGCAGCTGCAACTGCATAATTTTTCGAGTGCGAAATGCTTATCTTTAAATCTTTTCCTTTGATTTTTTTGGATTTTAATAGGGCGTATGGCGAACTGTCCTTATTATGAAGAATTTGGATTTTTGTAAAATCAATCTCTTCTGTAGGATTACATGCTTTAATCACAGCCTCCTTTGCGCAGAACAACCCAGCAATATGTTCTGCATTTTTATTTTTTAGATTTTTTATCTCATCTTTAGTCAGAAATTTCTCTAATAGCTTTTTGTCTATTCTCTTGAACCTAGAAACTTCCTCTATGTCAATGCCAATGTTGAATATCATATTAATTGCTTAAGCAAAATGTAAAGTGGCGAGAGCCATCCTATTGCGATAATGTTGAATGTTATAAATATTCTCATTGCTTTTGTCAAGTAATTTTCTGAATAAATAATCTTTGCAATTGCCGGATATTTTTGCTGCCATATCTGTTTTGATTCAGCTTTTTTCTTTCCCCATATCTTTGAAAGTGCTAAAGTTCCGCCTAGAAAAACCCCCCATAAGGTATAATACATTATGTATTCAATTGATGGAAAGTCCTTAAAGTAATAAAACAAGTGCGCCCATCCGATAATCATAATGATTATCATTGTTTTTGCATATACGTGCTTCCTGTTTCTGCATAATGGGAAATAAACATAAGCAGTAAGCCAATTGACAATAGTGGCCTGCCAGTTCTGCCAGAACTTTGTGAGAGTCGGCTGCATGTATGGAAACTTTGGAAAATTTTCACTCACCTTAAAACCCATAAGCGCAGAAACCCCAATAACAATATCAATATCCCCTGACAATAGCACATAAAGCTTAATTGCACCAACATAAGCTGTAAGCACAAGCCATTGCCAGAAGTTCGAAAATGAGAATGGCACTTCTTCTACTCTTGAAAGAACATAGACTAAGAGAGCATACTTTGCAATACCTATAACTATTCTCTTAAATCCAACCAACACATTTTCCTTTTTTACTTGCTCAGGATGCAAGTTTTCAACTCTTTCAACAGGGCCATGGCTGAAGGAGGGAAAGTAGAATAGGTAGGCTAAGTAATCAATCAACTTTAATTTTTGCATTGAGCCTTGGTTTAAATCAACATAGTAATGTATGGTCCTGTACATTGTATAGTAAGCTACAAATGAGTAAAAAGATGAATGATATCCAAATATGCGATAAATTATCATATTAGAAATCAGCATGAGCGCTTCAGTAATCCAGAATACGATAGCTCTGAATTTAAAATTATAATTAGAGCAAAAATAGAGAATAAGAACAATTGCAAAAAATATTATAAAATTAGCCAAAGTTGACGATAGCAAAGCAAACAAAATGCTGCCTGCAAGTACAAATTTGAATTTGTTTGGAATAATGTAAAGAATTAAAGCAAAAATCAAGCCAAAGACTAATAATAATCCTGTATTGAAGTATGGCCCGAGAACAATGCTGGTGTAAGGCTCTAAAGTGTCCTTAAGTATTTGAAGTTCTTTAAATAGCATTTAAACCTACCTAAGTCGGAAAATAAACCAAATCAGGCGAAACAGCCTTTCCACTGAAGAGTATAAACAGTATAAGCAACATAACCATTCCTCCCATAATAAGCACTATTTTTCCGTATTTTTTCATGAAACCTTCTCTTTGATCATCCATTTTTTTAGGTGTTGAGAAAGGGTTTATTTAAAACTGTCGAAATTAATCTAGGCTTTAATGTTTTTCTTTATTTCTGGAATCCTGCTTGTTAAAGTGTCGTACAACACATCTGCTATTATTCTGTGGCCCAGTTTGTTTGGGTGGGCATCCTCAAATGAAATTATGAGCTCTTTTATTTCATAACCCTTAAAGTATTGGACCATGTCAATACTAAGCACTCCTCTTTTTGATGTTATGCTGTTAACTGTCTGGAAAACTTCCGTAAATTCATAATTCTTAAAATCACCAAAAAACTGAGGCAGCACAATAACTACAACTGTTATGTTGTTTTTCTTCGCTAAATCAATAATGCCGTTAAGAGAGCTTTCCATTAGCTTTCTGCCTTCAAAATCTTCCTTGTAGAGTTCATGCACATAACCTGTGTAACCATTATTGCTTTTTCTTGCAGCAAACTTTGTCTTGATGTTGACAATTCTGTCCCAGAAGAATGCATAATTGTAGCTGTTTCTTTTGTAAATTGTTGCCAAGCTTTTTTCGCTGAATTTTTTTGTAAGCTCCGGATCATTGGGGTAGTAGCCAACAATTATCATGTCAGGCTTGAATTGCAGGACTTTTTCCTTGAGCATCTCATATTCCATTTGAGTGTTGTAGTTGCCCAAAGCTGTGTTTATAACTTCAAATTTCTCACCTTTGCGGTTCTCATTAAGCTTTTTTTCCAAAACTTCGGAATAAACATCTTCGATAGGAACCCCCCACCCAAGAGTAAATGAATCGCCTAAGACCATTATTCTGTAAGTTTCTTTTGGCTTTTCTAAGGAATATTCTTTGTCTCTGAAGCCCTGAGAATTTATTTTTATATTGACTCCGTAAAGAAAAGCTTCCTTATTTGGTATATGCTCATGTGAAATATTTGGGTTGTTGCTGGCCCTCTTGAGAAGCACAGAGTAGCGCCACATTTCTGTATTGTAGTTTGCGTACAAAGGATAAGAAATTCTCAAGATGACTTCCAGAATAATAACAAAAACGAAAAGAATAATTATTAATACTGCAAGATTCTTCAAAAAACCGTTATTCTTAGACATCACCAAGCTGAACATTATGTAAATTTATAAAGGTTATTGAAAAGATTTATATTAGAATAAATAGCCCAGAGCTACATGAAATCAAAAAAACTAGGATATTTCCTGAAAAATTTAATGATTCTAGTTATAGTAATTGTTGTTATGCTTGTTTTCTTGGAAATAATTGTAAGGATATTTTTTCCTCAAAATCTTAACTATACAATGTTTGACAGCACTTTAATGTATAAGCACATCCCTGATTTTGAAGTTAGGTTTGGAAGGCAGGAATTCTCTAACCTAATAAAGTTTAATTCCAATGGATTGCGTGATTATGAGTATGAATATGAAAAGCCAAAAGATACATTTAGAGTTTTGCTTCTTGGTTCTTCTTTTTCGCAGGCTTTGCAAGTTAATCTTGACCAAACTTATGAAAATCTAGTTGAGAAAAAATTGAATGAAAATAAGCAAAACGAGAAAAGATACGAGGTAATTAACACAGCAGTGGGTGGCTGGGGCACTGCACAGGAGCTTTTCTATTTGAAGACAGAAGGTCTCAAATATGACCCAGACTTAATAACTCTTGATTTCTCAATAAGAGACATCTCAGAGAATGCGATAAATTCATTAGTAACAGTAGAAAATGGAAAGATTGTTGAGCACATCCCAGTCAAGGCATCTTTGCCAAAAAGATTTCTGCTTTTCTGCAGCAGGTACACGCATCTTTGCTCATTGGCACAAACTGTGATTTTAAGCGACGCTGCTAAAGACGGTTTTTTAAACAAATTACTTACAAGAGCAAAAGTAAACACAGAAACTAAAAGAACTTTGAAAAGAGAAGATATTTTCTTGAAGGAAAACTCTGCTGAATTCAACGAAGCCATTGAAGAGACTTTCTTATTAATAAAAGAAATAAAAAAAGTGGCAGATAGCAAAAATATTCCATTAGTCATCTTTATCATACCAAACCGAGAGCAAGTTGATGATGAAAAGCTGAAGCAATTCATGGAAAAATATTCTTTGACAAAAGAAAATGTAGAGTACGACAAATTCCAAAAGCTTGCAAAGAAATTTGCCCTGGAAAACAGCATTTCGTATTTTGATGCACTGCCTTATTTCAGACAGCAAAGCACAAACAACACCTTCTATTTCAACATTGACGGGCATTGGAATTCAAAAGGGCATGAATTAGCAGCAGATTTGATTTTTAACTATTTGAAGAATGGAAAAAAGCAAACAGGCTAAAACTTTAAAGGAGAGGGCAAAGAAATATATTCCCTTCTGGGTGCAGATTCAAATCTATAAATTAATCAAAAATGCAAGATTTTTTAAAAACTTTATCTTGCGTAAAAAAATTACAAAGGAAGATATAAAGAAAATTTTGAGACAAGCGGGTTTAAGGAAAGGCGATATTGTAGTTGCGCATTCATCACTTGGAAGAATTGGTCATGTGGAGAATGGGCCTGACGATGTCATTAACGCTTTTTTGGAGATCATAGGTAAAGATGGTTTGCTTATTATGCCTGCTTTTTCTATTCTTAAGTATAACAGAAAGCTTAAGATGTATATTTTTGATGTCCGAAATACCCCAACTTATACAGGCTCAATCCCAGAAACTTTCAGAAAGAGAAAAGGAGTAAAGAGGAGTATTTCACCTACACATTCCTATTGTGCTTTTGGCAAAAGGGCTGCTGAATTTGTTAAAAACCATGAAAATTGTGATAATCCATTTGCAATGAACGGGCCTTTTGGAAAACTATACTATTGGAATGCAAAAATCTTCCTTATAGGCGTAGATCAGCTGGCTAACACACCTTTACACATTGTAGAAGACAAGACTAATTTTCCTGTAAAGGTATTTACAGACAAATTCAAGGTTTTAGTTGTTAATAAAGGAAAAAAGAGACTCATAGAAGCTAGAAAGCATTTACCAAGCTTAAGAAAGCATCGTGACCCAAATATTTTAGAAAAATATTGTATGAGGTATTATGTTATGAAAATCTATAAAATTGGCAATACAGAGCTTCGCGTTCTAAATACAAAAGATTTTGTGGAAATGATGGAAAAGCTTGTTGAGAAAAATATAACTATTTACCATGTTAAATGATTTTTGTATGCATCTGTGGGTTTAGTTCAAGTAATAAAGCATCTACAAAAAATTTTGCTGCCCAATTTGGGAAGCAGAAAGGAGCGTACCATCCATATATAGGAAAGGCTCCTGGAATTCCACCTTTTACCCCAGCATTTGATGAATTTAGAATTTGAACAGATTTCATGTATGCATTGCTTTTTTTTGCAGCATCCAAAAATTTTTGATTTTTAGTTGCTATAAATAGCTTTTGCCAGATTATTGACATCTGTGAGTTTCCTGTCAAGCAAGACCATTTGACACTACTTTTCCATTCTTTATTGAAGCTGCCTGGAAGCGAGCCATCAGTTCTTTGAGCATGCATTATTGGAGTTGCAGCTTTAACTGCAGCCTCAAGATACTTCTTTTTTCTTAAGTAAATTGCCGCCTCTAAAATTCCTCTAATGGAATATGCTATTGTATGGACTAAGGGCTCTTGATATGGATAGAATCCGTTATTTTGCAGCCATCCATTTTCTAGCTGCTGTGTTAAAGCCCACTCAATGTTATTTTCCGCTGCTTCTTGATAAGCAGCATTTTCACTTATTTTATGGGCATATAGAAGAGACCATGCAGTTCTTGTGTTGTAGGTATGAATATGGCTAAGATATTCATTCTTTCTCCAACACCCATCTTCGTCCATGACGGAGAGCAGCCAATCTGCAGCTTTCTCAGCTGCTTTTTTATACTTGTTGTCTTTTGTTTCTTCGTAAGCCTTGCATAGCCCAAAAATTACTTGTCCAGTGTTAAATACTATTGGAGCGTTCTTTTTTCCATCACCTGGAAAAGCCCCTGATGGAAGCTGGTTTCTAAGTTCAAAATCCGCCATTTGGATAGCCTCTTCTTTATAAAAATATTTTTTTGAAAATTCTGCATAGTTAAAGAATGTTGGTATTATATAACCTGTTGTTTCAACATATGAAGGAGCCCATCCTTCAAACAATGAATAAAAAGCACTTACGCCTTCGTCTTTATTTTGTTTTTGTGCTAGGCTAAGCCATTCCATTGCTGCTTTTATATGTATTTCATTTTCATAAATAGGATAGCGCTTTTTAAGAAAATCTTTTAATGCACTATTGAAAATGTAATAAAAATTTTTAGGCTTAAGACCTTTTATAATATATTTTAAGTACCTCATTTCAATATTCATAAAATCCTTTCTTTGTTTTTTTGCCTAATTTGTTTTCTTTAAGCATTTGTAATAATATAGGTGATGGGGCAAACTTATTACCTAATCCCTTTTGCAGATTTTTAAGGATGTCAACTGTTACATCAACTCCAACAAGATCGATTATTTTTAACGGGCCAATTGGATGAGCTGCTCCAAGCATCATTATCTTGTCAATTTCGTCTCTTGTAGCGATTCTCTCATATAAGACATTAGCAGCCTCATTTAACATAATAAACATTATCCTATTAAATAAAAATCCAGGAACATCCTTAACAATAATAGGTTCCTTGTCAAGTTTTTTAACAAGTTCTACAGTCCTATTTAGAATTTCTTCTGACACGAAATCCGGCTTAACAATTTCCACCATTCTCATATACAATACAGGATTTGAAAAATGAAGACCTAATATGTTATGCTTATTTTCGCAGTTCTTAGCTATAGTATTTAACGGAATTGAAGAGGTATTTGATGCTATAATTGTGTTATTTTCTGCTATTTTATCGAGCTTCTCGAATATTTCCTGTTTTATTGTAGCATCTTCTTTTACGCTTTCTATCAATAAATCTTTGCCTTTCAAATCTTCAAAATTTGTGGTTGTCTTTAGTTTTCCTGCAAGCTCTTTTTGCTTGAATCTGGTAAGGCAACTTTTTATTCCATCTTGGGTTCTTGAAAATAAAGTCACATCAAAGCCATACTTCAAGAATAGCTCTGCAATCTGACAACCCATTGTACCAGAACCTACTACACCTATTTCCTTTATCTCCATCAATCTTTGTAATTGATATAAATTTATAAAGATATCGCAAAAGTTGTTTTCTCAATAAATTTATAAATATTCAATAGTTTTTTAGTCAAATTATGAAAATAATGGTTACTGGCGGAAATGGTTTTATTGGACATACTTTAGTTAGACATTTGTTAAATGAAGGAAATGAGGTTAAGGTTATTGACATCAAGCAAATTAAATTTACACATCCAAAGCTTGAGTTTGTCAGAAAGTCCGTGTTGGAAGATATAAGATGGGAGATGCGAGATTGCGATATGGTTTACCACCTTGCTGCAGAGCTTGGTGTTGTTAATTCTGACAAAAAGCCTTTAAACACATTGGCCGTCAATATAGACGGAACTGTCAATGTCTTTAGATGCGCTCTTGGCACCAATGTGAAAAAAATCGTTTACACTTCCTCTTCAGAGGTTTATGGCGAGCCAAGGGAAATACCAATTAAGGAAGAAAGTACAAAAAGCCCTGTAAGCATCTATGGTGTTTCTAAATTAACAGCTGAAATGTATGCTTATGGCTACTTAAAAGAATATGGAATGGACATAAATCCAGTAAGATTGTTTAATGTCTATGGTCCTGGGCAAGGCTTTGAGTGGGTTGTGCCGATATTTATTCAAAAAGTCCTAAATGATGAACCTCCACAAGTTTTTGGTGACGGTAGCCAAGTGAGATGCTTTACATACATAGCAGATGTTGTAAGCGGCATAGAGGCTGTAAGGAAAAAAGGGGCAAAAGGCGAAGCATTCAATATTGCGAACACTAACCAAATTACAATGAAAGAACTTGCTGAACTTATAATAAAAATCTCTGGAAAAAATCTAAAGCCGAAGATCGTTGGATTTGGCAAAGAGACAAGAACAAAGGAAAGAGAAATAATGAAAAGAATTCCAAGCATTGAAAAACTAAAGGCTCTTGGCTGGAAGCCAGAAATTGGCGTGGAAGAAGGAATTAAGAGAGTATATGCTTGGTACAAGGAAAACATTGGCAAAGAAGAATTGTTTTATGAGTAGATACTATAAACGTTCAAAAATCTCTAAAATTATTGATTTATCGCTACTGTCAAATTCTTAGAATCGCTTAAAGTCCCGTTCTTTGCAGTAGCATTAACATTAAACGTTCCAGTCGCTGTAAAGTTGTAATCTATATAAACGAACATCTGCTCGCTTGGCTGCAATATGCTGTTTGAAGTGGCATTTATTACATTGCTGTCTTTGGTGTCAAAAGTCCAGTTTACATTTGTGAGATTTGTATTCAGATTATTTTTAATTATAAATTCAAATATTCTTTTTGTGCCTGACTCATTTACTACGCTTAGATTAAATGCTTCTATATGCTTTACATCTATTGTTATGGTTTTGGAATCCGAATAGGTGCCATTTGTTATAGTAGCTACAGGACTAAATGTTCCGCTAGCTCCATAATCATATTGTATAAATATGAATACAGTTTCATTTGACTTTATTGAGCTAAACTGGCTTGTGGAGTTTATTATCTTACCATTTCCAGTTGTTAAAGACCAATTAAGATTAGATAAATTTTCCAGCAAATTGTTCTGCGCCTGTATCTCAAATATTACTTTGCTTATGTCTATATTCAAATCATCAAAGCTTGTTATTGCCAAATCTCCTACACCAACAGTAGAACTTAAAGAAGATGAGATAGTGGTTGAAGAACTTATTCCTGTTGCATTAGCCTTTACATTGTAAGCGCCTTCGTCTGAGAAATTATATTGAATATATACAAATGCCCTTTCTCCTAAAGCCAAGCTTATATTTGAAGTGCTGTTGATTCTATTGCTGTCATCAGTATCAAATTGCCATGATACATCATTTAGAGTAGTACTGCCATTATTAAGAATTACGAATTCAAAAATGTAATGTGTGCCATTTGAATAGCTCGGCTGCAAAGAGGTTATGGTTATGTTTGCCACAGTTTCTGAAATATTGACCCTAATAGTATAATTTGCATCTCCCCAATCACTTTGTGAAGTATTATCAAAAGCCAAGCAATTCCAGATAAAATATGCTTTGTCAGGAATATTGTTTAAGGTAAAAGTTTTGTAATCTGAAGTTCCAGTTAATGCCTTAGTTTCATTAGCTTTCCATGTCCCTGAAATATTGTGGTAAAAGGTTACATTAATCAACTTTTGATCGTCTGTAGCTGAGCAATTAAAAACTATATTTCCTGTTGTGCTTATATAATTTTTACACCAACCCCAAAATCTCAGAATTATCTTATATTTATTTAAAACTTTCTATTCTTTGGTTTGACGACTAATTTAGATTTATTAGCTTCTCCCAACTCCATGATATAGAATTCCCATCTGCTTTATTTTCTCTTTATCAAGGCAATTCCTGCCATCAATTAAAACCAATATTTTGTATTTTTTTAGCTTTGTCAAATCCATGTTTTTGAATTCACTGTGATCAGTCACTAAAATAACGTAATCACTTTTCTGCAGCAGTTCATCCAAGTCTTTCACATTGCTGTCTTTTTTGACATAAGGATCAAAAACAAAAACATCAGCGCCTTTTGTTTTCAGTATATTGAGGACTTCAAATGCAGGACTTTCCCTTATGTCATCAACATTGGCTTTGTATGCTAAGCCTAGAACTCCAACTTTCGCTCCTTTAACAGATTTTTTCAGTTTTTTTAATTCATTTTCCAAAAGCTCAATTGTGTAGTGAGGCATATTATCGTTGATTTTTCTCGCAAGCATCAAGAATTCATGGTTGAATCCAAGCTGCTTAGCCTTTTCTATCAGATAATATGGATCAACGCTGATGCAATTATGCATAACCAATCCATTTGTGGTTACTACAGTTCCAGTTTCCTCAACTTCCAGAGAATAAACATAATCTCCATGCAATTTTTCAATACTCTTGATTTTTAAGGCAGCAAATGTATCATGAAATTCAACATTAGGATAAGTGATAATTTTCTTGATATTGGCTAAGTATTGCTTAAGTTTTTCCTGCTTACCCCCTAAGAATATATCTTGAAGGATGTTTATATTTCTTGCTCCATGCAGCCTAATTAAGCCTTCTCTAAGCTCGTTGCCAGGCACTAGCCTATTGTCTTGCAGCATAATCATAACTTGCTGTTTTAATTTTCCGCTTGAAGTGAAATAATTTACGCTCGCTGTGTTATTATTATGCAAATAATTTCTATTTAATTTTTTGTAGTTTCTCTTTTTATTGCTGTAGTTAACCCCCCCATCTCCTCTCAAAATGCCCTTTATTATTTCTATTCTGAATTTTCTTGGCATTGAAAACAACTTGGGAGGAACTGCCATATTATAGCAATTAGTCCCGCATTTAAGGACATCCCTCATAACAATACCAAGAATTTCTGAAGATATTTTAATATGGTGGGAATGGCTTTTCTTATCAAAGTATTCAGAATACGCAAATCCTTTTTTATTTATTATAGCTTTTAAATCATTCGTGTATTCTTTCTCATTTTCATTGAAAGTAAACCTAATTCTTAATGTTTTATCTTCTGTAATGCATCCTTCACTTAAGAAATATCCTATCAGCCTTGCAAATTCTTCATCTATCTCCAAAATACCCTTCATTTTTCTTAAATCCGGACCCCTTCCAATACATAAATAAATCATATCTCTGGGTATTTTAAGGAATTTCTCAGCCTTAAGAAAATAGCTGAGGGGAAGCATATCATATCTAAAGAAATCATCATGGTATTTGTAACTGGAAATATAGGGCTTTAAAGCTTCTTTATAATCCTTGAAACTTCCATCTATTAATTTAACTCTTATCTTTTTAGCCAATTCCTCGTTAATATTTTCAATTATATCTATCTTAATCTCTTTCTCAATCTCAGGCAGCTCCAAAGACACAACCAATCTGTCATTTCT
>JAGVYA010000018.1 GCA_018303505.1 Candidatus Woesearchaeota archaeon
TCTCGCTCGCTCAGGTCAATGCAAGGGGAAGCAAATCACAATTGCGCTATAGCTGCCGTTTATATCAAGGAAAACGGCGACGCATCCAACAGGGCGTTATTCTACCTCTACAAGCTCCTTCTCAACCAGCAAAATCGCGGCCAGTTAAGCGCTGGCGTAACAACCTTTAATCCTTCTCGAATGCAGATTCTTGACACATACAAAGACCTGGGGCCTGTCAACGAAGTTTTCAGAACAAGCGACAAACAGCAAAGTTTGGAGTTATTCAAAAGATATTCTGGAAACAAAGGCATAGGCCATGTAAGATATGCAACATCCGGAAGCGAAGAAAGAAGCTTGGCCCAGCCTTTTGAAAGGCATCATGGAAGAAAATGGAAATGGTTTTCATTCTGCTGGAATGGCAATCTTGCAAATTACCAGGAGCTTAAGCAGCATTTGATGGAAAAAGCCGATTACCATATAATTTACAACACAGATACAGAGATTCTGATGCATTACATCTCAAGAGAGCTAAGAGGCTCAAAAAAACCTAACTTAGTTAAAGTTTTCACAAGACTGGCGCAAAAAATTGATGGCTGCTTCAACATCGCTTTTATTAACGCCTTTGGCGAAATGATAATTCTTCGCGACCCTTATGGCTTCAGGCCAATTGTTTATGGATGGAAAGATGACATGTTTCTTGCTGCTTCTGAAAGCAATGCATTGATTAATTGCGGCGTGACTGATTACAAGCATTTAGAGCCAGGGCACTTGATTTATGTGAAAAATGGGCATGTTGAAGTCAAGAAATACGCTGAAAGCCCAAGAAAAGCGCATTGCATGTTTGAATGGGTTTACTTTGCAAACGTTAGTTCTGTTTTGGACAATCAATCTGTTTACATAACAAGGACAAATCTTGGAAAAGAGCTTGCAAAGCAGGAAACTGAAAAAATAAATGAAGAGCATGTTGTTGTTCCAGTGCCTGATACTGCAAAAGCAGCAGGGGATGCAATGGCTTATGAGTTAAAGGTGCCTTCTGCTGAAGGATTGATAAGAAACAGGTTTGTTGGAAGAACATTTATTGAGGGTTCATCAAGAGAAGACAGGGTACAGAACAAGTATACTGCATTAAAAGAAATATTAAAAGACAAGAAAGTAATTTTAGTAGACGACAGCATTGTCAGAGGCTCAACAACAAAGCAACTCATCAGATACATAAAGAGCGTAGGCGGCGCAAAAGAAGTTCATGTCAGAGTTTCTTGTCCGCCGATAAGAGGACCCTGCTTTTATGGCATTGATATGTCAACTGTTTCTGAATTATTGATTCCAAAATATGAGAAAGAGCCAAAAAAGGGTGAAATTTCAAAAGAAGTTGTTGCCCAAATTGCAAAAGACTTAGGAGCTGATTCTGTAAAATACCAAACCATACAAGGATTAGTAAGAAGCATTAGCAAGCCTGCAAAGGACTTATGCATGGCATGCATTACAGGAGAATATCCAACACCACATGGCAAAAAGCTATACATGAAAGCATGGGAAAATTTCAAGAAAGGTGTTAAGGACAGGACTTATGCGTGTTGAATTCTTATTAAATAAACCACAATATATTTAAATATAATAAATTAATGCCAAATTGGGTGGTATAAATGGCATTATTATACAATATCCCGTTATTTATTGGTATTTTTGTAGTTGTAATAATTATATCTTCTTCTATTAAGATAATAAGAGAATATGAAAGAGCTGTTATATTTAGATTAGGGAGGCTACTTGGCATAAAGGGCCCTGGCATATTTTTTCTCATTCCGTTAATCGACTCTATGATAAAAGTGGATTTAAGAACTACAGTAATTGATGTCTCAAAGCAAAGATTAATAACAAAAGACAATGTTACTGTTGATGTTGATGCAGTTGTTTATTATAGAGTTTCTGACCCGCAGAAAGCAATTGTGCAAGTAGAGGACTACGAGGACGCCACAAGGCTTTTGGCACAAACGACGCTAAGAGACATTCTAGGCCAAGTTGATTTGGACTATGTGCTTTCTCAAAGAGATGAGCTTAATAAAAGAATTCAAAAAATTTTAGACACAGCAACTGACCCTTGGGGAATAAAGGTGATTGCAGTAACAATAAAGGATGTTAGTTTGCCTGAAGAAATGATGAGAGCAATAGCCAAGCAAGCAGAAGCAGAACGAGAAAGAAGGTCAAGAATCATAATGGCAGGAGGCGAATTAGAAGCTTCCAAAAAAATGACAGAAGCTGCTGCATACTACCAAAAAGTTCCGATGGCATTAAAGCTAAGAGAATTACAAACCTTAACAGAGATTGCAAGAGAAAAGAATTTGATAGTTGTTCCAAGCAATGCATTTGGCAGCATAGCAGGATTTACAAGAGCTGTGCAAATGTCTGGAATAAAAGAAGAGAAAAAACAAGCAGTAAAGCCAAGAAAAGTCCAAGCAGAAGAAGGAGAAGAGTTTTTTGTTGAATAAAAAAATTTATTAAGATAAAACTTTATAATTCCATCATGCGACGAATAATTTTTCTTTTAACGTTTTTGTTGTTGCTCCCTCAATTAGTCGAGGCTAAAAAAATTTTGTCCATTGAAATAAATGGTCCCATAACAACTGGAACTCTGGAGCTGTTTAAATCAGGCTTGGAAAAGGCTGAAGAGCTTGATGCAGAAGCATTGCTTGTGCTTATTGACACTCCAGGAGGAGGCTTAACTGAAACTCTTGAAATTGTAAAATTGATTGACAGAACAGAGATTCCTGTAATAAGTTATGTGCACCCAAAAGGAGCTACTGCATGGTCTGCTGGAACAATAATTTTAGTAAGCTCCCATGTTGCTGCCATGTCTCCAAATACTGTAATTGGTTCTGCACAGCCTGCTGCATTATCTAGTCAAGGTTTTGCACCTATAAATGAGTCTAAGATTATCAATGCACTAACAGCACTAGTTGCTGAAAAAGCAAGACTGCATAGAAGAAATGAAACTGCTGCTGTTGCTTTTATCAAGGAAAATCTTAATTTAAATCCAGAGCAAGCCAAGCAAATGAAAGTTATAGAATTTATTTCTCCAAATATTGAAGATTTGCTAAATCAAACAAATGGTGCATATTTAAACTCTATTAAAAAAACTCTCAACACAAAAAATGCAGTAGTTATTAAATATAAGCCTTCTCTAAGAATACAATTTTTAAATTTAATAACAAACCCTATGCTGGCTTCAATTTTTCTTATACTTGGGATTTATGCTCTTGTATTTGGATTTGCAAGTCCTGGTTTTGGAAGCGAAATTGCAGGAGTTGTTTTGATTTCATTAGGTTTATTAGGGTTAGGCTTTAATATTAATATTATTGCAATATTTTTATTATTATTTGGGATAATCTTGCTTTTATTAGAAATTAAAGTGCCTGGATTTGGCGCTTTAGGAATTGCTGGAATTATTGCAACAATTATAGGCAGCATACTTTTAGTGCCTACAAGTTTTCCAAGGTATTTTATTTCTAAAGAATTCCAAAAGACAATGATTGCAACTGTTGTTGTACCTTCAATTATATTTGGTATTTTCCTTTTATTTGCTTTATATAAAGTTATGAAGATAAGGAAAAAAAGACCTGTAATTGGAGAAATGATTGGTGATACTGCTATTGTTACTGAAAAAATCACTCCTAAAAAAACTGGTTATGTAGAATACAAAGGCGAAACCTGGCAAGCAAGCTCAAATAAAAAAATTGAGAAAGGAGAAGAAGTGATAATTGAAAGAAAAAAAGGACCTGTTTTGATTGTTAATAAAAAATTATAATTTCTCAACCTCTTCTGCTTTTGGACCTCTGTCACCCTCTACAACTTTAAATGAAACTTTGTCCCCTTCTGTTATTGATGTGCCTTCCTTTAAACCGCTTGCATGAACAAAATATTCTTTGCCATCATCTCCTGCAATAAAGCCAAAATGCTTCATGCTGTTAAAAAATTTTACAGTTCCTTCAACCATTTTAGTTCCCCCCTTGCTTAAATTTGCTTGTACAGGCTTTGCAATAGTTTCTTGAAGCATACCTTTGCTCCATATCCACAACAAATCTTTCCTTACACGATCTGCAAAATCCAATTATTTTGTACAGCCTTGCCGGCTTTTTTGTCTTTTTCATCACAAGTGTATAGCTGATTGCTTTAAAATACTATGCTATTCACTCATACTCAATCGTTGCTGGAGGTTTTTGAGAAATATCATAGACTAACCTGTTAACTCCCCTTACTTCGTTTATTATTCTAGTAGAAATCTTTTCCAGCAATTCATTTGGCAGCTTTGCCCAGTCTGCTGTCATTGCATCGATGCTTGTGACTGCCCTTAAAGAGATGATATATTCATAAGTCCTTGCGTCACCCATTACGCCAACTGCTTTAACCGGCAATAAAGCTGCAAATGCCTGCCATGTCATGTCGTAATAGCCTGATTTTTTCAATTCTTCAATAAAAATATAATCTGCCTCTCTCAAAATTTTTAATCTTTCTTCAGTTACTTCTCCCAAGATTCTTATTGCCAATCCTGGCCCTGGAAATGGATGCCTGTTTAGGATTTCAGCAGGAATTTTCAATTCCTTGCCGAGTTTTCTTACTTCATCCTTATAAAATTCCTTCAATGGCTCAATAACTTTAAGCTTCATTTTATCTGGCAGAGTGATGTTATGATGGCTTTTTATTTTAGAAGCGTATTTTGTTGGCTGGGCGCTTTCAATCCTGTCAGGATAAATAGTTCCTTGTCCAAGAAATTTTATCGTTGGGTGCTTTTTTTCCAATTCAATTACTTTGCTTTCAAAAACTTCAATAAAAGTATGCCCTATTATTTTTCTTTTTTCCTCGGGGTCTGTTACTCCTTTTAGTTTTTCAAGAAATAGTATGGAAGCGTCAACAAAGTAAAAGTGCTTGAACTTAAGCTTTTTCTCAAAGAAATTTTTTACTTCTTCTGCCTCATTTTTTCTTATCAATCCATGGTCTACAAAAACGCAATAAAGCCGATTGCCAATTGCCTTATGCATTAAAGTCGCAGCAACTGTGCTGTCCACTCCTCCGGAAACTCCCATTATGACAGAGTTTTTTCCAACTTCTTTTTTTATTTCCTTTATTAGTTTTTTTGAAAGGTTTTTCATATGCCAGTATTTCTTTGCTTTGCAAATGTCAAAAATAAAATTTTTCAGAATCTGGCTTCCTTTTGGTGTATGGACAACCTCTGCATGAAATTGAATTCCATAAAGTTTTTTTGAATTGTTTTCGAATGCTGCAATTGGGCAGGAATCTGTTGAAGCTAAAATTTCGAAATCCTTTGGCAGTTTTGTTACTAAATCACCATGGCTCATCCAAACTTGCTCTTTTCTTGACAATCCTTTCAACAATTTTCCATTCTTTTTAACATACAATATTTTTTTCCCAAATTCTTTTAGTTTTCCAGCTAAAACTTCTCCGCCAACAAATTTTGCCATTAATTGCAAGCCATAGCAAATGCCGAATATTGGAATTCCCAAATCAAGAATCTTCCTGTCCATTGTTGGGGCATTATGCTCGTAAACGCCTGCAGGCCCTCCTGAAAGTATTATTCCGTCTGGCTTTAGTTTTCCAATCTCTTTTAAAGAAACATCGCACGGCAATATTTCTGAATAAACACCAAACTCGCGCACTCTCCTTGCAATAAGATGCGAATATTGGCCTCCGAAGTTAAGTACTAATATCATTTTATTTAAATAACAAAATAAACCAATTAATTATTCTTTTTATTATGCTTGTTTCTCCTTTTTGTTCTACTTTAATTGCTTGTTTTTGCTCGCTAGTTATTTTTCCTTTTGTTTTATTTATTTGGGAACTGATTGCAGGACTAATAACTTTTTTGTTGGAATCTTGTGAGCTTTTTGAAATCCTTTCATTAAGTTCTGAAATTATTTTTTCTTTTTCCTTCTCAAAGTCAATAGTGATGTTATCTTCTACGGTTTTCTCTTCTGTGCGTGAATTGTTAATCTCTGGCTTTGGCTCGTCCACATCTACTAGCATATTGCTCCCTCCCAGCTTGCGTTTGTCATAATTAATTAAAACATCTACAGCATCTCTCGTACCTTTATCGCTATACCCTGCAATTACCATATAAACATAATCCTTGTAGCCATACAATAGTATCATTGCCTTGCCAGGCTCCAGCCATCTATCACATTGCTTGGGTTGCACCATTATTTCCCATGAGACATTATTATGGCAAGCGCTGCCTATCGATATTATGTTTTGGTTTAATGATTCTATTTCACTTGACAGTTTTGTAGAGCCAACTAGGGATTTGCCAGTGTACCCAACAAAAAACTGGACAAGATTGCTTTGTGCTATCACATCACTTGCAGGAGCTTTGTCTCCCACAACTATTACGGCATCGAAAACTCCATTCTTTATGAACATATCAGGAAAATTAGACAAATCTGGAGGCACACGCCCCTTGATTGGCTGTGATACACCAACGGCAGAAGAACCGCTTTCTTCAGATGAACTGACAGCAAATACAATATTAATTAATAATAACGCCACAATTGTTTGAATTATTATAAGCTTCATTTTAATCTAAGTGCAAATCAAATCAAGTTTTCCCATTTCCAGTGCTTTCTTTATCTCCAAACCTATTCTTTCACCGTATGAAATTGAATATCCGTACAAATAACCTGAATATGGAGTAAACAAAGTTCCTGGGCTACCGGGGATTCTTAAACTCACATCAAAAATAACAATATCTTCTCTGCCTTCTTCTGCAACAACAGCGCCTTGCAGTGCAAAAGGCCCGATTATGCCAACGGGATGAAATTTTTTTGCAACTGCAACAAATCTTTCTCCAAGCTCAAATGCTTTTTCCAGTAATGACTCCTTTATTGTCACTGCATAATGCCCTGTTTCAATTAATTTTGGCTTTATGTGTTTTAAAACTTCCAATTGCTCTGTTGCAGGCAATCTTAAAATTCCATCCAAGTTTGTTTGCCTTCGCGTGTCTGTGCCCATCAGCTCCAGCTCATTATTCAATGGGCTATAGAAAAAATTGAAATTAACATGGGCGCCAATAACATATTCTTCAATAACTGCCTTGTTTAAGCCTGTTTTTTTTATTATTTTTTTATTAATTAATTCATTTGATTTTTCTTTGTAATCTTTATAACTAGAACATAAAAAGAAAGCTCTTTCATAGCCACGTTTTGCTTCTGCAACTTTAACTATGGCTAATCCGTCAATTTTCTTTGGGTATTTGAATATTTTTGGTGTTCTTATTCCAGCCTTCTCTAACAAATAATATTGGTTTTTTGGCACATCCCTTTCTTCCAGTTTTACCATATCCCTTGTGCCATAGATTGGAACCAAAAATTTGTTTTCAATATCCTTGAAATTAAAATAAACCCAGAAATACCTATTATGAACAAAAATTGTGTTTCTTTTCCTTAACTCTTTTTGAATTTCTTTTTTGGTTATATCGGAAAATTTATTGACAACAATAACATCATCAACAAAGCCAATGCCTTCCCTTCTCTTGTAATATTTTGCATATGTTTTTTCCCTTCCTTTTTGAGCTACAACTATTGTTTTGAATCCATGGGAATGGGCGCCTCTGCAAACATCCAAAGCAGAATGGCCACCTAGCACACCTATAGTTATGCTATTCTTATCATATGTTTCCAGTATTTTTGAGATTTGTTTTTGGGTTATCATTTTTTGATTTTAGTTAAATTATATTTATTTAAATTTTCAATCTGCCTTCGGCATATTTTACAGCTCGGCTTTCGCTTTCTGCCAGTCGAATGCGAGGCTCGCGAGAGACTTGCTCACCAACTCACTGCTCAAGCCTCGCCATATATTTTAACCTAATACCTTTTTCAATTGATTTGTCTTAATTGCCATTTTAATTTCGCGAGCAATTCTCCTTCCTGTTGACATCGGCTCTTTGTACTTCAGCCATGTATAAGGAGAGCCTTCAATAAATGGATTTGTGCCTGCAACTATCCTTGCTGAAATTTCAAAAACAAAGATTTCTTCTTCTGGAGTCAAAATTGTTTCCAGGCAGAAAGGCCCAAACAAGCCAGGGGGGGCTAATTTTTTTGAAGCCTCAACAACTGATTCACCCATTTCAATCAACCTAGGCAAAAATGATTCTCTGACAACAACAGGTATGTTGCCTACAATCACATAGCTTGGGTCAATTTTTGGCAAAACTATCTGGTCCCTTGCCGATATCCTTCCAAGAGAATCAACATTGCTTTCATACCTTATATCACATCCCATTATTTCAATTTCATTTGTCAAGGAAGAATAAAAATAATGAATGAACAAAGGAACTCCAATAATATACTCCTGTATAACATATTTTCTTAACTTATACGGCTTTATCTTTTTATTAAAGTCTTTTTCATTTTTTGCCAGGAAATAGCCCTTGCCGCCTTCTGCACCCATAAACTTTACAATAACAAGCCTGTTTATGTCTTTTGGGCTTTTGAACAATAAAGGCACTTTAAATCCGGAATTCTTGAGCCACTGCCTTTCCAAATACCTGTCAGATTCCCATTTTAGGATTTTTTTGTTGCCATAATACAAGACTTTCAGTTTTTCAACCTCTTCATAACCCATGTAAGTCACAAAAGAGCCATGTGGTATTACTATGGCATTCTTTTTAATAAGCTCATTTTGTATTTTTGGAAAGTCTTTGTAAGAATTGATGCTTATAATCTCATCTGCAGCATTAAACATCTTATAGGGCCTTTCAGAGCCCTTTTTGCAGACAGCAATGGTTTTAAAGCCTTCATCATGCGCTCCTTTGAATATCTGCAATCCAGAATGAGAGCCAATTGTTGCAATCTTATATTTGAGTTGCGCCATATCATAGAAAAAATAAAAAATGGGAGGTACTCAAGATTGTTTTATTTGTTGTTAAGGTAGTGTTAATAACTTTAGCCTTTCTATGAAAATATTATAAATGTTTATATACCAATTATATCAAATGAAGTGTGGCAAATTGTTATAGATATGTCAGGATTACCTCCTGAAGAGGTGTATATAGGTTTAGTTTTATTTAATGATAATTATAAACCTTATTTTTTGAATGAATTTTATCAGCAATTTCCATATCTGAAGAGTTATAATAAGAAATCTACACATGTAGATCCAGATACATTATTTAAAATATTAAATTTTTTTGATCAAAAAAGATTGAGAATGGTTTGCTATCACTTTAAAGATTTTCAATGGGAAGTTCATGAAAAGCGAATAAATGAGTTATTCAAAGAGATTAATCAATCTCATCGGTATAAAAATAATTTTTATAGATTTTATGAAAAGGTACTAGGGATTTTATACTACTATTCGATTCAACAAATATCTGTAGATAAAGAGTTGTATAATGTTATTGCTTGTCATGAGTCGTCTATTGATATTTGGGAAGTGTTTAGAACGATGATAAAATTAGCAAAAAGGGACAAATTTAAAATCAAACCTAGCGCTAATATAAGAAAAATAGAACATTTACTAAAAATGGCTGATTATGTTGCAGGTGCAAGTAGGAAAATAGATGATTTTAAACTTAATTCAATTGAAAGACATACTTTGTTAAGGGACCCAATTAGAGATTTTGATTTAAAGAAGATTTTTAATATATGGTAACATTCTTCTTCAATTAACCAAAATATACCAAAAATAACCAAAAAGTTTATAAACAAAGTGTTATGGTAGTAGTAGTAGCAGAAATAAGTTCTGCAAAAAAGTAGCAGAAATAAGTTCTGCAAAAATAGACTCTATGGGGCTGACCTTTTCAATGAAAGGTTCCCATGAGGATGAGGGGCATAGCCCATTTTTTTCTTTTTTGTAATTTTTTAAGTTCAGCTTAACTATTTTTCTCCACAACCTTTAAATAAAAACTGCATTTTGCTACTTTTATGGCAAAGCAATTTGGACCTTCAAACATTGCAGTTATTGGCATGGAATGGGGTGA
>JAGVYA010000016.1 GCA_018303505.1 Candidatus Woesearchaeota archaeon
ACTAAAATTCTCAATAATTTTTTACTTTTCATTCTCTCTCAATATGGCACATGTAGCTTTAATGAAGGCACTTTCCTAAAATCTTTTGTGTTTTTTGTAACAAGCTCTGTATTATTTAGCAGCGCTGTTGCAGCTATGATTGCATCTGGAATAGCAAGCCCATGCCTTCTGCTTATATCGCCTGCAAGTACTGAAACTTGGTTGTCAATGATTTTTTTGCTCCATTGATGTAAAAAATGGAGTAATTTTTCCCTTTTGTGATTATCTTCGTTTGCTTTTCCTGCAAGCAGTTCTGCTTCGGTTATAGCGGAAAAAATCACATTTTCGCTGCCAGCAATTGACTCTATAAAGCGGACAGCAGAAGCATAATTCCTAAGATGATCAACAAAAATGTTGGTGTCTATAAGCATCATTTTAACTGCCTTTTAGTCCATTCCTTCCTTAGTCTTGTCTCGTATTCAACGCCAGTCTCTTTCATCCCTGCCCACAAGCCTGCAGCCTCTTTTACAATATTTTTGTCTATCTTAACAATGTCTACCCTGTCTCCTTCAACAACAAACAGCACTTTTTCCCCTACGCGAAAATCCTTGAGTTCCCTAACATCCTTTGGGAGTGTTATTTGAAAATTTCTTGTTATTTTGGAGATTCCCATAGTAATTTTTAGTAAAACTCTTTACTATTTAAGATTTTCGGTTTTTATGTCAAATTAAGTGATTAGAAGTCAAAGACTAAACTCTGAAAGAATTAATTTTGGTTGGTAGGGTTTAGAAGCCTTTTTTTCATTCGCATGAATATTATTCCATTTTTTGTTTCAATTTGTTTGTGGGTGTAGATATTGCCCTCTACAGTAATGTAATCTAACTTCCCATTATCAGAAAAGAGTTGCAATATATCCACCCCCACGTATGAATTTTATGGTTAATTCAATATAAAAAGTTTTTGCTTTATCGTATAGAAATTAGTATACTGGGGTATTAATTTCATTAATATTTTATACTCTTTTAACAAAATTATAAATCTCTTCATACATATTTTTTTTATAATCCCCATCAAATAAACCATGTCCTGTTGCATTGATTATAACAATCTTTTTATCTTTTGATTTGATATTTTTGTAGATATAATTTGCACTGTTGGAATCAATTTTTGTGTCATTGCTTAGCTGTATTATTAAAATCGGCTCTGTTATTTTTGATAAATTTTGTTTGTATATTTCAATAAATTTGACAAGCTGCTCAACTCCTGCTGCAGAATATTTATCGTAATGATATTTCTTTTCTTCTTCTGTGGTGTTTCTTGCTTCATATTTTTTGAAGTATTTGATGAGCCATGCATGTCCTGCTCTCTTATCTTGTAAGCCAACTGGTGAAGCAAGCGAAATAACTCCTGCAGTGTCTTTCTGCTCTGCAAGGTACAAGGCAAGGGCTCCTCCCAAAGAATGGCCTGCAACAAAAATCTTTTTTGCTTTCTTTGACAATTCATTGTATCCATATTCATAATCCTTATACCAGTCTTGCCATTTGGCATTATCAAGTTCTTTTATATCAGTTCCGTGCCCTTTTAGCCTGACAACATAAACTGTAATGTTCCTGTCTGCCAAATATTGCGCAAGCTCTTTTACTTCATTAGGAGAAGCCTCAAAACCATGAGTAAGCAAAACCCCAATTTCTGAATTATTGCCAACAATGAAAGCTTCATTTCCAGCTCTGACGCTGTAGGGATGATTTGCAGAACATGAAGTGAGCAGAAGCAGCAGAATTGGAAGGGTAATTTTTCCCATTGCTATCTTTTGCTTTTTGCTTTTCTTTCACTGATAAATCTTTGAGGAGGTCTTCTGTAATGGCGCCAGAAATTGTCTATTCCCTGCTGGTCCGTCCTTCTCTGCTGCACTTGTTCTTCTGTTAAATCAGGCATAGCTAGAGTCATTGAAGAAGGCTTTTCCCTCCTGAATTTTGCGTAGCGCTCTTTCTTTGCGCTTATTTTTTTTGGTTTGTCTTTTTTTCCCATAGAAAAGAGTATGCCTAACTTATATTTAAATAATGCGGAGGACATGCTTATAGGATAGTAGTTGAATGTAGAGATTTTTAATTTATTTCAGTAAATCCATAAATTCGTCTCTAGTCAAACCACTTTGTTTGATTATTGCTAGAAGTGTGCCTTTAGCAATTTCATCATGATTGGGTACTGTAAGTCTTCTATGCGGCTCTTCTTTATGTCGTAAAATCATATGGCTTCCAGTTTGATGATCAATTTCATAACCAATTTTGGATAAAGCTTTGACAACTTTAATACCAGAAATTACTGGCAATTTTGGCATTTATATTTCCACCATTTCCTCGTACACAGAAGGAGGTATAGGCTCATTATGTTTTTTAAGACTTTCTAAATAACCTTTAATTGCATCTTTAACATTATTTAAAGCTTCTTTTCTGGATTTTCCCTGAGAAATGCATCCTGGCAAGGAAGGGCATTCTGCCACAAATATTCCATCCTCATCTTCCTCAACAACTACCCTGTATTTCATTTTGATTATTCAAAGACAAGCCTATATTTAAAGCTTGCTCTTGTAAAAGTATATATGATTAGAAAAACAAATGCGGAGGACAGGATTTTCGGTTTGCGAGTCTCGTAAACTCGACATTTCGAACCTGCGTAGGCACTAAGCCAATAGGTGTCTTCAAGTCATAGCGTTGAGCTGCATGCGGCAAGCATGCTCGCTTGCAACTGCTCGTAACACCACTGCAATGCCTCGCCTAAGCTTGGACAGCAAACGCTTCTATCCCGTTTGGCCGCTCCGGCACCTCCGCGAACTTTGTGAGCGGAGGTCACGAACAAAGTGAGTATACCTCCGCATAACAAAGTTAAAAAAGAGCCTAATTTAAAAATATTCCTAAAAGTTTGAGATAATTTAAATTATTTCAATCCGCTTCGGCAAATCTAGTGCTCAGCCTCGCTGTCTTGCCACACAGTTGAATGCGAGCGTGCTCGCATCCCCCACGCATCTCTCGGCTTCGCCTAGTTATTCACTATAAAAATCAACAACGGTTCACTTTCTTCACTATCGAAAATGCAAAGCATTTTCGGGAGTCCAAAAAACCTTTGGTTTTTGATACCTTTGCTGCCAAAAGTCGTTGTTGGTTTTTGAATTTTTTAAAAGTGTTTTTTATTGATTTTATTTTTCCGTTAATGCTTTATTTGAACTAATTAAGAACTCAAATTTATTTTATCTTTTTCTGCCATTTATACTTTCTCATTCTTTTGCTTTTGCCAAAGCCACAAGAACTACATTTGCTTTTGCCAAAATTAAATGTCCGTTTGCCGCAGCGCCGGCAATGTATCATATTCTTCTTGCCGGACTTCCTGCCCATTGAAGGTGTGCCTTTCATTTAAACCACTTTAGAAATCTAATCTGTGGATATAACTGTTATTGTGTCGCCTCTGATAAAAATAGTTCCAAGCTTCCTTGTAACTTCTCCATTTGCTCTTTCCTCAACATCCTCAAGAACAATATTGATGTGTATGTCAAATGACTTGAGCTTGCCAATGTACTGCTTGTTATTCTTCAATTCGACAAGTATTCTTTTGTCTCTTGCCTTGTTTAAGGCATCCAATGGTCTTGCTTGCTCCATAAAATAAAAACACCCTTAAATTTGATGCTTCCAAGAATAAGAGAGTTGTTTATAAATGTTTTCCTATTGATTTTTTCTAAAGTGCTTTATGCTATCAGTAATGACATCATATGTTTTAATTAAATCAGTTTCTTTTATAACAAAAGTTATTTGGCTTTTAGTGGAAACTACATCTAATATATTGATGCCATTTTTTGAAATCTGATTAATGAAATAAGCATATAAGCCAGGAACTTCAATACTAGGGGCTTGTCCTTTTATTTTGGCTTCCCTTATGCTCAGTATTGCAGAGTCTCCTCTTACTTCAACAGAATGGGGTAAAATTTTCCTGAACAAAGCCTTGTTCTTTTTATCAAAAACTACAGTGATTTCGCCGCTTCCCTGATTGATAAACAATATCTCGTCCAAATCCCATCTTATTTTTTTGGAAATTTCGTTTATTTCACTGACTATTACGTTGTTTCTGTGGAATGTTACATGTATTATGTCATTCTTCATTGAAATTTGTGAATGTGCAATTTGATTTACTAAATCTTTCTCAAGCTTAATTTGACTTAGAGTACTGCCATATCTCGAGATACTAACCATTACAGATTCAAGCGTTGCCTGTGGGTTTTTTATTTTTATCATGGGCAATAATAATCTAGCTAATGCTGAATTATTGATTAAGCCCTTAACTAAAGAATTTTGTAGAAAAATATCTTTGTCTAGTTCTTCTCTCACTATTTGTGCTGTATTAGTCTCTTCCATTTTTAAACAATTTTAACAAAAAATGTTGATTTTTAAACAATATGTTTAAATATTTATAAATATTTCCATTTGAAAATGGCGAATATAATTACATTAAAGGAATTAAGTAAAATACCTGTAAAAGTAGTACCATATGGGCCTTTAACAATAGAGGGTAAGAGGTGTATCGAAGAATATGGGGACGAATTAGAAATATTATTTGGGCAACATGAATCATTACAAGTGCTAACAGATGCAAATAATCCTAATCCACTACTTAAACCATTAATAGATAGATTAGAAAGAGAAAATGAGAGCAGTGGAGGGTATGCATTTAAAGAATTAATAATAATTCCTGAAGGTATATTTTATTTGCCTATGGGAACATACAGACTTGGCGGATACTTTAGAATGGGAGACCCTGTTAAGTTAGCTGATTTGGAATTTCTTCTAAATCAAGAAGCATGATAAAAGATCTATTCCCAATATTTACACATTCATTTTGTCTTAGTCATTTCATCAGGCACTTTGTATTCATGCCAAGAAACATTTTTATTTTCTACTGCTGATTTTAGTGATTTTTCAATTTTTGACAATTGGCTTTGTCCGCTTTTCACTTCAACGAACACGATTTCCTCAATCTTCTTTTCATCCATGCCCTTGAATACAACAAAGTCTATTGGTTTGCCCATAAACCTTGCTTCTGTCGGATTAAATGGAAAATCTGGAAGATAAGGCGCAATTTGCTCACTAAATTGCCCGCTTAAGACTGCTCTTGATTGCTTTATTGCATCTTCCCTTTCTTTTGGTATTTTATCATCAAAATGTTTTAGGGTAATGTATTTGCCAATTAAATATCCAATAAAAAGTATTACAATCAGTGATGCAATTACTACAATTATTTCAAAAAATTCCATAAAAACAATTTATTTTACTTCAATAAATAATTATCGGAAGAGGGAACCGTTACCTTAATATTCTTGTTCTTGTAAAGTTATCCACAAAATAACAATCTCACAAATAAGACAGGCGCATGGGGTGGTCACCTAAAAAAGGAGCTTTTCGACAAACCCTATAGGCATAGATTTATGTGGATAATTATAAAGTTAGCGGTTGTTCTTTATTGTTTTGTCTCATCAAGAGACGCAAGAGCAATACTCTACCATGTATTTCGAATGAAGGCTTCTCACAAATCTATTTGTGAGTGGAGCAAAAAATTCCCTGAAAAATTGCCAAAAAAGAAAGTAAAGTACAAGAAGAAAGAAACAGTCATATTGTTTACTGATGAAAAATATATCTGGATAAAAGATGTGCAAGCTTACTGGTGGAGTGTAAAAGACCATTTGGGAGATGTTCTTGCGAGCATCATAACTATGGAACGTGATTCTGCCTCTGCAAAGGAACTTTTTAGACGAGCAAAGGAAAGGATAATAGGGCAGAGTTCATGCAGTTGTGCATGACGGCTTAAAGTCTTATAACAAACCAATCAAAAATATTTTTGGGAGGAAGTGCGTGAGTATAGTTGCGGGAATTAAAGGCAGGTTTGTAATGATAAACAAAGAGCTTTATTGGATAACAAATAATTCAGCTGAAAGTCTTAATGCTCAAATTGATAGCTACTATGCAAGGCATCATTACAATTTTAACAATTTGCAAAGTGCAAATTATTTTGTTGAGATGTTTTTGTACCGCAAGAATCTAAGAGAAGCTTGTTGCTAAGGCAGAAACCTTGTGAGCATAGTAAGTTGCTATTGGCAAAGTTTGTCTGATGAGGATTGCAAAATTGACATTTTTGAAGAATGTCCCATCTATTCTGGAGATTTTTTTATTATGGGGTTAAGGTAACAGTCTCTCGGAAGAGAAACCTATATAAATCGTTAAAAATTCCCTTTTCTCATGGCATTATCACAGGCAAGGCCAAAAAGAAAGGAGACAGGAGGAAGGTATATAGCCTATAGGAAGAAAAGACAATATGAGCTTGGCAGAGAGCCTTCTTTCACAAAGCTTGGCAAGAAAAGAAAGCAAGTCATAAGAACAATGGGCGCTAACAGAAAGTTAAGATTGCTAAGCGCCGATACTGCGAATTTGTTTGACCCAAAATCAAAGTCATTCAAGCAGGTCAAAATCAAAACAATAACAGACAATCCTGCCAACAGGCACTTCATAAGAAGAAACATAATGACAAAGGGCTCTGTAATTGACACAGAGCTTGGCAAAGCAAAAATAACCTCAAGGCCGGGACAAAATGGTGTTGTTAATGCTGTGCTGATTTCTTGAATAAAGCTTATACTTATTCCGACCTTCTTATTATTGCACGTTTTTGAGGCGAGGTTCCAAGTATTAAATGCGCTGGTTCTATTGTAATCATCTGCCTTTCTTCAGGCAACTTATAATCTTTTGAGACTGTGTCTTGGGCAAAACCATATCCATGATCTCCTCGCCTTATATGTGAATAATCCAAAGTTACATTCGTCATTAAGTAGATTCTCAATGACTCTGGGAGTCTTTCGGTTTCCGGTTGGTAATAAATTAGCTCCGGGTATCCCAGTTCTAATACTGCCTTCTCAATCCCTCTCAAGTGAACCATAGCATTTTTTTGTTCTTGTGGGTACTGCTTAAGGCTTCTGTTATTTCCCTTGATGTGACTTCTTCTGCCAAGCCTAACCATAGAGATTTTGCCGTCTTTATAGAATATATGAGCAGTGTAAATATCCTTAGAAGCATTCTCATTTTGTTTGCTGACAAGATCATCAATAGTTTCCCTGCAATCATTATGAGCGGCAATATAGACGGTATTAGGATGTTCAACAATGTCAGGCTTTTGACATAAAAGAACATGAGAGCCGTTTCTCTCTAATAGATTGTATAAGCGTGAATCTTCTAGTCTTTCTGCTACAAACCCAGTCATTCTGTCTTTTTCCTCTGCAGATACCATACAAGATAAGCTTTTTTTATACTTTTTAAATGTTTCGTTTTATGCTACTTAACAGAAGTGACAAATATTCAAATGAAACAATAGCTTTAAAATAAGAGAACAATTACAAGAGGTTATGGCAAAAAAAGATTACTTTGCAGAACCGTCTGCAGCCTACATCGTAAGACACAAAGAACCAACCTATGCTGCAAAGAAAGACGAGTTAGCTAATAGGATCTTGAGCCTCCAAGATAATCAATATTTGGTTATACCAATCCATTCTGTACCATTAATACCTAGGCAGTACCCTAACCCTAAAAAATTTCTGAAGCATGGTTCTTTTGTGCAAGTAAAAACTCCAAGATCTATTGACGAGGCTGTAGAAAGCCATATACTCCCATGGATATTAAGAAGAGAGGCATTTGATGCAGTTGCCTCAATGTACCATTCTGGCTACAGTTTCAGACCAATTCAAGGTTATAGAAAGGACCAAAGAGAGAGGAGGGTAAGATTGGTAGAGCTTTGTGAGGCTTTGCGCATCTTGTCTTACGGAACCCAGACCAGTAATGATATTATAATTGAAAAGGTATACCTTGATTCGAAACGTGCTTCGAAAGATGGTGCAACAGTATCTGTTAGTGTTCCTTCAAGAAGTTATAAACAACCCAGGTATAGGTTCAGAATGAACTCTGTGGTTATTGATTCCAATGATCCGCATAGTTATGTAGTTGCGAATGGATTTCTGACCGATATACATTTTCTTGCAAAAAGTTTGGCATTTAGGTTTAATTACTATGATGATAAAGAAGATTCATATGTAGTGAATATTTTTGCTCCAGAAATAGCTGCTTATTATAGGCTTATGATGGATGAGCTTCACCGGCAACACAAGCCAAACAAATCAGTTGCTGAAATGAGTCCATTCGGCATACCAACTAACCTCACAGTAGATTATTATAAGCGTATCTTATCTAGAGTTTTAGTTGTGGATCCTAAATTAAAGGGTAAGTCAGGGCTGAGAAAACCCAATAAGGCAGAGCAAGAGGTGCTTCTGTGGGCATTAATAAAGGAAAAGAAATACGAGCAAACATTTTTCAGAAAGATTAGCAGGGATGGATCAATAAAAGATTTGGATTGGAAACTTTCAGCCTGAGGCAAAAAGTTTATTATTTATTAAGAATAGGATTTATATATGATATCTTCTTAAACTTTATACTTATGAACAAAATATTAGATGTGTACCACGGATTATACGCTAAATTCGGCCCGCAAAACTGGTGGCCTGTAACCAAAGAAGGAGAGATAGCACCAAAATACCATAAAAACATTAATCTGACTGAAAAACAGCAATTGGAAGTATGCTTTGGAGCTATTCTGACACAAAATACAAACTGGAAGAATGTGGAAAAGGCAATTTTTGAGTTAAACAAAATAAGTTTTATAAAAAACTATCCTCAGTATCTTGTTGGTCTTAAAATAATATTTTGTTCAACAGTCGGAGTTATGGAATCTGCTCTATAACGTTTTAATCTTTCTAAGACACCTTTAAGTCGAACATAAACATTTTCTTCTCTCCTTACTGGTTTGTAAGATGCCACAAATTCTTCATTAACTAATCCTTTATTTCGTAGTGTTTCTGCAAGTCCATCATCACTCATCATCATAACTACTTTAATGAAGTCTCCTATTTTAGAATTTATTGCTATTCTCTCTGGAGCTGGATGTATAAAAGCATCCAATATACCTCCATAGCTGGGAACAGTTCTAGGTTCTAATTGATGTATAAAATCTGCACTTTCAAATGGATACGAAAGCGTAACTACTTCTTTTAAGTCTTTTTTGCTTTGAACACCAATAGTTTTTAAAGAGTCTTCTAATAAGGACGCTTTAAATAATTTTGCCCTTTTATCACCTTCTCCTGAAAGATTCACTGCTTCAACATATATTCTTCCATTGTAATCTGTAAGCGCTGAATAATCCCTATCAAAAACTATCGAAACAGTTTGCGGAATTTTTGCTAATAGTTCAGCAGGCTTAACAATCTTTAAACTTTGGCTAACTCCTTCACGGCCTTCAAGTAAAGTTTTTAAATCTGATTTTAGTTTACCTAAAAGATCGCTAATTGACACATAAGGTTCGCCATCAATTGTTATAACATCTCTTCTTAAAATTCTTTTTTCGCGTTGTTCTAAAAGAAAACTAAGATAATTACCAAATTCATCATTAACTTGACTATACGCTGGTCTCTTTGTTGTTAGCTCTGTTTGAATGGCAAATTCTAACTCTTGTTCAATTGGTAATGGAGTTGTAACCTCTCCTTTTGGTCTATGGTCATCATCGTAACCACTAAAAGCAAAAGCACCTTCCTCAAATCTAGTTTTAATTCTTTTGGTCAACTCCTTTCTATCCACTTGCCAAAGTAAGTACCTCCAGAAATTATTTTCTGTAATCCCTACAAACTCTTTTGGTAGATGAATATTCAGTTCAGTGATTATTTTTACCATTTTTGATTATACCTTGGTAATACAGTCAAGTTTAAATAACTTTTCGATAAACCAGACATTATGAAAGATTTAATGGGTATCTACAATTCACTTTTTTCCAAATTCGGCCCTCAACTTTGGTGGCCTGTTACAGAATCAGGAAAATTTCATCCAGAATACACTGGCGGACCAAAGAATGAAGAGCAAAAATTGGAAGTATGCTTTGGAGCTATTCTGACACAAAATACAAACTGGAAGAATGTGGAAAAGGCAATTATTGAATTGAACAAAAACAATTTGATTGATGTTAAAAAAATATTAAGAATTGAAAATAAAAAATTAGCCAAAATAATAAAATCATCCGGCTACCACAACCAGAAAGCAAAAAAATTAAAGAATTTCTGTAATTTTTTATTGAATAATTATAATGGAAAGTTAAATTTATTGTTCAATAACAATATTAATGAGTTAAGGAAACAACTATTATCCATTAATGGTATAGGCCCTGAAACAGCCGATTCAATAATCTTGTATGCTGCAAAAAAACCGATATTTGTCATTGACGCGTACACAAAAAGAATTTTAAACAGAATTGGTTATAAAGAGAAAAGCTATGATGAGCTGCAAAAATTATTTATGCAAAATCTTCCAAATAACGAAAGGTTATTTAATGAGTGCCATGCATTGCTCGTAGAGCTGGGCAAGAGCATATGCAAAAAAGAGCCATTGTGCAAAAAATGCCCTGTAAAGAATAATTGCGATTATGTCAAAAACCACCAGTCAAAGACTGATGGCATGCTGTAAGCATGATGCATTTTTGCATAACGTGGTTTTTGAGCAGTGAGTTGCACGCGAGAATGCGTGCTCGCATTCATCTACATGCGAAAGCTCGCTTTCGCTCGCTCATCTCACGGAATTCCACGATAATATTGGTGGTTTGCAAAACCACCTATCATAGATAAGGTTGAATTCCGATGTTTAAAAAATATCGCTAATTGAAGATGGCATTATCAATATCCTCGATAATAATTGGAGCAGTAATAATTTATCTTGTTTCAATGATAATTATCCATAAATTTTTTGAGAAAATTTTTAAGATGCTGTTTTTCATAATATCTGCTCTGCTTGTGCTGGCAGCAATTTATTTTATTTTTTTAAAGGGCGCTTAATCCAAAAATTTATATATTAATTCAAATAAGTTTTATTAAAGAGGTGTATAGATGGGTTTCTTCAGCAAGCTGGCATTCTGGAAGAAAAAGGACGATTTAGACAACCTAGGAAAAGACTTAGGACTTGATAAGGAATTAGGGCTGGATTTAGGTGCTGGACCTTCTCCAGACTTGGGCATGGGCATTGAGCCAGCTCAACAGCAGCCATATCAAAAATATCCTTCATTTCAGCAATCTGGCTTTCAGCCACAGCCTTCTTTCCAGTCTCAAGCTTTTCAGCAACCTTCTTATCAAAGCGACAGCTATATCGCTTCAAAAAATCTTGAGGTTATATCAAGCAAGCTTGATGCTTTAAGAGCTTCCCTGGAAAGCATCAACCAAAGGCTTGCAAATATAGAGGCTATTGCAAGAGGCGAGCAGGAAGACACAAGAAGAAAGCGCTATTATTGAAAATGTCAGAAATTTTTATTAACATTTTTAATTGTAAAAATTTCTGAACACTCTCAAAAATCTGACAGTTGTGAGCGAGTTCGCAACGAGCTCACTCGCATTTCACCGATTTTTGCAAAGATTTTTATATGATGATTTCTAATTTATTTTAAATGAACAAAAAAAATATTTTTATTTTTTCCATTGCATTATTTATTATATCAGTAGACCAATTAACAAAATTCTTCATTAAAATCAATTTTCAGTTAAACCAGCCAGTCCCAATAATAAGCAATATTTTGCATTTAACATACATAACCAACACAGGCTCTGCTTTTGGATTGTTTAAAGGGCTCAGTATTTTTTTTATTTTATTTTCAATTGTTGTAATTATAATAGTTTTTTATTATCTAAAAAGGATTAAAAATAATGAAAAAACACTGCAGTTTTCTGTTGGCTTGCTATTAGGAGGCACAGTTGGAAACCTGATTGACAGGCTATTTTATGGCGCTGTTGTTGACTTCATTGACTTCAGAATATGGCCTGTGTTTAACATAGCAGACAGCGCAGTTACAATAAGCGTTGTATTTCTGATAATTTTGCTTTGGAAGAAATAATTAATTTATGCATTCATGGGCTTTGAAGCCTGCTGCCTGTGCCCTTCTTATGGAGTTGAAGAATACTTTGTTTTTTCTCTTCATTAAGCGAGCCCAGCCGCATTTAACAGTGTGGAATTTTTTTGTTTCCGCGCTGGCAACAAATTTTGGCATGCTTGTTTTTTTAGATTTAATTTTTATTTCAGCTTTTTTTATTTCAGTTTTCTCAGAAGCTTTTTCATCTTCCGATTCTTTCTTGATTTCTTCCTTGATTTCCTGATTCAGCTCCTGCTTTGGCTCTTCAGGCTCCATCTTGTCAATATAAGGATAATAGTTTTTTGCTTTTTTGTGCTCATCTTCTGTCTCGCTTTCATAGGATTTAGCAGTTCTAAGGTTTAGCAAAATAACCAATAACCCAATAACAGAAAAAAATATTGTTGTGATGTGGGCAGTTTCAAATGCTCCTGCAAGAAGGATTATAAAAAACGTATCCAAAAGCAATAGAATCAATGCTGCCCCAAGTATTGTCCATCCCAATTTTTCATTGTGGTAAATAACAAACATGGCAAAAGCAAGAAGAAAAATAAAAACAAGCAGAATCATCAGCTCAAATACAAACGCAAACCTGTACAGATCAAAAACAATAAGAATAAAGCCTATTATTACAAAAAGCAGTATAAAGTTCATTGCAAAAAAGCTTATGCCTAGTTTTTCCATAGTGGACAAAGTTTTTACTTAAATATTTAAAGATTTCTGTCAAAAACCACTAAAGAGGGGTATCATTAACTTAAAACAAAAATTATTAAGTGGTTTTTGAGCAGTGAGTTGCACGCGAGAATGCGTGCTCGCATTCATCTACATGCGAGAGTTCGCTTTCGCTCGCTCATCTCAACGAAAATCGCAACTATTGTTAATGTATTTTTGCAATTTTCGACACAAAGAAAACCTTATGGTTTTCGAGTGTTAGAAAATTTTATAAATTTTCGACATATTAGGTAGTGGTGATATTGTCACCCACAAAAATAAATAGGTTTAGTTGTGGGTGACATGTCGGAAATCGCAAATATTAATTTAATTTGTTGCGATTTCCGAACACGCTCAAAAATCAACACAATTTATGATTAATATTGTTGATTTTTGACGAGATAGCCGCCAACAAACAATCTATGATGCCTAATTACTTTGTTGGTCGGCTATAAAATTAGAACTCCTCAAAATCTGCAAGTTGCTTCAGCTGTCCTTTTTTCTTAAGAAAAAATATTTGAGTTGGGGTGTATTTGTATATAACGTCCCCTTTTTCATCGCCGCCGTACTCCCAGGGCTCAACAATTACAATGTCGCCTTCCCTAACCCATAATTTTCTTGTCAATCTGCCTGGAATTCTGCAAACTCGTGTTTTGCTGTCCAAGCACCTTACTCTCATTCTTGAGCCCCCTAACCTTTGCTCGATAATTCCAAAGGTTTCCTTGCCTCTTGGAAGATGAATCCTAGAAATCTCCTGCTGGATTTTGTCCTGCCTTTGCTGCTCTTCCTTCTTCTTGCTCATTGATAAAACTGAACGATGTTTTGTTTATATATCTTTCTGTCAAAACCCAAATTTATATAAACATCACTAATTTTCCAAAACCAATGAGACATCTTAACTTGCCAAAAGAAAGAACATTCATAGGCCCTGCTTTGCTGTGGAAAAGGATTGCTGCTTTCTTTATAGACATGATTATAATAAACTTAGTTGTTTTATTTCCATTCAGAAGCCTGTTCCAAAACATCATTCCAAAAGATTATTCTTTTTCAGAAGCATACAAGCTTTTAAGCAGCAGCACGGATTACACAGGATTCATAACATCAGTCTCCTTTGTAATATCTGTTTTGATAGTTTTGTATTTTTTAATGCTGGAAATAAAAATGAGCCAGACAATAGGAAAAATGCTTATGAAGGTTTATGTTGTAGATGCTCGCGTTCATCTCGCGAGCTCGCGTTCAACTAGCTACAATAATACTTTGAAGGCATGGCAGCTGCTTGCAAGAAATCTTGTGTTTATTCCCATATTCCCGTTTGTTTTATTGTGGATTTTAGACCCATTGTTCATGTTTTTCACAAAGACAAATCAAAGATTAACTGAGATATTGAGCAAAACAAAAGTTGTTGAAAAGTATAGTTTAGAGCAATAAGTAAAGTTAAAATACATACAATAACGTACTAAAATTATTCAATTGGTGGGGAATAACGGATTACTTTTAACAATAAATACAAAAAATAACATCAAAAAAACAGTTCAATAAAAACCAACAACGACCTCTTAATGTAAATGTTAAAAGAGGTAACCCGTTTGTAATGGTTTTTGTTTTTTAAAAAATTTTAATGGCAGGAATTAATATTGCGTCATGTGGGAAAACAAAATTAGAACAAATTAAATTGATGTTTACATTAAATTAAAACAGCACATCAAAAAATGCAAAAGCATTTTTGGGAACTTAAAAATTAAAAATTTTTAAGTAAAACCAAATATTGAAAAAGATAATTAGAAGTTAAATAACAAACTTAATAAACAATTTAATTTTGGTGATGCAAATGACAGAAGAGCAAAAGGTGTTTTTATTAAGGGTGGATGTGATGACAAATAATATACAGACATCGATGAAAACCCAGAATGTAACGCCGCAAGAAGCAATTGGCTTTTTGGAGATGGCAAAAGACCAGATACTTGACAACTTAAAGCAGGGAAGAAAGGACATATTCCAGGCTTTTAAGAAAGAAGGTGAGCAGTAAGATGCGAAATCAGAATTTCGCTCGCGTTCAAGAGAATAAGATTCCAGAATCAAGCTTCAGATGGGGCTATGCAATATTTGTTTTATTTTTGTTAAGCATACTTAGTTTCATAGCAATTGGAGTAATCTCATTGTTTGTTGGCATAGATGTTGAAAGTTTAAGCGGCAATGTTGCTTTGATACCAATACAAGGTGTGATAGTAGGATCTGAAGATTCTGAATTTCTTTTTGAAAGTGTAACATCCTCTCAAGATGCAGTTGAGTTCATAGAAAAGGCTGATAAAAATCCAAGCATTAAGGCGATAATACTGGAGATAAACAGTCCGGGAGGCTCGGCAGTTGCTTCTGAGGAAATAGCAAATGCTGTCAGGAAAACAAACAAAACAACTGTTGCATGGATTCGTGAAGCAGGGGCATCCGGCGCTTATTGGGTTGCATCTGCTGCTGACTACATAGTTGCTAACAGGGTTTCAATAACAGGCTCAATTGGCGTCATTGCATCTTACCTTGAATTTCCAAGCTTATTGGAAAGATACAACGTAACTTACCAAAGACTAGTTTCTGGCAAATACAAGGACATAGGAAGCCCTTACAAAGAGATGACTCCTGAGGAAAAGGCAATATTCCAGGAAAATTTAGATTCCATAAGAGATTATTTTGTAAGCGAAGTTGCCAAAAACAGGAATTTGAATAAAAAGGATGTTGACAAAATAGCAAATGGCTTGTTTTACCTTGGAATACAAGCAAAAGAGCTTGGATTAGTTGATGAGCTTGGAAGCAAAGACGAGGTCATTGCCTATATTGAAGGAAAAGAAGGAATAAAGGCAGATGTTGTCAAGTACAAAAAAGAAGAGACTTTGCTTGATGTTTTGAGCAAGGTTTTAAGCAAGCAGTCATTTTTTGCTGGAAAAGGCATTGGAAGCGCTTTGCTTGATAAAAAAATTGCTTCAACTGTAAGCATATCAACATAAAAAATGTATGTAAAAATACTAAAAAACATAGCTGGAGTAACTTTGATAGGCATTGGCGTAATCGGGATTTTTCTTCCAATAGTGCAGGGAGTGCTTTTGATAATTGCCGGATTGTATTTAATGGGAGTAAAAATTGATGATGTAAAAAAATGGTTTAAGAGCTTGAAATTTTAAGAAAAACTTTAAAACAACAACAAAGTTTATATAATAGTATTTAGAGATTATTATAAAAGGAGGTTATTTAATGCCAGACACAAAGATTAATGTTTTTGAGATTGTTCTTTTATCTGTTGGGGTAGGCGCTGCAATTCTTGGATTTCAGCTCATTAATCAGGCATACAAGGGCGAAGGGAGCCAATTAAGCTGGCTGATGGTTATTGCAATTTTCAGTTGGCTTACTTTGCTTATACTGTTCATTTTGCTTAGCTTAATGGTTGATGTATCAAAGAAAGAGCTAGCCGAGATTAAGACAATGATCTATTTGCTTTCTGAGAAAAAGAACAAAAAATAGTTGAATGCTAACTCGCTCACAACCAACTATTTAGCAGTTATAGCGAGCAATTCCATCTTTCCTATTTCACTTAAGTCTATTAATGGCTTCGGGAATTTTTCATAATCATCAAGAATGCGGTTGCATGCTGTGTTGACCCAGCACTGGATAAATGGAAAGTTTTCAACTTGATTGAAGTCAAGAGTGTCAAATGCAAAAATATAGCAGTTCTTGTCTTTCAATTGTTTTTTTAATTCAACTGCTTTCCTGAAATTATTCTGGCCTGGCTTTAAGGAAACTAATATGCCAATTTCTTTTGCCTCCATAAATTTAAGATATGCCCCTTTTCTTTTTTTGTTGTACCTCTCAATTTGTTCTTTGTCTATCTTTGAAAGCACAGCATTTACTGGGTCATAGCAGAAAACATCTTTGTCACTATTCAATGTAATGCCTAAAGGGTGAAAGATGCCTGTTCCTATGTAAAGGAAAGCATCGACCTTGTCTTTGACTTTTTCTGCTGCTCCAGTATCGCAGCCAAGCAACTGGCCCTCATATTTTTGCTTTATTTTGTCAACGAAAATAGTTTTTCCATTTTTTTCCAATAATTCTTTTATTTCATCAACAAACTCAAGAAATTGCACAGTTGTCGCCAATCCAATATTTTTGGGAAGCGCGCTTGCATCTAAATTTGACAAATTAATTTTGCCCTTATATCTGCTTTCAACCATCATTATTTTCATATATGGCAAGATTGGCTAAAAGATATATAAAGGTTTGTGGTGTAAATTGAATATTTAGAAATGTTTTTATAGTTTATAAAATAGGTAAATTTTAATGAATAAAACAAGCAAAAATCAGACAGTTGTGAGCGAGTTCGGTGAGATAAGCGAGCGAAAGCGAGCTTTCGCATTCCACCGCTCACTCGCATCTCACCGATTTTTGGTGTTCAGAAAATTTGTAAAATTTTCTCGGAAATCGCAAATTACTTTGATAATTGCAATAGCTATTTTTATTGTTATAATTGCAGCGTTTATATTCTACGCAGCATATTACTTCAAAAATAAAAATCCAATAGAGCCATTGGCTTTTGAAAGGCTAAGCATTGAGAATTACATAAATGGGTGCGTCAAAAAAACAGCAGAGGAAGGCTTAAATTTATTTGGAAAGAAAGGGTTTGTTGTTGATAATGATTTTAAGATTCCTGACATAGAACAAATACGAAATGAATTATCGCTCTACATAAATAATAACTTAAACATATGCCTAAAAGACTTTAAAGATTTCAAAAAACAAGGCTGGGACGTTGAGAAAGGCAACATTAATGCAAAAACTCAAATAAATCAGGAAGATGTTGCTTTTGATGTTGATTTTCCTCTCAAAATTACAGATAAAGGCAACACAATAAATTTTGAAAGGTTTGTTACAAAAATAAATGTAAGGTTGAAGTATATCTATGATTTAATTAATAAAATTGTTGAGTTTGACTCAAAATACAAAAGGCATGTTGATTTAAGCACTTTAAATGAGTATAATGTGAATATTAGCATTTCTGATTTTGGCGATTCGTTGGTTTATGTTATTGACGACCCAAAGTCATTGATAATGAACGAGCCGTATAGATTTGTACTTGCTCTGAAATCTGAATAAATTTAAAGGCTTAATAGATTTTTTTGATAAAAGGATTGAATTGAATGGAATTGTTAATTATCTTAGACACCCATTAAAGAATAATCAAATTGCATCTTTGCTTAGTGATTTTGTTTACAGAGGATTGAAAGATTAAAAAATTAGTTACTAAAAACAGCTTTTATTGGGATTTCTTGCTCTTGACCAAGTTTCTTAAACCTTTTCTCAAAGTTAAGTATCATAAACCCGACTATCTCTTTTGTTTTTGGGTCTTTTCTTATGAAAACATCATCTTTAATTTCTTCTGAAATTGCTTTTCTTGGCTTACCTATTGAAATATCTAAAACATCCCCTTCCTTGTCAAATGAAAAAATCAGCTTCTTGTCCATTCTAGTTCACCCTTCTTGATTTTATCTGAAGTGAAAGATGTAATTATGAGCTTCTTGCTTAAATTAATAACTGAAACAATATAATACTTTCCTTTTTTTCTGTGGTATATTTTTATATCTTCATACAAACTGCTTTTTATAATAAAATCCGGCTTAGACAACACAGATTTAATGTCCTGTATGCCTATTTCTGGGTGTTTTTCTTTTATGTGCCTTAATCTTGCATCTGGAAGATGCAGTCTATTCCCAAACAAATCTTCAATCTGCATATAAAACTAAAATATTAGATTCTTAAAAAAGTTTTGGTTTATTCCAATTAATATTTTCCATATAGAAAACAAACCTATATAAACTATATAAAAATCACTACTTCGGTATAGTGAAAAAACGAAAAGTTTATAAAGGGTGGAAACCATAAGATGAAGCATGAAACACAAATATGCTGTACCATTGGCTTTTGGGCTCGTACTAGCCACACAACCAGCAAAAGATGCTGCTAAAGCAGCTTATGATGCCTTTATCAACAATCAGAAAGGGATAGAGAGGGTAGTGCATAATTCTAGCGGAAATAAGTTGGAGGAATTGCTTGGAGGGGTTGCTTATGGGCAGAGTGTTGACAGGATTTCTGTTGAGGAGTATTATCAGAGGGCTAAGCCTGCTGATGAGATTGCTCCTGGATTAAGAACTCAAGATTTTGGATACGCTAGCATTAGCACGCATGGATTTTCATTTTATGGAAATGAATGGGCGGATGCTTACAAAGATAAAACTGAGAAGGGTGAAAAACTAAGGAATATATTTAAAAAGGCAGATAAACAAATATTTACATTTGATGGTATAAATTACCAATTTAATTTTGATAAATTTAATTCGTACTGGACTAATTTGGAAAATGATATTAGATTTGTAAATTTTGCGGGTAATTTTATGATGTGGAATGTGCCAAAAGAGAGAAAGGTTTACATTTTAACTTTAGATAATGAAATTATAGAAAAAATCAAGAATTATAGCAAATCTTTTAAATTCAAAATTTTATAGTTCAATTATGCATATTAAAGAAGTAACGCTAAAAACATTTTTGATAATAGTAAGTTACTTTCTAATTTTTATTCTATTAAATACTAAATCCTTTGCAGCCTGTGGTTTTGATAGCGAAAATAATCCAATAACTTGCGATGCAAATAGTATCAATGACGCATTAAGCAGAGGAGAAAAAGGATTAGACTGGTCTCAAATAAATCAAGAGTTAGTAAAGCCTGAAAATATACCAAAAATCCCTCCAGACAAAGTTGATGTTACAAAAGTCCAGGACCAGTCAAAACTCACAAAAGACCAGCTTTATTTCAAAGACTCTTCTGGCAGCCCGAACATCAACAAGATAAGTGACTGGAACAATCTTGACAAAAATGCAAAAGATGGGGCTTTAAGCGAAATAACAAAAAAATCCATTGTTACAGAGGGTGTTACTGGCGGAAAAGTTGTCGGAAACGGCCTTGAGTTTGAAGGAATAAAATTCTGGAAAATTGATAAGACATCCATAAACAATTGCATTAAGTGCTCTTATGACGGAAGCAAATTAAAATTCCAGCATGCAGATTCTGTTGTGGCAGATAAAAGCGCTTCCACAAACATAGATAATTTTGATGGTTATGAAGGTATTTTCTCCATCGAAAAAGCAGACTCTTTCCTAAGTGATTGCATAAGAGTAGATGACATTAAAGACAGTGAATTCAAAGTTACAGATAAGGTAGAGATAACTACAAAATCAAATGTAGATCTAAAAATAACCGATTGCTCTTATAATGAAGTTATTTTTAGCGGAAAAGGAAAATTAATTATCGACAAAAGTGAAAATCCAACTTATGTTATTGAAAATGGAAGTTTAAAAATGAAAGGCAAAGGCTATATTGGAAACCATATAGCCATAGATGGCGAGGCTGCAATATACATAGCAAGCTCTAGTGGTTATTATATTTATAAAGTTGGAAATAAATTTTTTGTTGTTTCTGTTGATAATCCAAGCATAGCTTTTGAAGTCAAGGAAAGAATATTGCCAGATAGCATAGCATATTACAGCAAAGAAGATGATAGCTTCCTGATAATTGTGCCTTCAGACACTATAGAAGTACTTAAAAAATCAAAGGTAAAAAGCATAGCTATATTGAAAATAGAAGAAGAATACAACGAAACTGTAGAAGCAAATAATTCTATAATTATAGAAACTGACAAAGTATTTGGCTTTAAATGTTTAACAATAAATCCTGTAGGAAGTTATTTTTATAATGATAAAGACTTAAGGAAAGATTTTGTTATCAATGTCCCAAAAGAATCACCAACTTACAAATTATGTTTAAGAAAAAACATTGCACAACAATTTAAAGACTACAATGGATTAGTTGACTTTGTTAATGGAAAAATTGAGTTGAATGGAATTGTCAATTATCTAAGATATCCATTAAAGAATAATCAAATTGCATCTTTGCTTAGTGATTTTGTTTACAGAGGATTAAAGAATGTAAGAACATTATTGGCTTATGACACTGATTTATTATTTTTAAATAATGCTGCAATAAAAAATATTTTGGAAAACAAAAATCAAATAACATTTACAAAACCAAACAACCATATAACAATCAAGGAACTTGAACTGGAAGATGGAAAGATACATAGAATTGCTGAATTAAATAAGATAACAAAAAATCAATTAAATCAAGATGTTATATCAAACTATGAAAGTGATAGTTTATTGCCAAAAATTGCAATAACCAACGGCATTCTTGTCCAGGATAATGGAAAAAACAGAATAACAATTTATCCGCCACAAAAATAATTTTATTTATTTTTATTTTTGACAAATATATAAAACAAAATCAAAACAATAATAGCAATCAAAAGAATCAATAAATAATTTAACTTTATTTCCTCTTTTTTCTCAATTTTTTGCTCAAACTCCTTAAATCCTGTAGCGATTCCAAAAGTTACAAGCAGTTTTCTGCATTCTTCATCAATATTTTTAAAAACTTTATAGGACAACTCCTTATCCTTATCAAGCCTTGAGAACGTCCATAATATCAATGGGTCATTTTGCACGACTTCATAACCAGCTGTTTCTATCAAAAGCTGGTTAACATAGGTACTTACGCATTTTGGTATTTTTTCGTATATGCTAACATTTAACAGCATTTTTTTTGGCTTTAAATAAATGATTATTACTGTACTTTTATCACTTTCGTTGTAGAATATTGTCTTTCTTATTTCCAGATTCTCCTGCGTGATATTGAAATATCTATTGAATAAAAAGTTTACCTCGTTCAAAACTTCATCTTTTTCCAAAAATGGCTTTTTAATTTTGATTACTTCTTCCATTATTTTTTCTGGAGAGCTTGTTTCTTCCTTTGCTTCTGTTTTAATTGGTTTTTCCCGTATTATTGATATTGGAAGATAGTTTATTGCGTCATTGATATTTTCAAACAAAAAATTATCATTAACATCATTATTAAATGAATTAAACAAAGCAATGCCGAACTTGTTTTTTGTCAAATAATTGCCTTTGATGATGCTGTTATTCGTATCTTCAAGGTAAATGCCAACTTCATAATTTGATATGTTGCAATTTTGAACACTGACATTATTCCTATTATTAGATAAAATGCCATAGCTAACCCCATTTCCAAATAGAATGGAATTATTGCAATCAATAGCTATATTATCGTCAATAACATCAATGCCATTCTCAATATTATATACTCCATAACAGAAAACTGTGTTTTCTTTTATTTCTAAATTTTCAGTTGGAACTATACAAACAGCATTGACTATGGGTAATATAATAAAAGCAAAATATAAGACAATAAGCTTTCTCATATTTATGTTGTTTTAAATCAATTTATTTATTTGTTTCTATACTCACAGACAAAAATATTTATACAGTAGTTGTCTGTTCGTAATACAAAGAAAACCTTATGGTTTTCGAGTGTTCAAAAATCTTTGATTTTTGACAAGTAAAGGACATATTTATGTCTAAAAACTTGTGTCCTTTACTATATTATATTTAGTCACCACAGTATAGTATAGACAATTCTTTTTAAATATCAAGGCGCAGCTAAAAATAATGGCTGAGTTAAAGAGGGTTCTTGGGTTTTGGACAATATTATCCTTGTCTGTTGCTTCCATAATGGGCACTGGCTTGTTCTTTGGAGCTGCAATAGTCTCAAGCTATTCTGGAAATGCGTCAATACTTGCGTGGATTATTTTGAGCATTATTGCCGTATACATCAGCGTGTATTTTGCTGAGCTAGTGTCAATGTATCCAAAAGCTGGCGGCATTTATGAGTTTAGCAAGCATGCCTACAACAGATTTTTCTCTTTCATGATGGGCTGGCTTGCATGGCTGGTAGGCAATTTGACAACTGCACTGCTCGTTGTTGCTGCGATTGATTACTTAATTCCAGACCCTTCACAGTTTTGGCTGAAAATTGGCATAAGCATCTTGTTTATTCTAATATTAAATTTGGTTGCTTACATTGGAATTGAAGCAAGCGCCTTCTTGCTTGTTATTTTTGCAATTACTGCGATAAGCGTATTGCTATCAATTATATTTCCAGGCGTATTCCATATTAATGCATACAATTACTCGCCATTTTTTGCATTTGGAATTTCATCAATTTTGGTGGCAATGTTTTTCATTTCAGAAAGCTTTTTTGGCTGGGAAAGCGCTACATATCTTGCAGAGGAAACCCAAGAGCCGGAAAAGGTAACGCCAAAAGCAATCATAACAGGCACAATAATAATAGGAATTCTTGGCATCTTAATTTCAGTTGTATCGCTTGGCGTGATTCCATGGAAAATATTAGCAACATCAAATGCGCCTCTTTCAATTGTATCGGAACGCATTCTTGGCGATATTGGGATGAAAGCAATTAACATCGGCATTTTTATTGCTCTTATAGGCTCTGCAGCAGGCGGCATTATAACTATGCCAAGGCTCATTCTCGCATTGGCAAGGGACAAGCTGTTTATAACGCAATTGGGCAGCATACATGAAAAATTCAAAACACCTCATAAAGCAATAATATTCCAGACAATAGTGTCGCTTTTAGTGTTTGGGATGGCTTTTGGCAGATATAAAACATTACTAAGCCTGCTTCTGCCTCTTGGTCTTATAATGTATTTCTTTGTTATTTTGTCAGTGCCTGTGTTAAGGGCTAAAGAGCCGAATATAAAAAGGGAGTTTAAAGTGCCATTTGCAAGCCTAAGCTCTGTTATTTTGATGGCTTTTATACTTAGCATTGCAGTTGTATGGATTTTTTCAGATTCAAATGCAATAAATGTGATGAAACTGGGGATTTCGCTTATCTTGGTTGCTATACCAATATACCTCTTGCTTGAAATCTACCACAATCCTGATGCAACAATAAAAATCAATGACGCTCTTGCATATGCCACATTGCTAACCGAGAAACTTATTCTTCCAAAAAACATAAGAAACGAGATACTTGCATTATTGGGCGATATAAAAGGCAAAAAGATTCTTGAATTTGGATGCTCTGTCGGAACATTGACCATGCATCTTGCAGAGGCTGTTAATCCAAATGGCAGAGTTTATGCAACTGACTTGTCAAGAAAGGATTTGCTAATAACAAAGAAAAGGCTGATGAAAAGGGGCCATTCTCATGTTATTGTTATCCATGACGAGCATCAAGTAAACAGGGTGCATCCTTCAATACCGCATGTTGATGCTATTGTAAGCATCGGGATGATGGGCTATTTGCAAGATGTAAAAAAAGTGTTGAAGGAGATGCGCGACTTACTGCCTTACGGCGGCAAGATTGTGTTTGTTGACTATGCTGATTTCTTTAAAATGATACCAAATGTTGCATGGCTTTCAAATGACGGAGTTATAGAAAAAATGTTTAGAGATGTAGGATTTTCTGTGTTTGTAACAAGAAAAAAAGGATTGTTTTGGAATTATGTTTATGTTTATGGGATTAAGTTTCATGAGAATATTCCTTATGTTTAATTCTAAGACATATGCTTCGCTAGTTGCACAACCTCAACACTTTTAGCCTATCTTTCTTAAATTATAAAGAATATTTATATTATTTTCTAAAAAAATAGAAAACTTTATAAAGCATGTATTCTTGATTAAGAAATATGAAAAGAACAGAAGAAGTGTACAGGGAAATATTGCATCAAGCGGAAGAAGGGAACAATATACTTACTCAGAAGGCTATTTCCGATAAATTGAGTTTATCCCTATCAAATGTAAGCAACGCCTTAAAACCCTTGAGAAGAATGAATGCAATCGCCGTTAAGAAGATGTGTTTTCATATTGTAAACCCCAGAAAAATACTTTATCATTGGGCATCAATTAGAAATTTGAAAAAAGATATAATTTACTCAACAAGAGCTGAAAGAAGCGTCATAGACATAGAAAAATCGCTGCCAGATTCGGTTGCATTTGCAGCTTATTCCGCCTTCAGGCTAAGATACAAAGAATATCCTGCAGATTACTCAGAGGTTTATGTTTACAGCAATGACATCGAGGAGATAAAAAAGAGATTTCAGGAATCAAAAAATATTCCGAACATAATAGTGCTTAAAAAGGACAAGAGTATGGACAAATATGGAAAGATAACCACAAATGCAAACATTTTTGTGGATTTGTGGAATTTAGCTGAATGGTATGCTCAAGATTTCCTGAAAGCGATGGAGCAAAAATGGAATATTGGAACACAGCAATAAGTGAAAAAAGCTTTGAAGTGCTGCAGAAAATAAAAAAAGAAATAAATTTTATACTTATTGGAGGCTGGGCAGCTTACTTATGGGCAAAATCACATAAATCAAAGGACATTGATATTGTAGTGGATTACAAGGAATTAGATAAATTAAAACTAAATTACAATCTCAGAAAAAATGACAATCTCAGAAAATATGAGATTAAGATTGAAGAGATAGATATTGATATTTATGTTCCTTTTTATTCTGAACTTCCGTTACTGGAGAATCTTAAAGATTACACTACAAAAATTGAAGGATTTAGGGTTATAAGACCAGAGTCCTTGATAGTTCTAAAGCAGGCTGCAGAATTGAGCAGAAGCGGCACAGAAAAAGGCTTGAAAGACAGAATAGACATCATCGATTTGCTTCTCAAGTGCCAAATAAACTTTGGTGAATACAGCAAGATTGTTGAAAAAGAGAGATTAATCGGATTTAAGAAAAGGCTGCTTGATGTAATTAATAAATTTAATGAGGTAAAATACCTTGGTTTAAACCCGAGGCAATTTAAATTAAAAAAAGAAGAGCTTGTAACCAATATAAAGAAAACAAGTTGAATTATTTTTATAAGAATAGTAATTTTTTATTATGTTATTATTAAAATTTTCTAAAATGTCGGAAATTTTGTGAAAATTTCCGAGCATTCCCAAAAACCATTTAAGGTTTTTGATAACCGAAAAATATATAAATAAGTTCAAACTTACTATTCTTATTAAGAATATTTTAGAGGTAAATAGAAAAAATGGAAGTAATCACAACATCTTCAAGAGGACAAATAGTAATTCCTGAAAGAGTTAGAAAAAAGCACAAGATAAAGGAAGGAACAAAGTTTATTTTATTAGAAGAAGGCGACAGGCTGATTCTTGAAAAGGAGAGCAAAGTAGAATCAATAATAAATGCGAAGACAAAAGAGATAAGCGAGGCTCTTAAAGGCAAAGACGCTGAAACTGTAAATCTGATGATGGCAAGCGAAAAATCATTAGCAAAAGAATGGGGAAGCAAGGAAGATGAAATATGGGACAAGTATTATTAAGCAGAGGGAGATTATTCTCATACCATTCCCTTTCACAGATTTATCTGCTACTAAGAAAAGGCCAGCTTTAGTGATTTCTTATACAGATTTTAACAAGGAAAATCAAGGCATTTTAGTGTGCCAGATTACTCATAACCTTAAACAAAGGCGCCATTCAATTTATATAAACAACAATAATTTAGAAAATGGAAGTTTAGCCGTAGAAAGCTTGATTAAAGCAAATAAAATTTTTACAATTGACAAATCCTTAATTATACAGAAAATATGCAAATTGGATTCTAAAACATATTTGATGGTTTATGATGAAATTTGTAAATTAACTAAGCCAATATAGTTTTATATTACTTCAATTTTGACAGAGTCCTTGCTTATCGCCTCTATTTTTACTTTTTTAAGTCCTGAACTTGCAAGCCCAGGAATATTGCATATATTTGCATTGCAGTTAGAGCTTGTTGTTGTCAAATTAACAGAAGAAAAAAAGACAATCTCTGAAATTCCAAAGTTGGTTGTTACGTTAAAGACAATCTCCCTTCCATCAACTATCTGGGCGCTGTCCACATTGTCTGGAATGTTCAGCTCAAGCACGGTTTTTGAGCCCTGGCCGGAATAAAAAATTGATTCTGCTGAATCAACTATTGTTCTGCCTATCTTTGTTATCTGCGCATCTGTTATTTCATAGCTTGATTCTTTGGAATAGCTGTAGAATAAGTATGTTGCAGGCAGGATTATAACAAAGGTTATAGCTACAACTAACAAGTATTCTAACGAAGATTGTGATGAACGCGAACTTGCAAATTTTTGCAAGCATCTAGCTGAACGCGAGGTAGCTGAGCGAGAGAGAGAGTTGTTCGCGAGCACGACCTGCGTGCGAGAATGCGCACACTCGCATTCATCTCGAACTCGCGTGCATGTCGAGCTCTCGCATCTCACTGCTCGTCGTTCTCGCAAGCATTCACCTTTAACTTGATGTGACTCTGCCATTTATTTTGCCATTTATCAAATGAGTTTGTCTGCTTGGCGTATTAATAGCATAATAGCTAATGATCATTTTAACATCAACTCTTTCCCCTAGAATATAAGCGCCGCCAGTGCATGAGCTGAATATTATGTCCTGGTCTGTTGAGCTTGCCCAGTCAAAAGATAGTGGAGCAGTGCATGAGATAGGGGGGTTTGCATCATTTGTTATTTGAAGTGAAGTGACTCTTATATCTTCGCCAAGATTATTAGCTAATTTTATCCTTACCTGGCCTGGGTTTAAGCTAAAATCAAGGCATTTAAACTGGGAAGGGAATATGCATTTCTGGGGCAGATAATTGCTGAAATCAAAAATCCCAAAATAATATAGTGCCCCTATGGCTGTGGCAACAACAACAAAAGCCCATGCATAAGTAGCAAGATATTCTAAAGCAATTTGTGACTTGGACATTTTAACCTCTTTTTTGTCTATAAAGAACGAACTAAATATCCATAAAAATTATTTAGTTCGTTCTAATATATCAAACACATTTTCTATTAACGAAAATTTACTGTGTTTGTTATAGAACTAAAGAAGATTGTATATAAAATTTATGTTTTCTATGCTTATATAACAGATGAGAATACTTCTCCTTTGACTTCTTTTGTATAGGCAGAGCCGCTAACTACTGTATTATATCTGATTGTTATCAAAACCTTTCCCTTTTCGCCAGCAGTTAAGCCGCCTCCTGTGCAGCTTGACCATGTGAAATCTGTAACATTGCCTGATTTCCACCCTAATGGCTTTGTAGGCTCGGTTGTGCATACGTATGCAGTCACGCTTTCAGTGCTCAATGTCATTGAAGTAACATCTATTGCCTCGCCTATACCATTTTTCAGCCTGATTTTGAACGTGCCTGCTGATGAAATTTGGTAGTCAAGGCACTGGAATTCAGCGCCAAAATTGCATCGATTAGGCAATATTTTGCTTGGATTTAATATTCCAAAATAAGCAAGAGCCCCTATCATAATCAATATAACCAAAAAAGCCCAGCCATATGTTGCAAGAAATTCCAATGCTGCTTGTGATTTTTTATATGATTTAAATTTCATATCTTTTTTCCTCTCTTTTAATTTTTAATTCTATTTGGTATATATAAACTTTTCTAATTTTTGCTTCGAGCCAAAATTTAAGCTATAATATTCCACCAAACAAGGTTCCAAGCACCTTCATAAAAAGGAAATAAAGCGCAACTGAACCAAAAACGTAGATTGGAATATATTTAACTCCTCCTTTAATGTCGCCTTTTTCAACAGTGGAAACTATTAATGAAGAAAAGAAGGATATCACAAAAATTGCCAACAAGGAGAATGTCTTAAAATCAGCTGGGTTTACGCCAGCTTGTGAAAATGCAAAAGGCAATGCAGGGGCTCTTTGGGCAACAACAGAAATCTTGGCTATGAAATTGAGTATAAGAACAAGCAAGTGGAAAGAAAGCGCGAAAAGCAGCGGGCTTATAACAATGACTATTACTGATATAAATATCACATAGGCTATTGCTGCTCCAGACAGCTCGTCTTTTAATGCCTTTGTCTCTTTTAAATTATCAACAAGCCTGTCTATCAGCTCAGCTATATTGCCGCCGCTTTCCACCTCGCTTATCATCAAGTCGACAGTGCGTCTAAGCATTAATGAATCATATTTGTCAGCAAGCTCTACCAGGGCTTTGCTGACTTCATAGCCAGTCATAACTTTTTTTGAGGCTTTTGCCATCTCGCTTCCCAAAACATTAAACCTTGGCTTTATAGCAGCCCATAAAGCCTTTTCAAAAGTCATCCCGCCCTTTAAATTTGCAGAAAGCACCTGCAAAAAATCAGGAAGCTGCTCTTCCATCTTTTTTGTCCTATAGTAAATTTTCAGGTCCAAGTAAAAATATACAAGCAGGATAAACAAAGATGCGAAAAATATCTGGACTATAAACCAGCTTAAAAAGGAATAAACATATATTTCAAAAAGCGAGAATTTTGTAAAGTATGGGTAGACAAAAACGATGAATATTAAAGTTGTTATAAGCGCTGACATATAAAACAGCAATCCAAAGAACTTGTAAGGAACCTCATAAAATCCTGCTTTTAGCATGTATTTTCTTAAATTAGGTATAAATTTTTTTGGCACAAAAGCCTTTCCAAACTCCTCCAAAAATATTATTTTAAGCGCCATTTTTACAGATTGACCATTGGCCTGATTGATTTAAAAAGTGTTATAAAAATAAATTGAAGCACTACCATAAAAAATACAAACACTGATAATCCCCATAAGCTAAGCGGGAAATTAATGAAGCTTGATATAACAATAAACATAGCCACCCCAAGCGAAGGCAGAATAACAGCTGCAAGCATATAAAAAATTATTAAAGTGTTGAGTTTTTTGCCGTATTTTTTAATCTCTAGCTCTTCTTCTCTTGTTATTTCCTCTAAAACTGATTCAAGAGGCTTTGTAACGTCTATGCCAAGCTGCAATGCGTTGTTTATGTGGAATAATATTCTCCTTAATTTATCTGATGGTGAGTATATCATAGCATTGCCCAATGCATCTTCTATAGTGTTTCCTGTGTCTATATCGTCAACAACTTCCTTAATATACTTTGACGCAATGCCCCTGCTGCTTGCAGTCTCTATAAGGGCATTTAGCAAAGGCCTTCCGGAATAAAGCTTTACAAGCAAGTACCTCCCGACAAAGGTCACTTCCTTATTGATTTCACGCTCTCTTTGCCTTATTTTTGCTTTAATTCTAAGCAGGGAATATTCAAAAATCAAGATGAATAAAATTATAAAAATTGGGGCAAGCAGCAAAAATGGAAGTTTTGCTTTTTGCAGCACGAAAAAAAAAAGAATAGTGGATATAAATGCGTACAGAGCGGTTTCCTTAAGGTTTTTATTTACATACTGTATTGGAGTGTATGGCAAATGCGCTATTCTCAGCTCGCTTTTAAGTGCTGGAAAAAATGAGACTACCCTGTTTACAAAACCCATTTTAAATACTCTTTTGCCGCATAAATGGCTTATTGTGGTAATATTTTGACATTATCAGCCCTATTTTATTGACATCTGTTATATTTCTGCTGACCATCCAATTCAGTATTGTAATCTTTGACTGCAGATCTGCATAAATATCTGACTTTGAAAGGCCTGTGTACAGATTCATGGTTTCTATAATAGCAAGCGGCTCGTTAACGATTTCCAATGTGTCTCGTATGGGATTAGACTGCATCAAAAGTCTTGCGTCTCCATTTGGAAGAACTTCAGCAATCTGCAATGTTCTTCTTCTTCCAGTTCTTCTGTTTATGTGCTGCACAACAATCAATGAAAGCGCTGATAAAATCTGCTTAGGCAAATCAATTGGGGGATTAGTGAGCCTGTTTATTGTTTCCCTTACATTATTTGCGTGCAATGTGCCGTAAACAGAATGCCCAGTGTGCATTGCCTCAAAAAGCACATCTGCTTCTCTTCTTCTTCTTATTTCTCCTACAATAATCCTGTCAGGCCTCATTCTTAAAGAATTTACTATCAAGTCCAGCATTTCTATGCCACCTTTGCCTTCAGGATTCGGCAGCCTTGTTTCCAATGGAACCCAATGCAATAATTTTGGCAGCACCAATTCTCTTGTGTCTTCCATTGATATTATTCTTTGATTAGGGGGAAAAAAGTTAGCTATGGCATTAAGCATGCTTGTCTTGCCAGAAGCTGTTCCTCCTGTCACAATAACTGACAGTTCATTTTGCACAGCCATCCATAGCAATGCAGCGCCTTCATAAGAAATTGTTCTTTCTTTTATAAAGTCTATTATAGTCCATGGCTTTACTGCAAATTTTCTTATAGTTATTGTATTTCCTTTTGTCGATATTGGGCTTAAGGTTGCATTTACCCTGTCTCCTGTCTTTAAATGGGCATCCATCAAAGGATTTAATAATGTGATTTCTTTGCCAACATCTCTTCCTATAACAGTTGAGTAGTGCCTTATCCTGGACTCTGTGGGAATTAAAACATTTGTCTTTAACCAGCCATATCTTCTGTGATAAACCCACACAGGCTCATTTGCATTATTTATGACAATTTCCTCAAGATTTGTGTCTTTAAGAAGTATATCAAGATTTCCAAGCCCGATATTCTGCTGGAGAATGTAATTGATGAGCATGTCCATTGTCTTTTTGTCTGCATTTGGAAAATATTTTGCCAGCAGCTTGAGTATCTTTTCCTTGAACTGCTCCTGTATGTTGTAAGTGCTTGCCTCTTCGCTCAATGTTTTTGTTTCTTCCGCAACGAACTCGTCTCTTATCTTCTCAAGAATTATCTTTGTTGTGTCGCTTATGTTTGTTATGGATATTTGATATACCGGCACAGGCTCGTCTTCTTTTGCTGTTATGGAAACACCAACAACTATGTTGTTGACATTCAGCTCATACGTGTCAATTATCCTTTCCCCTTTTTCCATTTTATTTGTTGTTTGAAATAAACTGTCTTTTTAATATTTTATACGTGCCTTCGGCACATATTCTTGTGCTCGGCAAAAATTGTCTGCCACTAATTTTTGCCTCGCCTATTTACACAAATAAAACATCAAAAGCGGTTTACTTTCTTCACTTGTTAAATCTGAAAGTCGCTCTCGTGTTTTTTTAATTATTTATTATTTTATTGATTATATTTTTAAATTTTGATTTTTAAATATTGTTTATTGCAGTGTCTTGATTTTTGCATGCATTACTTTTGCTTCTGCGTCATTTGGCTCAAGCTGGAGGGCTTCCTGGATGTCCTTTGATGCCTCATTATAAAAACCTTTTTCTATATTCCTTTTTGCGCGCTCTTTTTTTGCGCTTACCAGCATTGATTTTGAAGAAACATTACTTGTTTGTGCAAATGATGTTGATGGAGTACGCTGTTGAAATTGCAATGGCTGGCTTGTCTGGTTTAATTGTTTTTGCAGATTTGACATTTCTGTGTAAATGCTAAGGCTTTTGTAAATGTCCAAAAGCTGCATTCCTATTGAATTTTTGCGCCTTAAAAATCCCTCTGGAATCTGGCTGTAGAGTTCAATGCACTTATTATAGTTTACAATTGCATTTATCATGTCATTTGACCTTATTGAAAGGGTTATCTTGCCTATTATCTGGTTTGTTTCCTGGACCAAGGCATAAATTCTTTTTACCAGCTCATTGTCTGTTATGTTTCTGAGCTCGTTATAGAAATTCATTATTTGCTCCTGTATTATTTTTTTTTCCTCAAAAAACACATTTGGAATGGAATTGTTTATTTCCTCTATCTCAGAGTAAAGCTTGAAAGGCATTTCTTTCTTCCCTTCCCTGAGCGAAGCTCTTGCCCTGTTTATCAATTCGTATATATGATCCGCCTTTTTTTTTACTTCATTATAAGCATAGTTTAACGTGCTTGAAAACTGCCTGTTTAGAAAGGATAATTGCTCATAAAGCTCTTTGTTCCACCTTAGCTTTTGCTCCATTAGAACATGCCATAATTGAACATAAGATTGCTCTGCCTGCTCAAGATTGCCTTTGCTTAAATTTGTTTTTATGTTCTCAACCAATGGGCTTGGTTCAAACTCCTCTTTAATCCATGGCTCTGTTTCAAGTTTTTCAGTTTTATCTGTTTGTAAACCTAAGTCAGAAAGCTCTCTATCCAAAAACTCATCTATATCCATTTTCAATTACAATTTTTAATTACAAATATGCAAGGTATTTCTTCCAAAGCTCTTTTATTTTTCCCTCTGGGATTTTCTTTTCTCTTGACTTCCTCAAAAATTCTTCTCTTATATTGACAAGATTCTGCTGGAGATATTTTCTCCACATGCCTTCTATATGCTCGTAAGGCGCATTTTTTTCCTTTGCCTTTTCATAAAATTGCTCTTTGGTTATGAGCTCCTTTGCAAAACTCTTTTCTTTTATCTTATCTTGCTTAACTCCTTCTTTGTAAAGGTATACATAAGGGGTGGTGAATTTGTACTCGATGCCAAAAACCTTTTCCTCAACTAAAAAATCAACTAAGGCTTGCACGCTTGCAATTGGCATTTTAAGCTTTTTTGACGCTTCTTCAACTGAGATTTTCCTGCTTTTTTTTACTAGCTCCAGCAGCTCATCAGCAACTGTCCTCAGCACAATGTCATTAGGAGGTGGCATATGATTAAATTTGGTTTATGGTATAAAAACTTTAGTTATTGTCTTTGAGTGGCAACTCAAATATTTGTTAAAGTATGCCAAACTAAAAATCCTCAATCCGCCTTCGGCAAAATTGTTATATTTGACTAATTTTTAATAATTCAATCTGCTTCGCAATTTTAGTGCTCGGCTCGTGCTTTCTGCCATTGCACTTCGCCTCGCCTATTTATTCATTAAAACATTAAAAACGGTTTACTTTATTAACGACTACTTCAAAAAGTCGTTCTAGGTTTTTTGAAATTTTTTAATTGAAATTATGAATTGTTTTTTAGTTATTAAGTAAATCAACAACTCCTTACAGCATCCTGCGCAGTAATGTTGTATCTTGTCACATGATCAAAATCAAGCTTGAAGTACCTGAATTCGTCCCACAATCCTGTGATATTGTAAAGCTGCGTGCAATTGTTTGCAAACTTATGTTGCCAGAAAAAGTAATCGGCATAGCTTTCCCTTTGGTCGCTTGGTGTTATCTTGTTTGGATTAACCATGCTTTCAATGCCGCAGCAATTTGAACTAGAAATTGTATTTGTAAATCTCATTAAAAAGCTTGGCGCATCAGAATTTTCCCAATGCACATAAGTGCCGTTTCTCAAGTGCTCCCTTAATTTTGCGATGTTCCATTGGTTGAACTCAACAGTTGATTTTTTTATCTGGTTTGTGTATGCTTTGTTGGTATTTACAAGATAATATGGGTCGTGTAAACCCTCAATGCTTATAGTTGCGGTTATTACTGCGCTTTTTTTCCATTCTGCAACATTTGATTTAACTGTGAAGTTTACACTCATGCTTGAGTCGATATTCCATGGCTTTGTTTGAAAGACAGAAACACCGCTTACATTTATAGTAGTGTTAACATTTAAAGTATCTTCTGCTGCATCAATAATTCTCTTACTCCAGTCTGTTAAAGTGTTGTTATTCATTATTTTTTTGCCTGTTATTGAATCAATAGGCACACCATTAATTTTGCCTGTCATCATTACTTCAGAAAAAGCAGAGTCCAAGGTTGCTATGTAAGAGCCTGTTGAATTCATATAGAAAATCAAGGATAATATTGTTTTGTAAGCAGTGGCTCTAAGAATTGTTTCAAAATAATTATTCTCTAAATCATCAACATAATTATCTATAGAGCTTATTCTTGAAGCAACAGATTGCATATCTTTCTTCAAACTTATATCAGCCTGGGGTGTAAATACTAGAATGAATACAGTCATTATAGTTATAGCGATGAATGTAAAAAATATGCCCCTCTTTTTTATGCTTATTTTTATCGTTCCCATACAAATACCTCTGCTTTGTAAGGCCCCCATAAATCGCTTGTTGTTTTATTGATAATTCCAAAAGTAAGTTTTTTTGAGGTTAGCAAAAGCTCTGTGCTGTTTCTTGATTTGATGTGCTCTGCAGAGGGTATTTGAGGATGCAAGATAGTGCCGTCAATCCAGACTTCGTACCTAAATTGTGAAGGCACAATGCCTTTTGAAACGTTTTGGATAAATTTTTCGGCAGTATCAAAATTATTTGCTGCATAAAACTCGCCTATCTGCTGCAGCAGGGAATTATCAGCATCTGTTATTATGCCTTGATTCCACAATTCACCGCCAATACCAGCATAAGGGTTGTTCAGGTCTTTTATCTTGTTGTTGGAAAGAAAATCCAGCAAATCGTCTGACAAAAGCCCAACCTGAGCAGGCTGAGGCACATTAACATAGGATGATGTTATAAGAAAAACCCCAATAACCAATACAGACAATCCTAGCACAGCATCTAATATAAAGAAATAACCTCTTTTTTTAATCAGCATTTTAACTTAAATATCTTAAAGAATTATAGTGTATTTATAGTTTATTGTTTTTGAAGTTTATTTTTTATTTCTGGCTGCATGGCGCGCCGCTTAAATTTATGTTTGGCGCTCCTACGCCCCTGTAGCTATTGTTAATAATCATTATGTATCCTTTATCATCTTCAAAATATATGCAAAAATCGCTTTCTATTCTTAATCTTCTTTTTAACTCATCATAGCTGATGTTCTTCAATTCATTGACCTTGCTTGTATTTACCTCATTGTTGTCAATAATTCTTATTGACGCATCCCCAGAACCAAATTGCTTGATAATAATTGATGCCTCTTCTTTTAAATTACTGGCTTTTGTATTTGGGTTTGTACTTAACAGGGAATAAAATATAAAAAAAGCCGCCATAAAAACAATAACGCCTAAAGCAATGTCCACAGACCATGACTGCGATTTTTTGAGATTAATCACTTTCCCCTTGGTCAATCTCTTTCATTATTTGTTGTGTTGGCTTTTTAACGTCTTTAATCCTGCCCCAGAAAGCACTTAAGTCATCTGCTTTTTCCATTTTCTTGTTTATTTTACTATTTATTTATTTATTTAAACCTTTCTGTCTAATTCCTTGCAATTGAAGCCATCTTCATTTAATTTGCTAGAACCTTTAGCAAGAATTACATTTCCATTTTCGTCCTCAATATAAATGCAAAAATCATTTTTTGCTTTAAGGGATTTTTTGAAATCATCATAAGCCATATTTGCTTCCATGCCAACAGGTTCTTTAAGCTTGTTATGTACTACTACAATTTATGGCTACAATTAGGACTAGCATTATTTCGTCAATCTTGAATTTTTTCAGCATTTTTAACCATAGCTTGCTACTACAAGCTTGACATGCTTGCCGCTAACCGACTAATTCGACCTTGAATGACTTTTCGCTTAGAGCCTCGGTTTTAATCTTTTTTCCTATTTTGGCACCAAAATCTTGAAGTCTATCTGGCAGTATAAATCCCATAGAATTTCCTATTCTAATTATTCTTCTCTCTGCATCTATAATCTGGTGTAGCTGCTTTAATTTTGCATATTTTTCTGCCTGCTCTTTTGTTAAAGTTATAAAATTACATTTAGGACAAACCATCGCTTCTGTCTCAAAATCACCAAATTTAATGAGTTTATCTATCAAAAACTCTCCACAATCGCATTTTATCTTCCTTTCTTTGGCCATGCTGTTTTCACCTCAATAAAATTATTATGGTATATTGCAATTACCGTATAAGTAGTATTTTCTTTGCCAAAGTACCTTTTAAAGCAAATTTTGTTTGGTATTTCACATTTCTTTTCAAATATTTTACCTGTCCTGACTGTTTCTTCAATTTTTTCTATGTTAATGTTCCAATATTCTTGCCGATCAAACAGATGTGGACTGAATGTGATTTTTGTCTTATTCCTGTTTAATTTTTTATTTAATTCACCAATCCACATTATAGTCCTCTTTTGTTATAACTTATGTTATAACTTATATTTAAACTTTCCTATCCGCAAACTGCAACAACTAGCTTTACTGGTTTTCCATTATAAACAACGATTCTTATTACCTTGATTAAGGTGCCGCTTTCACAGCTTACACTTGCTTCATAAAAAGTACATCCATTCTTGCCGTCACATGAAGCATGAACTATGTTGTCAGCTGCAAATGTGCAGTCTGCTTCGCATGAAGTCCCCAATACTAACGAGCTTCCGCTTTCTCCACTTCCTCCAAAATTTTCTGTTGACTGTTGTTGTGGATTAACTACTACATTGCTTTTTGTTTGAGGCACATAATCAGGATGGGAGGCAACAAGGTTGTAAGTGCCGCAGTTGATTGGATTAATTGTGTAGTTGCCAAGCGAGTTTGTAATTGCTGATTTGATTGTTGTCAAGTCTTTTTTTGCGCTTACATCCGCTGATGAAACTGGCTGAGCATCCTGGTTTTTAACTGCGCCAGCAATTGAGCCATCACAGTCATTATCATTGCAGTCTGTTTTTACATCACAATCATTGTCTAAGCTATCTGAGCATGCATTCTCAGTTGGTGTTTTTGTTGAGTCAAATACACCTGGGCTATTATCGCATAATGAATCGCCGCATTGAGAGTCAGTGCCATCATTATCAGCGTCTGTACCGCTATTCTGCCATTGACATCCACTATTACATGTTTGATATCTTGAGCCAGAGCATTGAGTTGAGCCTGGTGAGCAGGGGCCTTGGTTGATGCATTGGTATGAAGCTGTCCAGTCACATCCGTTACAATATCTTTGCTGTGTGCCGCAATTGACGCAGCTTGAGCCTGTATTATACCAGCCAGCTGAACCGCAATTTGAGTAGTCTCCGATGCATTGTCCACCACAGTTTATACTTCCCCTGCCGCAAGTGCCGCATGCTTGGCCTTGATTACCTACGCAACAATCTTGTGGGCAATTACCGCTATTTTCATCATCCCAACAAGCTTCGCCACTCTCACATTTTGTATTGCCGCAAGAAGGCTGAGTTTTGCAGCCTGCACAGTCTTGCACGCATTGTCCTGGGCAGCTACCGTCGTGGTTTCTCCAACCAGCAAATGTATGCCATCGATATCTGCTGTCTGCGCAGGAATCAGGACCACTACATGGACTCCAACTATCATCGCAAGATGCACAAGAGCACGACCAACTGCATGAAACGCCACAGGCATTTGGACCTCTTGTAATAACCTCATCACAAGGAATTAATGTTACACCGCAGCAAGCACTAGGAGCCCAGCAATCATCAACACCATCACCATCAGTGTCCCAACCTACATCAGAGCAACTAGGATTTATCTCACATCCATGAGGAGAATATGCATTTGGAATTATTAAAATGAATACTAATAACAATAAAATAACTAAATACTTCATTTTTACCTCTTTTTGTATGACTTAAGAATAAAAAGTATTTAAAACTTTTCAATTGCAAAAACAAAAAAATTTATAAACATTTATGCTTACAGTAAAAAGTAATGTTACTCAACATAAAAAAGAGGGAATGTTCTATTGGAGAAGCTAAACTATCGAAGTTGTCTATTCTGAAGATTAATTCATGTTTATCATCGATACTAGATGAAAATCTAAATATAACAAAATGAAAAAAATAATAGTTATTTCTGCAGCAGCTTTACTAATAATCTTTATTTTTTTGTTTGTTTTATATGGAATACTAAAAGAGACTAAGCCAATTAAGATAGGATTTTTGGGTGAAATTTCTGATGAGAAGCATGGCAAAGCTGCTTTGGAAGGCGCACAATCAGCCTTACAAAAAATAAATACAAAAGCAAATAATAAATATGAATTGATTGTTTATGACACAAAAAATCAGAAAAGTTTGATTGAGGGCAATGCATTGAAATTAGCTAATGAAGATAAAGTAATCGCCATTATCAGCACTTTTCCTGAGCATGCAGAAATCCTAGAGCAGTATCAAGTGCCAACGATTCTTATCGGCAAAGATAAATTAAAGGCTGAAAGCAGAAACAATTTCTATTGGAGTATAGAGCTTTCACACATAATGTATGATGGTGTACTTCCGGGTTTAAGGGCTGTGATAAAAAGCAACAAGATCAATAGTGCTGTTGTTCTTTCAGATGACTATCCCTACAAAAAGCAGTATGCCTCAACTGCAAAAGAGATTTTGCCCTTATTAAGCGTATCATTGCTTGGCTACTATAGCTTAAATGATAACAATCTCTTTGTTGAAAATATAAAACAATCTAATCCAGATTTGATAGTGCTTTCAACAAACTCAATCAACGGTATAAACTTTCTGAAAGAAGCTAAGGGCAAAAACCTAAAGTCCAAGGCATATTTGGGAAATTTTGAACTCAGTGAGCCAACATTTTCTGCTGAATATGGCAACTTGCCAGAGTCTTTGTATCTTCAGCCTTTTGTGACATCAACATTTGAGTCTTCCCTCATTAGTGAAAGAAATTTTACACAAAAAGCACTAATGAACAGCAGCTTTGCAGGCTTGAACGCTTATGACGCAATGAATTTTCTTGATGTAATTATTGCAAAAACTTATTCATTAGCCGCCTCAAAAAACTTGCAGAAAGACAGGGAGGAAGTAATAAAAGAGATGTGGACTACAAGTTATAACACAGAACGAGGCTTATTATCGCCCAATAAAAAAACAGGCTTTTTGAGGAGGGAATTTTCCAGCATATCATTGGTTAGGGGAGCGACAATTGTAACTACGAATGAATTCATAATCAAAAACAATTAAAACCTTCCCATTAACCCAACCGAAAAATTGAAGCCCTCATTTTTTCCTTTTACCGTGTTTTCCATTATGTCATTTCTACTGTAATCAGCTTTTCCAGTTAGTTCAAATCTAGGCGAAATAGGCACATTAAATTCTGTCCCTGCTGAAATTCCACTGTAACGCAATGGGTCATAGCGCATAGTCAAGTACATAAATGGGCTAATTCTAGGAGCATTTTCGCTTTTTCCTAATCTTATGTTGTGATATTCAGCCCCTATTCTTAAATGGTACTGAGGCTCATATTTTTCACTGACTTCTTCCACTCTAAAACCCTTGCCTTTATCACTAACTATTCTCAAAGTTTTTACTGGCTTGCTTTTAACAGGAACGCTCATTCCAAAATTTAACTCTACAGGGTTTTCTCCATTAGGATTCATAATTGATATGATGTCGTAAAAACTGCCGTTTGATGTTAGGTAATGGCTGATTAGAGGCGGTGTCATTGCTATACCTTTTATTTCAAAAACTGTGGGCTTTATACTTCTTTGGCCAGTTCTGAGATATTCATAAACAGCTCTAAAGCTATCGTAAGTTTGAGCGGAAAGTAGATCCGCTAACAGAGCTTGAACTAAATGATCTTTTTTAGAGAAATCAATTCCTTTCATGTTCAATGAGCAAATGTAGGCGCTTACATCCCCTATTCGATAAAATTGAGAAGGATTGCATTCGCTCCCGCTTATTTCTCTGCTCCTCAAATTATAAAGTACATCCCAAAATTTACTTTGGAGGTGTGCTATTCCCTCATCAAAATTTAATTTATTCCCAAACAATGTAGAATATCTAAATAATGTGAAAGCATTAAGCTCGTCTTGGTTTAATCCTGCCACCACTTCTTCCAACCTCTGTTCTAAAGTTGGCACATATTTAAACTCCTTACTGAAGTTTCTTGGCCAATCAATACTTTTTAAACTGAATGACGACTTATATGGTCCATATCCCTTACCAGTCCTTGTATGGGCAAGTTCATGGGAGCTCATGTTTAATGCTTCTGATAAGGAAGCCTGCAAGCCTAAAATTCCAATTCTTCCTAATAAGTTGTTGTCTAATCCCCAATCTATTCCCGCATGGTCGCTCACTTTTCCGATTACCTGCTGTGCAGAATACCATGCATTCGTATTTGATTCAGAATTAGTGACAGGATTATCAAAATTAATTACAAGCCTTCTTTCCGGCAATATTCTCACTTGAATTTCTTCTTTTTCTCTAGCAATCTCCTCCAAAGATGGAGTTTGTGCTCTTTCCAATGTTTGTACTATCTGTGGAGGATTTAAATTAAAGTTCTGAGTTTCCTGAGCATATGATTCTCTCGCCCCAACTGCTAAAGTTCCTAAACATAGCCCTCCAACTAAAGACTTTGTAAAAATGTTTCTAATTGTCCTAGAGCTTCCCATAGTGTTCTCGAAAATTTTAACTGGTATATAAACTTTTCGTTTTTTACTACTTTCCAATAATTACAATTTTTAAAGATATTTCAAATAAAGCTAATATAACTTTTATCAGCCAATAAAAACTAAAATAAGGACAATTAAGTTAAAAATTTTTAAATAATCTAAACCATAATAATTCAAAGAAAAAAGAAAAATATTTGCGATGTACTATAAACTATTGCTAATAAAATCTACTTATTCCTAATCTTCCCAAACTTAATGTCTTCATAAGAAGTTATAATACCTAAAAACAATATCATTGGAAGAAACCAGTAAATGAGCATGAAAGTTCAAATTTAAGAATATATAAAAAGATTTCGAATTCTATTTTATTGAAATCAAAACGAAAGTATTAAAAAGCCCCAATACTTTTATTGATTAAAATGGCTAACCATATTAAAGTAAACAAAGAAGCAAAATTGCTGATTAAATCCAGCTTGAATATAGAAGAAAATATATTGAGTTTGGGCTTGGATAAATGGAAAAATAAATTAAAAAAGTTTGAAAAAGAACATAAGATTTCTACTGAAAAATTTGTTAGTAAATTTAATAATGGCGAATTAGGGGACGACAAAAAGTGGTTTGAGTGGATGTTTGCATACAAAGCTTACAGCCATATTAAAGAGAAGCTTAACCTTGTTAAAGGTATAACTATATGATTTATGATTACTTCTCAAGAATTCAGAGGAAATTAGAAGTAATTAAATGGATTATTATAGAGCAGTCTGTTAACTTTGACTTTGTTTCCGACGAGATGGGAATCATTGCTGGTAAGCTGGTATTTATAGACAAATCAATTCTGGATTTTATGGAACTGGTTAGTGCAAGAGAAACAGAATATAGATTTCAGTATATGGATGGGAAGAAAAACTTAATATCCAGATGGGATTCCGCTCCCCACCACAAAGAAGTACGCACTTTTCCATACCATTTGCATACTAGGAAGGAAGTAAAGGAAAGCAATAAAGTGAATTTTATTTATATACTTGATACTATAACCGATAAAGTAATTGAAAATTTGAAGTTGTAAATAAGTGTACATACCATATTGCTTTCTTAAAAGCCGAAATATTTAAATATGATTACTACATAGTAACTAATTATGGGAGAGCAAACACTTGAATCAGAACTAAGATTTACAGAAGGGCATACAACTCCAAGAAATGAAAGACTTTTAAGAGAACTTGCTAAGGCGATTGAAGAAAGCCCAATAGAGCCTAACAGATTTAATCTTTCACACATAATTGGTGCAGGTTTAACAGGTCTTGCTGCTATAGTTGAAAGCTCAAGTTTTGCAGTAGCTCAAGACTCTAAGATTGTTTACCCTCCCGGTGCTCCTAAGATTGCTTCTGATTATCTTGATACATGGGGTTTCTTAAGAGGTCGATATGGATATGAAAGAACTCTTGGACCCCATACGGGGATAGATATTGATGTTTTAATAGGCCATCCTGTATTAGCAGCAGCAGACGGAGTAATTTTTAGATCCCACTGGAGTAACGATTCAGGTTGGAGAATTGTCATAGAGCATGGTAAGGATGTTGATGGTAGTTATTTAAGAACGATTTATTTACACAATGATAAAAATTTGGTTGCTCCTGGTGAAAATATAAAAAGAGGACAAATAATTGCACTATCGGGAGTATCTGGTCGTATGTCATATGACTACCCCCATCTACATTTTATGGTTTATAAAGGTCCGACACAAAAATATAGCGAAGAATGGACTCATGTAAATCCACATGAATACTGGGTTGATGGTCCTTATCGTATCACGTGCTTCGACACATCGAAAGGTTACCAAAACTCTTCCATTAGATTTACTTATCCTGTTGAGTGCAAACTTCCAAACGATAAAAATTTAAATAAGTAATCTATCTATACTAAAATATGCAAAAAAGAGGTAAATTTTTTGTTGTTATAGCTCTAATACTGTTGATAGTTGGATTTTCTTATTATTTTTACAATACCCAAAAACAGAATCATAGGAAGAAGCCAGTAAATGAGCATAAAAATTGATTTTTTAGAAGATATAAAAATCTTTCTTATTACCTAGAACAGTCAGCCTGCCTTTCTATCTCAAGCTTCTTGGCTATTGCACTTAACTTTTCTAATTGGAGACATTTACTTAAACAACAAAACCACTCTCTACACCAAATACGGAAATTTGATTTTATGCATTATTTTAGTTATTTTTGGAGTTTTGTTTCTTAGGAAGTTGAGATAAAAGGTAAAATCGAAAGTTTTAAATAGTATTACCATAGTAATACTTTTTAGGTGATTAGAATGGAAACTGTAAATGCAAAATTAACAAAAAAATTGATATTTGAAGCAGATGAACTTATAAAAGAAGGATGGTATGCAAATAAGTCAGAGCTTATAAGAGATGCGGTAAGAGAATTGATTAAAAAATTAAAAGCTGAACGCTTGGAATCCGCCATAAAAGAAGACATTCTATGGGGATTGCATGGCAAGTAGGGTGGTTTCTAACACAGGGCCTTTAATGCATCTTGTTGAGATAGATTTTGTTAAAGCCTTAGATGTTTTTCAAGAAGTTTATGTAGCGCAAGAAGTAATAAATGAGTTAAAGAGAAATAAAGTTAAAGAATATATTTTTAGAGAAATAATGCTAATTAACCTTAAACCAAAATTTAAGGATGTGGCCGAGATACTAGTCAATAAATTTTCTCTTGATTTAGGAGAATCCCAGTCAATAGCCTTGGCATTGCAAAAAAGGGTTGACTATTTCTTGACTGACGATTTAGATGCAAGAACAGTTGCAAATGTGCATGGATTGGAAGCGCATGGAACAGTAGGCATAATCTTAAGAGCTTTTAGGGAAAAAATTATTAATAAAGAAACAGCAATTAATAAAGTAAATGAATTGTATACATCTTCATCTCTCTTTATAACTAAAGATTTAGTTGAGCAAATAATAAAAGCAATAAATGAGTTTAGAAAATATAGATAGCTTTCTGAAATTATTTTAAAATTTACCTAGAACAGTCAGCCTGCCTCTTAATCTCAAGCTTCTTTGCTATTGCGTTTGATGCATTGCTTAATCTGTAGGCATTGATAATTTCTTCAGCAAGGCTGCTGATAATTGACTTCTTTGTGTTGAAAGTTTTTGTCTATTTTGACTTATTTAAGCTTGAACATTAATGCAGCATACTCTTTTGTAGAAATATAGTAACCAATCTCTATAAGCTGGTTTAAAATCTCAAGCGCCTCAGATTTAGTTATAATATTCTTTTTGAGAGCTGTAAAAATAACTGTGGTTGTCCTTATAACTTGTAAATTGAATGCTCTAGCAGCTTTTACAGCAAAGGCATCATCAAGTATAATGCTCTCTTTTCTTTCTATTGCAAGATTAATTGCTTGATTTTCTCCTGCTCCAAGCCCAAGCTTAGTTTTCTTTTTTGGACTAACTACTTTAATCCATCCGCTTTTAATAGCTCTATAAATGCTTAAATAACCATCTTTACCTTCTACGAGCACTTCTTCTTTTACGGCAGGTGGTGTGGTTATTATAGAATATAACTTTTTAAGCAAATCTAGCTTATTTATTTTGCTCAAGCAGATGAGCGCTGTTGCATCTGATATCAAGATTTTCCCTCTAGAAAGCTTAGATCTCTTTCAAGATCCTCCTTGGAGTAGCCTGTCCAGTCAATGTTGTTTTCTCTTGCAATGTCGAGCATCTCCCATAGAGTAAGCCCGCATTCCTCAGCAGCTTTGCCAATTGAAATTTTATGCTGTCGAAGCCTTTCAAGCGCATTTTGTATTTTCCAAGAATTTACAGCTTTAGCTAACAATCTTCTTATAGCTTCTGACCTATCAGCTTGCCAATTCTTCTCAATTTCTGATAAGTCCTTAATGAGTGCTGTGTCAAGCCTTACTGAAATAGTTGTTGCCATTGTATTCAATATAATAGAATGTATACACCAATATTTAAAGGTTTTGGAATTTTGGGCTGTGTGTAAGAACCTTACCAAAATCGTTCAGGCTCGAGGCCCAACTCGTGATAAGCACGACTTAAAATTGTAAAATTATAGCAACACCAAGTCATGTGGCATTCATTCTCTTTTGCCATATCGTTCTTGCTCCTTACAAAATCATAAAACTTTTTCTTCTTTGCTGAGTTAGTGCATTCCACATTACTTCTTTGATGATACTTGTCTAAGTACCTCAGTGGGAAATCCACACTTTCATCTGCAATAAACTTTATTTTTGCCATCCCTTTGAATTAAACTATGATGGCGAGAGGGGAAATACTTCAGTATTTTCTACTAAAGATTCTGCATACATTACTGCAGCTTTTATATCCTCTATTTTCAATCTTGGAAAATCTTCAAGGACTTCCTTAACGTCAATGTTTTGGCCTAATTTTTTTAGAATAAGCTCTACAGGAATCCTTGTTCCTCTGATAACTGGCTTGCCCACCATTATTTTTGGATTAATAACAATCCTATTCAATAACGCTTGTTTCATCTTTACACCACCGCAATCTATAAAATTTATCAAGTATTTAAATGTTTATTCTGAAATGGACCAAAAGAAAGAATTTGGGAATTCTTAATGACTTAAAATGTATTCCTATGAGTTAATTTATTTTATGATTTCAGAGGCATATTTATCGTGGAAGAAACTAATATTTGTTTTTAATTGTTTGTGTTTTAAAATAAGCTAAGATTATTTTGATATATGGAAATTTAATTGCAGCAAAACAAAGTGCTTTGGAATTATTTTCCTGTTTATGAAATTAAGTTTCAGTAAAATGTATAATGTTAAGTGATATTGATACTAATTAATTATACCTTTAATTCTAAAACCTCAACTCTCTGTTTTAGCTCCTCATTTTCTGCTTTTAACTCTTTTACAGCTTCAAGTAGCACTGCTGTTAACCTTCCATAATCAACTGCCCTGTAGCTTTCATTTCCCCATGTGCTTACAAGCTCTGGAAATTGCTGCTCTAATTCTTGAGCGATAACTCCAATCTGCCTCTTGTTGGTAGCTCTTCCTAACTCAGCATATCTCTCATTCCAATCAAAGGACACGCCTCTTACATTCTGTATTTTGTCGAGGACATTTGACAGTTGCTGAACATCCTTCTTGAATCTCACATCAGAAGATGTTGGAAAGCCACTTGCGTGCGCCTCTCCAGCCACATCCAACTTGTACCCGGGATTCGTCGTCCCGATGCCGACGTTGCCTAAGCTATATTAATTCTTCAGCTAACTTCTTGCCTTCATTGTACTCTTTCAAACTTATTCCTAGTTCTATGCCTTTTTGTTTTGCAGATTCTTGCAGTTCATAAACACTTTTATGTAATATTTCTGCCGCTTTGCCTATTGATACCCTTCCTTGTGAACATAACTTTAGCAAATATTCTTCTGCACCGCTATACAAAAACTGCTTTATTGCTATTGTTCTATTTGTATGCTCGTCTTTGCTTCTAAGCTCTGCTATTTTCATTATTTCTTCTTCAATCCTCAATGGCTGTACTTGTGTCATTTTACTTACCTATATCAGTTTTAACTGATTCATATACGTCCTTTCTAATATAAGGCTTTAACTTTTCTAAGCAATAATGAGCATCATCTTTGCTTAGCTTTTTCTTTTTTACTAAAGCATAAATTAAATGTGCAGACGATAAGCTTTTGATATTTTCTTTTTTTATATATGATGTAAAGCTTAAGTCGTCACTTACTATCAGACTACCTTTTTTATACGCTTGAAATGTTGATTCTTCTCCTTTGCCGAAACTCTTTTCTGGCTTTTTCTTTTTTTTGTAAAATTTTTTATTTATTATCTTTATTTTACCATTGCTTACAAAGCTTTCTATTTTATCAGCATCTTGATAAAATCCCTTTTTGCCTTCTTTAACGGCTTCAGCATAAACTTCTTCTGTAATTGAAGCGTTAAAATTTTCAGCTATTTTATCTAAAAACTCTGCTTTCGATGCTTTAATTAAGGCATCGCTGTCAAACAATAATTTATACATATTTATACAAATGTATAACAACTTATATTTAAACTTTTTGTTTTTGATAAACCGCATGCAATGGGAAAAAACTCAAAGGGGAATTTCTTGTTTTC
>JAGVYA010000029.1 GCA_018303505.1 Candidatus Woesearchaeota archaeon
TTTTTGCTATTTTCAAGTGGTATCTATGAGTTTAAGAAAAGATTTTTTGGTTCACAGAAGAAAAACTGCAGAGTCCTTTAGGTTTGTCAGGGCAGATGTATCAGGCATAATGATTAACATAGAGCATATAAAGAACATGCTCTTAGCTTTAGAGTCAAAGACTTCTTCGCTAGACAACAATATAGCAGATTTAAAGAATACCCTTGACAAATACTTATTTGATATTGAGAGCATAAACAAATCAACAGCACAGACTTCTACTAAAGTGACTAATTTTAATAATAAACTCAAAAAAATAACTTCAACAAATCAAGCAATCTCAAAAAGAGTTACTAACGATAACAAGTCAATAAAAAAATTATTGCCGAGCTCAAAAAGGCAGTCACTCGATATAAGAAAACTTAATTCAGCATTAAGGCAATACAAAGAGGAAATTGTCAAGCTAAAAAACCTTTTCAAAAGGAATTTAAGAACTGTAAAGAGTAGCGATTTGGAGCTTGAAGCGAGAATCAAAAGCCAGAAGAGGCGCATTCTGCAATTGAACAGGAAAATAGAAGGCAGGAAAGTAATAAGAAAAGCCGCTAAAAAAACAGTCACAAGGAAAATAACTCCAAAAAAGACAATTACAAAGACAATAACTCCGAAAAAAATAGTCACAAAGACACTAACTCCAACCAAAAAAGTTGTGACTGAAGTTAAGAAATAAAGAATTAAGGTTTCTAATTCTGATTTAAATTATAAGTATTGGCACGTATAGGAATTGCTAATGGAAATGAGTTATGTTTGAAGGAAATGTCAGAAGCGTACATTTGTGGTTTATACTCAAAAAATCTATGGAATTTTGTTACTATGAAATCTCTGATTACTTCATCACCATAAGCAAATGAGTCTCTTTTTAACAAACCAACAATTTCTTCTAGGCTTACAATGGCTTTTTGTCCTTCTGTTAGCTTGCTATATTTTACTTGCTCAATGTTTTGTAAACCCTTTATCTGTGCTTCATATATAGTGATAGTTGATAATCTCCCTTCATTACGGTTTCGAATTTCATCAACCTTGTACCCATTATCTCTTAGTGCTTGTAGAATTGTTTCAGAAGATTCTGGATCTTCTTCTTTAATCCCCCTAATCATAGTTTCAGTCGCAGCGTGTTCTCCAACTTTTGCAGTCTCTCCAATAAGGGCATATTTGTCACGAATCTTTGGATCTGGGTGACCAGTTTTCAACTCCAGGACAAAATATATTTTTCCATCTTTTGGATCTACGTACCATAATATCACAGCAGATCCTTGATCTACATTGTCATAAGAACTATCGTCCAATTTAGAACCATCTACGATATAATTTATGAGTTTTCCTTCTATTCCAGAAATTTTTGATGTATTTTTTGGTAACTCAGTATCTTCTATATTTCTTTCGTTTGCTCCACTTTCTCGAGTTATTGCATCACTTTGACGTTTATATGTTAGTCTACTTGGATTCTCAGCTCTACTTTGAGCATCGGCATTTGATGGTGGAGATTCTCCATCTGCTTCGTGCACTTCTGGTTCACTTTCTTCCATTACTGCTTCAATAGACATAGTGCTAGAAATAGGTTATCACATTAAAAATTTTTCTATTTTTATAACTAAAAAGAGATAAAAAATATATGCGTCGGCCGGGATTCGAACCCGGGCATACGGCTTGGAAGGCCGCAGTCATACCACTAGACCACCGACGCAAAAGAAAAGATTTTTATATAGATTTATAAAAGTAGTGTTTGTAGGACAATTTCCAAAATGCCAAAGAGCCTTAGGAAAACATCGGCGCGAACCATATTTTGGAAGGGTAAAAGAAATTTTTAACTTCGGAGTTGGAAATTTTTAACTTCGGAGTTGCGCATCAATTTACGACATAGAAGATTATTATGAAAAAAAATATTACTATAGCCATAGCTATTGTGTTCATGGCGGGTATCGGAGTTCTTGCCATCTCTCTTCCCGATTGGCACTTCCCTAAAACTTCATCTAAACACCGTCCGCCTAATAAATATGATATGCTCTATGAAAACATAGCCATAAACCACAATCGACCTGAATTTTGTGAGCGTATATCTTCGTTTGCTTATTTGACAGCTGGTTGGGGTGGTCGGGGTTCAAAGGTAAATTTATTAAGGTCGTCTTGTTTTATGAAACTGGCTATCAACCAGCGCAATCCTGTCTACTGTGATAAAGTCAAACCAATCAATACATGGTTTTTAGATGGTAGCAAAAACAGTCCAGATTATTGCCGCGCGAGCATGTCTACGAGAGGATCCTCGAGGGGGGCCACATACATTGAAACTAGGTATGTGAAAGAATTGCTCGACGAGATGGAATTTAATTATGCTGCAGATTCTCAATATCGCGATGATCTGTCTCGCCATGGGGATGAAGAAGCGGCCCTTGCGGTGTATTGGTTGAAAATTATAGAAACAGAGGAGTTTGTTTCACGGGCTATGAGATTGCCACAATCTGATTGAGCAGTTATTGGCGATTGTCGACTGAATGTTTGTAGCCGCCAAAGAAAAACTTGAAATTTTCAAAAATTACAGAAACAGAATAGACTAATTAAGGAATGCAACTAAAATTAATGCTTTATTTGCTCGTTATTATCTCAATCACGTCACCATGCTTTAATTTATGCTCTTTGCCAACAACAAGCTTTGTTTTTTGGTCAATCGCTTTAATAAAGTTATTGCCAATGTCTGTATGAACTTTAAATGCAAATTCTAAAGCTGTTATATTATTAGGTACTAAAAAGCAGTCTGGCAGTATATTTCCATCTTTATCTGTTAGTTTATTTGTTGCTACCGGATAAGCTGCAATATACTTTAACAATTCAAAAACTGCAATGTCAAGAACTTTCTGCACGCCAGTTGAGCCAAATTTGTCAAGCACTTCAGCTTTTATAAATTCTAATGCATTTTTTTGCTTTTCAGTCAATTTTTCTTGATTAATTATTTCAAAATTACTTTCACCTGGAATATATTTAATCAATTCGTGCTTTGACGCCTCTCTTAATGCAAGTTCAACTTCTGCGCTGCATGGCACAAGCAAATAATCTTGAAATTCTTTCTTTAACTTTTCAAAATTCTCATAAGCGCCTTCGACATCTATTTTATTGCATGCTATAACCATTGGCTTTGTTGCTTTTCTAAGCTCTGTGGCAATCTTTGCAAGCGTATTTCTATCCCATTTCATTATGTCCTGCTCTAAACCTAATTTTTGAATTATACTTTCCACCAATTTTTCAGTAACTCTTAAAGAACTAAGCTGCTTTGCAACTGCCTTTTTTAATTCAGGCCTTTCCTGATTTACAGTTCTTGCAAACCTTTCCCAGCCTTTTTCTATCAGCCTTAAATACCACATATCAAGCTCGTGCTCAAGAAACTTTATGTCATTGGCTGGGTCGTAGCTTAAAACCGGAACAGACTCGCCTTTTTCATTTGTTGAGCCAGCCACATCTATGATATGAATAAGCACATCTGCCTGATTTAAGTCATCAAGGAATTGATTGCCCATGCCTTTGCCTTCATGAGCGCCTGGAACCAAGCCAGCTACATCAAGCAATTCAACTGGCACAAATCTTTTGCTTTCAATGCAGTAGCCAAACCTTGGATTACATTTTGTGTTGAATTCCTTGTCAACACAATCGACTTTTACAAATCCTACACCTTCATTTTTAGCAATTGTAGTGAATGGGTATGGGGCGATAGCTACTTCGGCTAGCGTACTTGCTTTAAAAAATGTACTCTTACCACAATTGGGTTTACCTACTAATCCTACTAACATACAATTAAATCAACATTAATCCTATTAAAAAAGTTTCTAAAAATTAACAAAAAAACAGCCCAAATAGAAAGTTTTATAAATCTATTTTTCAATGAAATCAGGCATGGGAGTTATTGCGTCTGTTCCAGAATTTAGAGTGAAGTACAATGATGTTTTTTCTTTAAGAAATTTATATATCATGCTTCATGAGATGCTGCTTGAAGAAGGTTGGTTAGGCAAAGAAGGCAATAATACTGAGCATGAGGATATAGAAACCCTTTATTCCGAGAATGTCTACCAAAAGGGCATTCATCGAGGAGGCAAAGAGCTATGGTTCTGGTGGCGCGCTTTGAAGTTTCCCGAGGGCAAATTCAGCGGCTATTTAATAAATAAGCTTGATATAGACGCGCATGTTGTGTATTTGCAAAATGTCGAGGTTGTTCATCAGGGCAAGAAAATGAATGCGCAAAAAGGCGAAATAGAGATGTTTTTCAGGGCAAGAATAGAATCTGATTATAATGGCGAATGGGAAAAACACTGGTTTTTGAAGCATGTGAAGCCTATTTATGAGAAAAGAATACTGCATACAGAAATAGAAAAAAGGGAGAAAGAGCTTTGGCGTGATGCTTACAGGATACAATCCAAAATAAAACAGTACTTGCAGCTAAGAACTTTCATACCTGTTCCAGAGCCGTTCTTTGCAAGGACTTATGGATATGAGGAATAATCCAAAACTTATTTAAATGAAGTTCTATTTCCATAAACTACCTGTGATTGATGAAGTTAATATTAATTATTAGCTGAGTGAGGTAAGCAATTCTATTTGACTTATCCTCATATAAACTAATAGGAGGAAGATTAAAATGGTTTATGAAGCACCAAAGGAATTAGTGGACAAGGTTTATGAAGCTGTGGAAGTAGCCAAAGCTACTGGAAAAATAAGAAAAGGCACAAATGAGGCGACAAAATTCATTGAAAAAGGACTTGCAAAATTTGTTGCAATAGCAAAAGACGTCAATCCGCCAGAGATAACAATGCATATTCCATTGCTTGCAGAGGAAAAAGGAGTTCCATGCGTTCAAATCCCGAGCAAAGAGGAGCTTGGAGCAGCTGCAGGCTTGGATGTCCCGACTGGAAGCGTTGTCATAATCCAGGAAGGAGAAGCCAAGCAGCTAATAAAGGAAATAAGCGACAGAATGAAGTCCACAAAAATTACGACATAATTTTTGGGACACAAGCAAAATCGAAGATTTTGTTGTGCAGAAAATTTAAAAAATTTTCTTGCACCAAAAATGATAAACATTTTTTAGTGAAATAAAATGGCTAAGGAAGACCCGACAAAACATTTAAAGGAAGACAAAGACCTCAAAAGAAAAGGCAAAAAACCGCAGCAGGAAGAACAGGTAAAAGGCTCTGTTAATTTTTCATTTGCAACTCCTGCAAAAGTAGAAGAGATTATTGGAAGAACAGGAGCCAGAGGAGAGGCTATCCAAATCAGGTGCAGGGTATTGGATGGAAGGGACAAAAATAAAATATTGAGGAGGAATGTCAAAGGCCCTATCCAAATAGGGGATGTTTTAATGCTGAGAGAAACAGAATTTGAAGCAGGTCAATTGACAAAAGCAGGAAGAGGCTCAGGATAAAGAATATTTTATCATTTAAATTCAATCCGTAATTTGCTTCGCAAATTACAAATTATACACTCGGCGAAATTTGTCTGCCACTAAATTTCGCCTCGAAGTTATTCAATGAATAAATAGGCGAGGTCGAGCGTGTGTGCAAACAGCGAGACCGAGCACAAGAATTGCGAAGCCGATTGAAAAAATAAAAATAATCAAAATAATAATTTAAAATGGCAAAGTGCACTTTTTGCGGCAACAATATTGAAAGGGGAACTGGAAAGATATATGTGCAGAAAGACGCAAAGATTTTATACTTCTGCTCTTCAAAATGTGAGAAAAACCAGATAAAACTTGGAAGAAAGTTCCTTGAAACCAGATGGAGCAAAAGATTTAAGCGTGAAAAGCAAGAGGCAGAGGAATGATAGAAAAAAGTCTTGTCATTGTAAAGCCAGACGGCGTTGAGCGAGGTTTGATTGGGGAAATCTTAAAGAGGTTTGAGAATGCTGGATTGAAGATCATTGGAATGAAAATGGTTTGGATAGACAGAAAATTTGCAGAAAAGCATTACAAGGCTCATAAAACAAAGCCTTTTTTTAAGGAATTGGTCGAGTTCATAACAGAAGGGCCAGTTGTTGCTTTTGCTGTTGAAGGAGTGCATGCTGTTGACAATGTTCGAAGGTTGGTAGGTGATACATCGCCGCATGAGGCAGCTCCCGGCACTATAAGGGGCGATTTTGCGCATATAAGCATGGCATATGCCTCCAAAAAAAAGAGCGGCGGCAAAAATGTTATTCATGCTTCTGGCAACAAAAAGGAAGCAGATGCAGAGATAAAGCTTTGGTTCAATAAGGATGAGCTTCATTCTTATACTACTGTGCATGAGAAGCATGTGTTTTAGGAATTATGTTAATCTCAAATTAGTTACTTATAATTTACGGGAAATCTTTAATTAAGTACTTCTTCGGCAATCCATTTCCATGTCTGTTTATCCAAATTAAATGTAGGACCGGGAGCATTAAGTGCCTCTAAGGCGCGTGCAATACGTGCTTCTCTTCCTTCTGGATTCCATTGCTTCGCCTTCAAGGCAGCCAGCTGTTCACGTCCAGTTAGTGCTGGTTCATAGTACGGATAAATTCTATATTCAATATCCCTTACAACACTTTGCACCTCTTGAGATGGGGAAGGTGTGTGCTGGTAACATATGCCACGATTGTATTTTTCAACATCTTCTTGGGGTGCTTCATGTAGTATTTTCTCAAGCGAGTATATATTAATCAAACTGAAATGGACAAGTCCATCAATAAGTCTGGTTATACCAGCTGCTGCTTCCTCAGGTGTATCTCTAACAGTGATAATAGATGTTTCAAGACAACTAGCAGCGTATTGTCCTTGATATGGCCAAATTACAACCCTAAGTTTTTGTAATTCACTTGTTGAGTTTGTCATATACTTTTCCTTCGTCAAATTTTTTTAAATGATAAAATTTTATCTGTCCTTCCTAAACTGGATTTCTACTGATATATCAAATCATTCTTTAAAAGTATATTAAACTTTCGTTTATAAAAATATTTTATTCTGAAAGTCTAAATTAAAATTAAACCAAATCTAAACATTTAAAAATATCCTTAAAATTCTTTGACTTATTATTGGATATCAATAGGAGGTAAAAGTGTATGGCAGAAAAAATGGTTGATCGCGTAATGCGGATTATGCAAAAACCAGATCAAATAAGGAATATCGCTATATGTGCTCATATCGATTGAATTTAGGACTTTCTTAAATTCCGATTACATGGAAAAACCACATTTAGCGACAATCTTTTAGCAGGCGCCGGCATGATGTCAAAAGAGGATGCTGGAAAAGCATTGAAGCTTGACTTCCATGCAGATGAGCAGGAAAGAGGAATTACAATTGATACAGCAGCTGTTTCCATGGTGCACAATTATGAAAATGATGAATATTTAATCAATCTTCTTGATACTCCCGGGCATGTTGATTTTGGAGGAGAAGTAACAAGGGCAATGCGAGCAGCAGATGGTGCAATAGTTCTTGTTGATTGCGTTGAAGGAATAATGCCTCAGACAGAAACTGTGCTTAGGCAGGCTTTAAGGGAATTAGTCAAGCCTGTACTGTTTATCAATAAAGTTGACCGCTTAATCAAGGAATTGCAGTTAACACCAGAGAAAATGCAGGAGAGGTTTGTTAAAATAATCACGAATGTCAATAAGCTGATTATGGATATTGCGCCAAAGGGCTATGGAGAAAAATGGAAGGTTAATGTTCAAGACGGCTCTGTTTGCTTTGGAAGCGCATTTCACAAATGGGCATTGAGTATTCAGTACATGCAGAAAAATGGAATTTCATTTAAAGATGTCATAGAAGCATATACACAAGAAGGAAAATACACAGAACTAGCGGATAAAGCGCCTTTGCATGAGGTTATATTGGACATGGTTGTAAGGCACTTGCCAAATCCATTAGTTGCACAGCCTTATAGAATTCCAAAAATATGGAAAGGCGAGATTGAAAGCCAAGAAGGGAAAGGATTGGTAAATTGCGACTCAAATGGTGCAGTATTTTTTGTCATCACAAAAATTGTTATTGACCCTCAGGCTGGCGAGATTTCAGCTGGAAGATTATTTTCTGGAACAATGAAAAAAGGGACTGAAGCTTATCTTAATAGAATGAAGCAACCTACTAGAATTCAGCAGGTTTTTATTTACAACGGGGCAAAAAAGGAAATTGTTGACAATGTCCCTGCAGGCAACATAATTGGAGTGGCTGGAGTGAAATCCTATGTTGGCGAAACCATAACAGAGCAGCCTACAGAGCCATTTGAGCAGATAACCCACATATTTGAGCCTGTTGTTACTAAAGCGATTGAAGCGAAAAGGCCAAGTGATTTGCCAAAGCTGATAGAAGTTTTAAGAATGGTTGGCAAGGAAGATCCAACTGTGAAGATTGAGATTAATGAAGAAACAGGCGAGCATTTGATGCACGGCATGGGTGAATTGCATCTTGAAGTCATAGAAAACAGGATTAGGACAGAAAAGTTTGTTGATGTGCAGACTAGCGATCCAATTGTTGTATTCAGGGAGTGCATCACAAAAAAATCTGCTGAAGTTATGGGCAAAACTCCCAATAAGCACAATCATCTGTTCTTTGTTGTTGAGCCTTTAGAGGACTCTGTTTACCATGCAATTAAATCCGGAAAAATCCCAGAGATGAGGGTCAAGAAAAAAGATCTGGAGTTAAGGGATGCTTTTGTTGAAGCTGGCATGGAATCAAAGGAGGCTGTTAAAGTAAAGGATATCTACAAGGGCAATATTTTGATGGACATGACCCGTGGCCAGGTTCATCTTGGCGAAGTAATTGAAATGGTAACTGATATGTTTGAGGATGTAATGGGCGCTGGCCCACTTGCAAAGGAGCCATGCACAAAAGTAAAGGTTTCATTGACAGACATGAAATTGCACGAGGATGCTATCCATAGAGGACCTGCTCAAATTTATCCTGCTGTAAGGGAAGGAATCAGGGGAGCTATGATGCTCGCTAATCCGATAATGCTGGAGCCTTTGCAGATATTGCAGATTGAAGCGCCTGCTGATTATCTTGGCGATTTGTCAAAGTTGATTAGCAACAAAAGAGGGCAATTGCTTGATGTTGTTCAAGAAGGCAACACAATAACCATCAAGGCAAAGCTGCCTGTTGCTGAGATGTTTGGCTGGAGCTCTGACTTAAGAAGCGCAACAGGAGGAAGAGGAAGCTCTTCAGTTGTAGACCAATTATTCGAAAGGCTGCCAGAAGAGCTGCAAGGTAAAATTATTAAGCAGATTAGGGACAGGAAAGGGCTTACAGAAGCGATGGTGGGGGCTTAAGGATTTGTTTTTATTCCCCATTCTCCTAAAAAATCGAATTGACCAGATAATTTTTTGTAACATCTAGACCTATCTTCTTGAAATGATGGTCCCCTAGATAAACTAAATTTGTCAGTGCATGGATTATCACCTAAGGAAAAAATAAAACAAACATCATTCTCATCAAAATTACTTTGTATTTTATATTTGTTAACTATACAAGCGTCCGAATAATCTTCATTTAGGTAAGCAATTATGTAACTTCCATTTGATAAAATTTTTTCCATAAATAATTCTTGTTTAGTTGGTAGAACTACCTTTACATTATATAGATCATACTTTAAATCTGGAAGTTCAAAATTTCCACAACCTTCACTATTTATTTTATTGAAAAATTTATTTATTGTAAATGTTAATTTATTTTTGTATATACCAGAATCACAATTTTCATTAAAAATTCTTGTTTCAACGATTGGGGTAACTTGAAAAATACTATTTGGACTTTTATAAAAAATACCAAAATTTGATGAATTTGGTGCATTAAAAGTAGGTTGATCAATATTTGATTTAAAATAAATATTATAAACTGTGTTTGTGAGGATTAATCCTATTATTCCTATAAGGATCCCATATAACAAAGAAAATTTATCCCATTTCGTTAACTTTTTAAAATCTCTTACCCATTCTTTTAAAGTAGCCATTTTTTACACCAACTTCAAAAACTCTTCCTTTGTCAA
>JAGVYA010000030.1 GCA_018303505.1 Candidatus Woesearchaeota archaeon
AACGGTTTGTATCAAAAAAAAAGCGCTTTTGCTTTTCAGCTCGTTTTCAATTTTTAATAGCTGTTCAAGCAAGAGAAATTTTTTATATTGGCTTAATGGCTTTTTTAAAAAATTATAAGCAACATTGCCAATAAATTCGATTGAAAAATTTTCAGGATTCAAGCTGATTTTTTCCAAATCAATGTAAACTGGAATAATGTCTTTAACAGCTTTGATATGCTCCTTGACAATTGAGGTTTTGCCTGATTTTCTTGAGCCAAGCAAAGCAATATTTTTCGCAGCTCCTTTCTTGAAAGAATTCGTGTTTTTGTCTAATAAATCAAGATAGTAACCTCTTCTGACAATAGCCTCTTTTCCCAATTAAACAACACACTCGTAATTATACCTATTGGAATATATACCTATAATATAAAAATATTTCTATTATATATTAGTATACTTTTTGGTATATATTTTTAAAATTAATATTCCATTTTGTATAGAACTAGTATTTAAAGATTGTGTTCAGTTTTAATTATGTTAATTGGTATATATACTTTTTGGTATTAATATCCTATGTAGAAAAATATTCATAAAATGTAACTACTATAAAATAATTACATCCCAAAAAGTTTAAAAATGGTAGCATTTTACACCACTTAATCTTACAAAGATGAAGCAGAAGCTAAGTGTGACATTAGATAAAAAATTAGTGCACGAAATACTCAAAGCTCTTTCTACTGGCAAGTTCAGAAACAAAAGCCATGTTGTAGAGTATGCAGTTAAAAAACTTTTAGAGGAAGAAAATGGCAGAAACCCTTGAACAAAAAGTTAATGCTCCCCAAGAAAAAAAGGAAGAGAAACCAAAAGCACCAACTACATTAAAGAGTGTGGTTAATAAATCTTGGAGTGCAATTAAAGCTTCCACAAATGTGTTACTAGGAACAGGTGCAGTTGTAGGCGCAACTGCTTTATTTGGCTTAGACGGATTAGTTACAGCAGCCTCATTTCCAATAGGTGCTAGAATTGTTAAGAAAGCAAAAAAAGATGGAAAAGAAGAATTTACAAGTGGAAATTTTAGAGACGAGGCAATCACAGGTGCTTTATTTACGCCAGCAGTTTGGTATGGATTTAATATAGTTAAACAAATCCCCAAGGCATTTGGCTTAGACGGTATGGTCACAAATATCCTTGGCTACTCTGTGCCTGTAAGCCCAATTGTAGTTGGTGGCTTAGCACTTGGAGCTTTAGTTCCGACTTTAGTTGCTTTATACTATCCATTAAATTATATAATTCAAAATAAAACTTTCAAAGGTTTTAGAGAATACTTTAAAAAGAATTATTGGCCAGGCTTATGGAAAAATTTAGTTTTAACTACATTTACTTCATCGCCAGCAGCAGGTTTATCTTATGCAGTGCCTGCTTTTGCTCCATATCTGTTCCCTGTAATAGCTGGAGCAAGTATACTATCTAGGATTTTGTTATCTCCAGAAAAAATAGAATATAAGAGATTATTGTACCCTTCAACATACTTGCCAAACTTCCTAAACCCATTTTATTTAGTTAGTGGCACAGCAAGTGTAGCAGGCAAAACTTATAGAGGAGTTGCATCTGCTGCTTATGGCATAGGCTCTGCAATTGGAAGTTTATTCAAAAAAGCGCCAGCACCAGCGGCTCCAGCAACGCCTACTGCAAAACCAGCTTAAAAACATTAAGGATGAATGATATTAACTAAATTTAAAATAAAAAATTTGATCAAATAAAATTATTTCTAAAACTAATGTGTCCAATCCAATACCGCTCCTTTGCCGCCTGTAAGCCATCTGTAGCATTCAAGTGCAGCCTTCGAGCCATCTCCTGCAGCTATAACAGTCTGCTTGAATGGGACTGGTGTTATGTCGCCTGCTGCAAATATACCTGGATGAGATGTATTGCCTCTGTCATCAACAATGATTTCCTTCCTTTCATTAACTTTTACAAGATGCTGAACAAATGAAGTGTCAACAATGTAGCCAATTTCAATAAAAATACCATCAACCTTTAATTCTTTTTTTTCTTTTGTAATAATATTTTCAACTTCAACACCTTCTACATTTTTGTCGCCAATTACTTTTAATGGAATGCTGTTAAGCACAAGCTCAATTTGTGCATTATTTTTCAATTTTTCAATTGTTACTTCATCAGCCCTGAAAGAGTCTCTTCTGTGTAATAGATAAACCTTCCTTGCGATTGTTGATGACTCGAGAGCACCTTCAACAGCTGAATTGCCCCCTCCAATAACTGCAACATCTCTATTTTTGTAGAGTGGTAAATCACAAGTAACGCATGTTGAAACTCCCCTTCCCATGAATTTTTCCTCACCTTCAATTCCAAGGGATTTTGGGACTTTTCCGTAAGCAAGAATCAGCGCTTTGCAGTCATAAGTTTCGCCATTTGCCAATCCAACTCTAAAGCTGTTTTCTATTTTGTCAAAAACCTGCGGTTTTTGAGCATGATCGGAAATCGCAGAGCGATTTACCGACATATCAACTTTGTTGACTTTTCCCATTATGAGCTCTGCGCCAAAGCCAATTGCTTCATTCTGAAATTTTCGCATCAGCTCAATTCCATGCATTGCGCCTGTGCCAGGATAATTCTCAATATGGCTTGTCAAATTTGTTTGTCCGCCTACATCTATGCTAACTATCAAAGTCTTGAGTTTCTTTCTGCAAGTATAAATTGCAGCTGTCAACCCGGCAGCGCCTGCACCAACAATAATCACATCATACATAATTTTTAGAAATTGATTTTGTTTTAAAAAGGTTGTTGTTTGGGATTTTTGATTTAAATATCACCACTAAACGGTATCCCTGGAGGTCTATCAAAAAGGTCCAATTGATGAGGTGTAAATCTTTTTGATTTAATTATATCTGCTATTAAATTTTCAAGCAATTCTCTTTCATCCGTAGTTAATTGAAAAGGCGACATACTTAATATTTGGCTAAGCAACATTTGATTTAATCTTTCATCTTGATAAGCAACTTCTCGATAAAGTATTTCTTCTCTAAAAAAATCTTTTCTTTTACCTTGTTCGTAAATAAGATTTACGCCACCCCAAGTACCTTCTCCATCATTAAACATACGTAAGTAGATGCTTTCTGCTTTACTAATCTCTGCAAGAAAATTAGGATTTAATAAATGCCCAAAAAGTACAGGTGTCTGATGGTAAGTTCTTGCTTCATCTGATTGACTCTCTTGATAAACTGATTTACTTACGTGTGGTATGTCTTCCTCACCTAGTGCTTTTCTTTCCAATGCGCCCAAAAAGTTATCTTCTGCTTGTTCAATTTTATTACCATCATATCCAAGAAGAGGTACTCTTGAGTTTAAAGGAAAACCTATTTTTCTAAAGAATAACATAACTTCAGCAAAACTTTTTTCGGTTTGGACTCCCAAAGTAAAAAAGCCACCATGGCGGTCACCGTCAAATGGGACTTCACTATCATCTTCCATCCAATAGACGCCTTTAGATGCTCTATCAGTTTGAAGTATTATTTGATACTCGACACCACTATTTCCACTTTTAACAAAGTCCAAAATATTAAGTGTAAATGTTCTGTTATGTCCATAGTCAACCCCTAAAATTCTTTTTGACATTTTATATACAGAAACAAAGATTATTTAAAAATGTTACCTTTCTTTAATGACGATTACTTCCACTCCCTCAACACTTCCATTAAAAGCCTTATAGTCAATAAATCCAAATCCGAAAACTTTAAATATAGGTATGTCATACCTATATCATGTCAGAGCTTGTCTTCCATGATAAGAAGGTTTTGGATAATGAGCATTTGATGGAAATCAAGATATGGAAGGTGAAAAAAGACAAGCATAATCCAGAGGGATTCCATTATTCATTGGTGCTAATAAAAAATAACAAAAGAATATTAGGGTATGATAATCATGAAAGAAAAGGCCATCATAAGCATATGCATGACAAAGAAATGCCATATAATTTCGAGGATATTGACAAATTAATAAGTGATTTTTATAAGGAACTTAAAGAAATGGTAGGTAAAAATGAAAGTTAAGAACATTGTTGTTGAAGTAAAGTCAATAGAAGATACTCTAAAAGAAGTAAAAGAAGTAATGGGAAAAATAAAGGAAGGTAAATTAGTTAAGAAAAAGGAATCAATTAGCTTTAACAATATCGATATTATGAGGAAAGTTCTAACAAATAAGAGGCTTGAATTGATAAAAGTAATAAAAAAACATAAGCCAAAATCTATTTACAAATTAGCAAAGATAGTTAAAAGAGACAGCAAAAGCGTTCATTTTGATGTAAAACTACTTAATAAATTGGGGATGATAGATTTAAAAACAACAGAAAAAGGAAGGGAAAACCTTGCCCCTCGAGTTGATTATGAAGAAATAGACGTTGCAATACCGATTTAGTTATTTAGGATTGGTATTTATCAAAATATAATCATATCCACTCCCTCAACAATTTCATTAAAAGTCTCACAATAACTCCTATTGCGCCTTTTTTAGCATACGCCTATTATGTTACTAATAAATTCTTAACATGAATTTCAGAAAGAGACTCAATCGGTATTCTTGTGCTGACTTCAAGAAGCTCAATTCCTAAAAGTTTTCCTTCTTTATCTAAGTCAATAATTGTGAAATCATCTATCTTTTTATTTTTAGCAAATTCGCCTTTGCGAAATTCTATATACATGGCATCCGCTTTCTTATCATATGTTATTTCCATTTTTAATCAATCTTAATTTTTCCACTCCCTCAACATCTCCATTAAAAGCCTTACAGTTGCTCCAGTTGCGCCTTTTGTTAATACCCCTTTGTCAACCTTTGACCATACTGTTGTTCCTATATCAATATGCACCCAAGGAATATCATTAACAAAATTCTTCAGGAAAGTAGCGCCTATTATAACTCCAGCATCTCCGTCATCGCTTATGTGCTTAACATCAGCAACGTCGCTTTTTATGCTTTCCTCATACTCTTGCCATAAAGGAAGCTCCCACACTTTTTCAAGGCTTTTTGCAGAAGCATCTTTTATTTTGTCACCCAATTTTGAGTCATTGCTTAAAAAAGGAGTTCCAGCATAGCCCAGCACTATCATGCTTGCCCCTGTCAAAGTTGCAATGTCAATGATTGCTTGCGGCTTGTATTGCTCTGCCGCATAAGCCAATGCATCTGCTAGAACCAAGCGTCCTTCAGCATCTGTATTCCTTATCTCAACAGTCATTTTGTTGTAGGCAGTCAATACATCATCAGGCCTGTAGGAAGCGGCATCTATCATGTTCTCACACAAGGGAGCCACAACAACCAAATTTACTGGCAGCTTTAATTTTGAGCACGCCTCTATGACATGCATTGCAGCAACAGCCCCACCTTTATCATCTTTCATGTTCAAAATAAATGGATAAGGCTTTACATTCAAGCCACCGCTGTCAAAAGTTATGCCCTTGCCGACAATTGCAATTGGCTTTTGTATTTTGCCAGCTCCATAATACTCTAAAACAACAAGTCTTGGCTTGTTTATGCTGCCTTGCGCTACTCCAATAAAACACCCCATTTTCATTTTTGCAATCTGCTTTTCATCAAAAACCGTGCATTTCAAATTTGATTTCACTGAAAAATCCTTTGGATTTTTGGTGCGAGAAAATTCTTGAATTTTCTGCACAGCAAAATCTTTGATTTTGCTCGTGCCCCGAAAATCTTTGATTTTCGTGGGTTTTGCAAGCTCTTTTGCATAATTTGCAACATACTCAGGAGTTGCAACATTTGGAGGCGTGTTAACAAGGTCTCTTGTTTTGTTGACAGCATCAGCAACAACAGAAGCATATATTGTTTGACTGTCAAATTTTTTATTTGAGTCTGTTATTATTGTTATTCCCTTAATGTTTTTTATTTTGTCTTTGCCTTTTGTTTTGTACTCTGTAAATTTATACAATCCCATTAACGAGCTTAATGCTATTTTTTCAACAGTTTCTTTGTCATTGAGCTTTGAATTCTTGAAAGATTCAAGATGAATGCTGAAGCTCTCTGTTGAATTGTCCCTCAATCTTTTTGAAACATCTGCAATGGTACTTGAAAAAACGTCAAAGCTGTATTTTTCCTCTTCTCCCAAGCCAACAAGAACAATGTTTTTTATGTTTTTATTAACAAAAATGGTTTTTACTTCACCCTTTTCGCCTTTGAAATCGCTGTTTTTTATACATAAACTTACAATATTATTAAAATCCTTATCTAATTTTTTTAATTCCACACTTAAACCAAGCTTATCCTTGAAAAAACCAATAACCAAAGCGTTGTCTTTAACTTTACTTAGCTCAGATTTCAGCACTTTTACAGAAATAGTTGCTTTTTCCATAAAAATAGTGATTTTGAAGTTATTTATTAAGTTTTTGAAATTTTTAGTATTATGCTGCCTTATGTCATAATAGAAACCTTTATATACAAGTTAGGTTATCCTAACTTTTTATGTTTACAGCAAATAAGGAAGACTATTTAAGAGGTTTGTACCTTTTAGAGGAAGAGAAAGGGGAACTCAAATCTATTGACTTGGCTCATTACCTGAATGTTTCAAAACCTAGCGTTTCTGAGATGGTTAGGGAGCTTAACAAAGAAGGCCTAGTCTCTTACAAAAAATATTCAAAATTGAAATTCACACCAAAAGGAAAAAAAATCGCTCAGAAACTTACATCAAGGCACCGCCTCATTGAGCTTTTTTTGAAAAATATTCTAAAAATAAACTCAAATAATATACATCAAGAGGCGCACAGGCTGGAGCATGCCTTCAGCGACAAATCAATAGAAAAAATAAGAAAGCTGCTTGGCAATCCGAAAAAAGACCCTCACGGTAAGCCAATACCTCAATAAAATTCTTTAATTTATAAAAAATGGAAAATAAAAAATTAATCACAGCGATATCGTTAATACTTGTAGTTTTTGGAATAATTTTTTCATTATTGCCACATGAAATACACGAACTTCTAACATTTGGAGCTAATATTCCTCATTTCTGGCATTTTGTTATGGGGTTTATAATTGTGTCAACAGGGTTGTTCTTTATAGGAATGTCAATAAAAAATGGAACTTTCAAGCTACAATTTCCAAAGCTACAAGAACGAAAAGCTATATTAAACAAAATAAAAATTCCTATATTGATAGCATTTTTGATAATTGGCTTTTTAACTTTAAAATTTTCAATACTTGTGGAATCTAAACCAGAAACTGATTTTGATAAATTTAAAAAAATAGCGAAAGAATATTGCGCTAATCCAACTTCTACTAATCCTAGATGCTTAACAGATATTAAAGAATTTAAAAATAGTTCGCATAATTACAAAAATGCACAGCAAACAGCACAAGAGAAATTTGGAGTTACTGGAGAGTACACATCAAAAGATTTTGATCCGACAGAATTCTTAACTACATGGAATTTCAATAACTTGCCGCAAGAAGAACGAAAAAAATACTATAAAAAAACAAAGCGTCCAGATGGCAGTTTATTGCGTGAATACTGGATTAATGTGGAAGACAAAGAGATTGAGATTGCCCCTGGCGTGTTTTTTCCAGCATGGACATATAACGGGCAAGTGCCAGGACCAACAATAAGAGCAACAGAAGGAGATTTGATAAAGATATATTTTACAAATAAAGGAACAAAGCCGCATACAATGCACTTTCATGGATTTCACACTTCAAAAATGGACGGCTCAATGACAGAAGATTTTGTTTTGCCTGGAAAAAGTTTCACTTACGAGTTTGAGGCTGACCCATTTGGAGTGCATTTATTCCATTGCCATGCTGCTCCTGTAAAACAACACATAGCAAAAGGCCATTACGGAGCCTATATTGTTGACCCTAAAAATGACACAAGGCAAAAAGCTGACAAAGAGCTTGTAATGGTTATGAACGCTTTTGACACAAACCTTGATGGAGAAAATGAGGTTTATGCAGTCAACACAAAAGCATTTTACTATGCAATGAATCCTATTAAAGTAAAAAAAGGTGAATTAATAAGGATATATTTAATAAACATAATAGAATTTGATCCTATTAATTCTTTCCATTTGCATGCTAATTTCTTTGATGAATACAAAACCGGAACAAGCTTAATTCCAGATACATATACTGATACTCTAATAATGGGGCAAGGTGAAAGGTCTATTCTTGATGTAAGATTCAAGTACCCCGGTATGTACATGTTCCATGCTCATGTAACAGAATTTACCTTGAGGTTGTAGAATAAAATGGAACAGCAAAATAAACTTAAGCTTTGGCTAAGTGCATTATCGCCTGTATTTTTGCTTGTACTATTATTATTAATTTTTCTAAAATTTGGTCCACTAGGAGTTTTCACATCAACTGTTGCGCCGATTGAGAAGGCATTCATACAAAGAGTGATTTTTTCTCCAGAGCATATAACGCTTGAGATATTCAACGATGGGCCAGAACCAATAACTATAGCTCAAGTTCTCGTTAATGAAGCCTATTGGCAATTTGAAATGACTCCAAGTAATACCCTTGAGCCTTTACAAAGAGGAAGGATAAATATTAATTACCCTTGGCTGGAAGGAGCTGCAGAAGTAATAACTTTAATATCTAGAAATGGAGTAACTTTTGAAAAGGAGGTTGAGGCAGCTGCCATAACTCCTACATTCAATTGGTTCTATTTTAAAACATTTATATTACTAGGAATTTATGTTGGTGTTATACCTGTTTTAATTGGTTTGCTTTGGTTTCCATTCCTTAAAATGTTGCGCTTGAGATGGTACAGCTTCTTGCTTTCACTTACAATAGGCTTGTTAATTTTTTTAGGCTTTGACGCATTGGAAGAATCATTCGAGCTAATTGGAAGCTTACCGCAGGCATTTAATGGTATAGGCATATTATTAATCGGGTTTTTACTTGCTGTATTAACTTTATCCGCTGTTAGCTACAAGACACAGCACCATGCAAAGGAAAAAGGCGAGCATTACCAAGCTTTAATGTGGGGTTACTTAATTGCTCTAGGCATCGGCTTGCACAATCTCGGAGAAGGGCTTGCAATTGGAAGCGCTTATGCTGTTGGCGAAATTGCCCTTGGCAGCCTGCTTGTGATAGGATTTATGGTGCATAATGTTACAGAAGGTGTTGCGATTGTTGTTCCTTTGACAAAAACATTCAAGCGGATAAACAATTTTTTGCTCCATTTGATGATGATGGGTATACTGGCAGGAGCACCTACAATCATAGGCGCTTTGATTGGCGGCTTTTCCTACTCTGCTACTTTTGGCGTTTTTTTTCTTGCAATTGGCGCAGGCGCTATATTTGATGTTGCATTTGACATACTCAACCAAATGTCAAAAGGAAATTGGCTTTCAATATTTACAGTTACAAACGTTATTGGATTTTTAGCTGGATTATTGATAATGTATGCAACAGGATTTTTGGTTGTCGGTTGAGTTAATAAAATGACACTCTTTCAAAGATTTCTTAATTATTTCAAAATATTTTCTGATAGAAAACTGCTTGCGTTTATGGGCTCTGGCTTGATTGTAAGTGTTGCATACATGGACCCTGGTAATTGGGGTACTGACATAGCTGGCGGAGCTAATTTTAACTATGATTTGCTTTGGGTTGTGTGGCTTGCTTCTGGAATGGCAATGCTTTTCCAATATTTGTCAGGCAAGCTTGGAATTGCTGGCTATTCTTTGCCTGAGCTAGTCAAAGAAAAATTGAAAAAGAAATGGCTTGTGCTTTCTTATTGGCTATTAGCAGAGTTTGCTATTTTGGCAACTGACTTAGCAGAATTTTTGGGAATTGTTGTTGCATTAAACTTGCTTTTTGGAATTCCATTACTTTTCGGAACTTATATTGCAGTTGCTGATGTCCTGCTTATATTATTATTAACACAAAAAAGATTTAGAACATTAGAGCAATCTTTCATTATTTTTGTATCAATAATTGGTTTAGGCTATGTATATGAACTTTTTATTACTAAACCAGATATTCAATCTGTCCTTATCCATTCAGTTAAGCCAATACTTACAAGTGAAAGCGCTTTGATTGCTGTCGGAATTATAGGAGCAACTGTCATGCCGCATGCTTTGTTTGTACATTCATGGCTTATTAAAAATAAGATAATAAATGCAAACTTTGGCAGCAAGTTTAAAACATTAAAGTATCACCTAATAGACAATGTAGTTTCTCTTACAATTGCTGGTTTTATTAATGCAGCAATAATAATAATGTCTGCAGCAGCCTTCTATAAAGCAGGCATAAATGTAGCAACACTTGACCAAGCTTATACAACCTTAATACCATTATTTGGTAAATTTGCAGCAATTGTATTTGCCTTGGCTTTGCTTTCTGCAGGTGTATCTTCTTCAGTGACAGGCACTTTAGCAGGCCAGTCAGTCATGGACGGGTTGACAGGTTTCAGAATAAGCATCTGGGTCAGAAGGCTCATAACAAGATTCATTAATGTGATACCTGTTACAATTGCAATTATACTTGGAATTGAGCCTTTGAGGATACTTGTTTTAAGCCAAGTTGCATTAAGCTTGCTTATACCACTGCCGTTAATCCCTTTGATTATTTATACTTCAGATAAAACAATAATGAAAGAACTTGTTAATAAGAAAATAACTAATGTGTTTGCAGTAATATTTGCTGTCGTAATCCTTGGTTTTAATGCTTACTTACTATATCAAGTAATCTTTCAAGGTGTTGGGATTTAGTTTTGGGGTATTTTCTATTCTAAATTGAACCAAAAGATATTTAAACATTAGAATATTCTAATATTAATTATGAAAGAACTTTATAAACTCCATGCTGATATGTGTAAAGTATTTTCAAATTCTACTAGGTTGGAAATTCTGAATCTATTAAGAGACAAGGAATTGTCAGTTACAGAACTTATAGAAAAGACAAAATTGAGCCAGGCTAATATTTCCCAGCATCTATCTATAATGAAGTCCAAAGGTATTGTTACATCAAATAGAAAAGGCAAGAACATATACTACAAACTCACAAATCCAAAAATTGTCAAAGCATTTGATATCATAAGAGAAGTTTTAATGGACAGATTAAGAAAGAATAGCAAAATTGTGGAAGAGTTGTATGTGAAATGAAGAAGCTAAATTTGAAAGAAGTTGATAATGTATCAAGAATAGCACTAATTATTTTAGTTGCCATAGTCGGATATTTCCTTGTATTTTTAGTTATAAACTCATTATTAACACCAAAGCAAATACCCATGATGCAGATGATGGGTAGAGCAATGGGAACAAACATAATGAACTTTTCCACAACAAATTCAATTATAATAAATCTAATTTCATTGGTTTTTGCTGCTGGATTAGGATTTTTTGCATCACTATATCTATTTGGATTACAATCAAAAGATAAAGAGTATAGCATTTTGAGAAAAGCACTTTCAGAAGATGAAAAGGTAATTTTAGATGAAATAAAAAAAGCTGATGAAATTACTCAAGATTCGTTAAGATTTAGATTAGATTGGAGCAAAGCAAAAGTTTCAACAGTCTTAACTAATCTTGATAAGAGAAATTTAATTCAAAGAGAAAGGATTGGAAAAACTTACAAGGTATATTTACAAAAAGCTTTCAAGTAAATGGTTTAAAACGGTTTAAGCGGCAAAGTAGATATAATTGCTTTGCTATACCACTTTTGGTGATGTAAAATGGGAAAAATAATTTTTGTAATAGCAATAATTTTGTTGTTGAATTTGAATTTAGCTAATGCACATATTACACAACAAGAAATTAATGAAGTCAAAAGCTTAATCAATTCAAAAGTATCCTGTAAGAGTTTATCAAACTCGCAACTGGAAATAATGGGCGAATATTACATGGAGCAGATGCATCCTGGGGAAAGCCATGAGTTTATGCATCAGATGATGGGGCTAAAAGAAGGCTCTGAATATGAAGAGCAATTCCACATTAATATAGCAAAAGCGATATATTGCGGCGAAACAAATGCTTTTGGGTCTGGTGGCATGATGGGTGGAGGCATGATGATGGGCGGCGGTAATATGATGGGCTATGGAATGATGGGTAACAATCCATTTGGATATGGCTATGGTTATTGGAGTTTTTGGAATATAATTTTGTCATTATTTTGGATTGGATTAATTGTTTTAGTCATATGGCTTATTTATAAATTTATAATTAAAAGGGAAGGACTACATGAAACTCCAATCGTGATTCT
>JAGVYA010000031.1 GCA_018303505.1 Candidatus Woesearchaeota archaeon
TCGTCATAAGGCGGTATATAATTACCATCTTTGAACTTAAGGGCTTCACATCTTTTTTTTATAATTTCTAAAACATTTTCCTCAGTTAAAGATTCTAAAATTGTTGGTTGGGTGAATACACTATGCACTTGAGGATATTTTTCTAAAGCAGATAGACACTTAGTGGGTCCAATAAAAATAGAATGGAATCCTTCAGTTTGAATATAATCTTTTATTGTTCTGAAGAAATCCGCTAATTGATTACTATTTATATTTTCCATATTATCATAAGAAACAATTAATTGTTTACCGCACTCCCTAAGTTCCAAACATAAATTGGTTAATAAATTTTCATAAACTTCTGGGCTTATGACAGAAGGCATACTTTTTGTTTCAGAGTATCCAGCTCCAATTATACCAACTGTTCCTTGAACAGCTTTTTGTGTCCCTATAGTCACATATTCTTCTATTTTTTTTAGTGATGGTAAGTTCATTCCATCTTCTTCCCATTTAAATATTATTGATGCGTAATGAATTGACGAAAGAGTAGATAACAAAAAGCTATTAGCATTCCAATTTGGTTGTATTTTTATTTCTATTGGGGTTGTTACAAATTCACTTTTTGATTTTTCCTTCAAGCATAATACCCACTTTACAAAATTGACAAAAGTTGTCTTTCCAACTCCAAAATCACCTAAAACTAAGGTTCTGGTTGTATTTGAAGAGATTAGTATCTTAATTAATCTTTTAGTTTCATCCTCTCTTCCTGAAAATACTTTCCCTATAGGAAGTGTATCTAATAAACGAGTGGGGGCTGTAATAAATGGACTTTCCCTAAGCAGACGGACTTCAAATCTTCAGGCGATTTTTCTCCTTGTAGTACCATAATAGATGAGAAAGATGAACTAATATAAATACTTATGCTTTTTAATATAATTATTTAGTATTAAATAGTTATATAGTATTATATAATTATAGAAAAGTATATAAGTAAGTTTATCTTTCCTTAATATAAGGTGAATAAAATGGAAAAAGCGAAATATGAAACAAGAAAGGCAAGAAGTTTAGAATAATATGATAATCAAGTTAAAATTTTGTCTATTTTCTTTTCTTTGCATTTGCATTCCTTTTCTTTACCAAGAAAGCCGCTATAAATCCGACTGCAACTCCGACAATAAACATGCCCAATAAATCTTTATCAATGTCAATCCATTTCTTCTTTCCGTTGCTCTCCTTGAAATAGATGTCAAGGTTGCCAAGCTCCAAGGCATATTCTGAGTAAAGCATAGCTGAGAACACATCGCTGTTTTTTAAGGAATTTGCATACTCGTAATAGCTGTATCCCAAGATTGGAAAGATGCCTTTTGCAGCCTCTTTTGCAATGTTATTTTTTACTATTTCCAGCTTTCTCTCAACAATATTTTGGTATTGCTTGCTATCAACTCCAAACACGCTTAAGATAATGTCAACATCAGCCTTGGCCTTGCTTGCCTGCGACAGGCAAAGCTCATAGTTTCCTTTCTCAAGCTCTTCAGCTGCTTTATCAATTTCCTTTTTTATGGTATCCAAAGTTCCCGGGAAATACAATTCAACATACTGCTTTCTTTCGTCAGCCTCGCTTATTTTGTTCTGGCAGGATTTTTTTAGAACATCCTTGTTTAAGTTGAATGCTTTGCCCTTTTTGCCCAGAAAAGTTGCCCATGAATATGCTGAGTTGACTCTTTCAGAAGCATAAGCCAAAGTTCTTGCAATCCTTTCCGTATTGTTTGTCCTGTTTAATGTTTCAAGAGATTGCGTTGCATACTCTTCTGCTTCTGCAAGCCTTTCCTTGACTACAATATAAGCTTCTAAATCCGTGATTGTCTTTTTGTCAAGGCTTTCAACTTTGTTGCGAAAATCAGATATCTCTTTATTTAACCTTTCAACTTCTTTTATTGCCTCGTCTTTGGAGAGGTTTTTTGACAGCAATAGCAAGGTAGAATACTCAACATTTGCTCCAAAGCAGTAGCTTGCAGATGAATAAAATGTTTGCTTTTCAAAAGCCTCTTTTCCCTTGATTGTCAAATTCTGGGCATTTTCTTTCAATGCAGAAACATTAATCGAGTATTTCAAGTCTTTTGCCTCAGCCTTTAGCTTATTGCCCCTGTCGCACAAGTCTTTTGCCAAAGATTTCATTGTGTTTTTGTATTCCTCGCTTATTTCTATGCTCTTGAATCTCTGCTTTATCTCCCTGCCTGTAAATTCCTTGACAGCTTCGCTTAATGTTGATATTTCAATAATTTCAATGCTTAATTCTTTTGAAAGATTTTTTAAGTCTGTTGTTGTATTGTCAACCCTTACTATTATCTCGCCGGCAGGTATTAAAACCCTTTTTAGGCCATTTTTTTTTGCAGCCTCTATTTTCGCTTTTAAGCCTCCTACAGGCCCTATTAAGCCGCCGGAATTTATTGTCCCGGTTATGGCATAGTTTTCATTTAATTCAAGGCTTTCAAGCATTGCCACTGTCAATACAGCGATTGAGGAGCCCGCGCTTGGCCCTGCTATAATCGCTGAATCAGCTGTTATTGTGTAAAAAAAATCAATGTCATCACAGTCTTTTTCAATAATATCGCATGCTATTGCCTTTGCAAACCTTGTTGACATTTGAGTATCTGTCCTTGTCAAGGGGAATGTCTCAAGAAATACTCTTCCAGAGCCTGGCTTTATCTCAAGGTACAAGTCAGCAATACCCCCCTCATATCCATTTTCTGTTTCCTTTACTGCCAATAGCTTCATATGGCCCTGCTTGGCAAAAACAGACGGCATTAAAATTAAATTTACTACAATAAATAAAAACAATAACCTTTTCATAAATAAAGAAAATCCGCAATATTTAAGAATTTTTGGTTTAAATTCAATATATTTTGGTTTAATTAGTTTAGTGGAATTAATATGGACGGTTTAATAGAATAATTAATATTTCTATTATTAATTTTTATTTTAAGCTGTTTAATTTATCCTCAATCCTTTTCTTGTCCCTTGCGTAGCTTTCTTGTGAAATAAATCCTGACTTATAGGCTGATTCTAGAGCTGCAAGTTCTTTTTTTAATTTTTGCGCCTTCTCTTCTGCTTGCAATTGCTTTGCTTCGTCTGCTTTTGTTTTAGGCATTTTTTTCCTGATATAGCCAAATTGATAGGCTGAAAAAACAATAATGCCTGCTATCGCAATTACAGCGCCAAATAATAAAATAACCTTGTAATCTTTGAACTGTATTGGGTACAATCTTATTGTCTTGGCAGTAACCTCAAATAAATCAGAGCTCGTTCCTACAGAGTCTGCATAAGTGACTTTTGCAACTGCAACATAATTCCCAGGCCTTAAGCTGCTTGGCGCTGTTAATGCTCTTGTAAATTTTGCTTGAGTTTCAACAGCTAAAGTTTCATGCTCATTAGCCACAACATTTCCTTGCAAGTCTTTTATTGCATACTCAACAACAACATCAACTCTTCCAAAACCCCTTACATTAAATAAATTAATCTCTAATAATATTTCTTCTCCTGGAAATACTTTTTTTGATCCTGATAATACCTCAACATCCACATCAAACAATGGCTCTGCAGAGTCTACTTCAATTATAGTGATAACTTCCTTTTCTGTAGAAGGGCCTTTAAGCGAAATTTTCCCAGGATAAATATCCGGTTTTTCATTTTCTAATGCCTTAAAAACAAGCTCTATTGTCTTCTCTTCGTCCGGATTCAAAGTATGCGCTATCTCATTTGCTTCTGGACTGACTTTAAACTTCTCGATATCGCTTAAAAATGCTTTTACATCAAATATTGATGTTCCTGTATTCTTAATGCTGAATGCCTCTGTTTTTGTCTGTCCTTGCTTAAGCACAACTTTAAGGGTGGTTTTATTCACGCTGAAATCTGTGACTATAGGAATAGCTGGCGCTGTGCCTCCCCCACCTCCACCTCCTCCCCCGCCTCCGCTTGTTGCCCCCCCTCCGCCGCTTGGTGCAGGCTCTGAAGGGGTTTCCTCTGAAGAATAAACAGTGAATTGCGTTACATTAAATATTAAAGTTCCTCCAGAATAAGAAACTTTGATGCATATACTGCTGGGGCATACAGCACCGTCTCTTAAAATTCTTGGATTGGAGAAAGTTAATCCGAATAGCTGTAGAGTTGCGGATTTGTTTAAAGCGCTAAGCGCAGTTGAATTAAGCTCAATTCTGTTGGATGATATATTCACATATTTATTTAAATCTAAACCTTGGCTTAAATCTACATTTTCGCTAAAATTAATCTTACCATTAGATGATGCCTCAATTACAAAATTAGTTAAATTTCTTATGTCAGCTGAAGAGATATTGGTAGTGGTTCCATTAAAATTTGTCATTAAACTGACTGAAAATGTTCTTTCAGAGCTATTCCCCGCAAAGCCAAGATTGTCTGTGCAATTGATGCTCCAATTATAATTCCCAATAGCTGTATTATTCAATCTAAAATTTATTCGAGTGTTTTTTGTGATTGATATATCACTTATGTTAATTTTATTGTTAATTATTAGAGTGCAATTATCTACAGTACTTGCATCGCTTGCATTATAAGAAAATGTGACATTTCCATGAATATTGCCAGAATTGTTAATTGGCTCGATTAAATTAATTATAGGTCCGGAAGTGTCTGCTATTTGCAGGCCAATGCCCAAACCACCTTGACTATTCACAAAATTCATTAAAAATAATAGACTTAATATAAATAAACTTAACAAAAGTAAAAAAGGTCTCATTTTTTTCATCTTGACAAGAATTTGTACTATTCATTTATTTACTTTTCTATATTTTCTTCTTTTAGAAATAATTTTATGTTTTAGCAGATAATCTACCACCTTTTTGGGTATCTTTTTCTTGTCATTTTTTTGCAATAATAAGAATGCTAATACTAATAATGCAACTGCAAGTGCCAAATTAAAATAGTTGATTTGGATTCTATTAGGATCTTCAATCACCTTTAAATTAAAAGTTCTATTGATTTTCAGCCTTATTGGCAAGCCCCCGCCGCCGCTTGGCTCTACCTCGCTTACAGTATAGCTCGCCTCATATACGCCTAATTTTTTAGGCGCAGTTACGTTGAATAAGATGCTGTACCCTGTTTCTTTAGGAGCTAGAATGTATATTTCTTTGTAATCTATGACTTTCATAAAAGTATTGTCATAGTCCAATTTTAAGCCAACCTCGTAATCAGTTGGATTTTGCAGCCTGATGCCATAGATTTTTGACTCGCCTTTTTTTAAAAATAGGGTGTCATTTGTTAAGTAATCAGAGGCAACGCTTATAGCATTTACTTGCAGGCTTAATGTCGCCAAGGCTAGCAATAGAAATATTGTACCCCTCATTTTTTCAATAAAAATAAAAAATTAAGTGTTAATAAACTTTACGGATTATTAATGGCAGTTACATTCCAAGTTGCATTATAAAGCTGAGAACTTAATCCAGAGCTTGGGACATCTACCCATATGAATGCGCTTATATTCCCTTTGTCAGCATTTGGAGCAAACGCGCTTGTATGTCCATGTAAGAAGCTGACATTGCCTCCTGTAGCAGTATCCCTTAAGTTGACAATTCCATTAGCTGGGAAATTCAATGCCAAATCACCATTGCTGCTGTTTGTCAAGTTCACATAAAAGTTAGTTACTCCTATGCTCTCAGTTGTTGTAGTTGTTCCAACTAATGCTGCTGCAGACATATTCACCATATCATAGTCATCATTTCCTGTGTTGTTAATTAGTAAATGAGGATATGCTAATACATTAGTTTGCCCAAGGTTTACATTGCTGAAATTAACAAATGCATAAGGCAATGCTAATCCTGATACAAAGTTATATGTAAACCTTCCAGTGTCATTTCTTCCAACACCTCCAAATTTATCTTTTACACTTATATTTATAACCCAAATAGCGCTTGCATTGGCGAAATATGGCAAAACAACAGTACAGTTTATAACAACAACTGTGCTTGATGGGCTATGATTAAAGCAAGTACCAAATTCAGAGCTTGAGACAAAGGATTGATTTACATAATACTGCCCAGCATTACCTCCAAGAGTAAAGTTAACTACTGCTGTGCTAGCATTTATGTCGGCTGCACCATCTGCATCTGTAACATTAAAAGATATTAAAACTATTGCATTACCTCCAGAAATAGGATCAACAGAAAAGCTGCTTGCTCCTCCTGTCACATTTGAAACATTTATTGATGGATTTCTATTTTGAATAACTAAATCAACCTTAAAGCCCGCTTTTCTGACTACATTTCCGCCTGTTTGAGCATAAATAAGCGGTATAAGCACTGCAAGAATTAGAAATGCCGCCACTATTAACAAATTTCTCTTTTTTATCTTTATAATCATTTTGGGGTATTTTATTGCTTCTCCTTACACTACTATTGCCCCCAAGACTTACCCCCGAGAAATATTAATATTTAAGAGTAAATCCAACCATTTAGCAGGTAATTATTAATCAAAGCCTTTAATTAAATAACCTATATTTAAATATTTCGCTTTTCTTGTAGTATAGCTTTTTATATACTAATATTCAAATCACTTCTCATATAGCAAAAGACACAAATATTTGGACAATAATCAATGTCTTTTGCTTGTCAAAAATCAAAGATTTTTGAGCATGCTCGGAAATTGTAACAATTTATTATTTTTTGTCCGTGAGTATAGCTTATATTTACGTTTTTTATTGTTACTACTGCCTTCTGGGATCTAGCCATTCTTTCCTAAATTTAGTGCTTCCATTAACCATAATTTCAGATAAATTTAATTTTATGTTATTGCATTCTATAAAACTGTCTGAGCTATTGCTAATCATATACTCCTTGTCATCGCATTTTACAAATAATTCATCATGGCAAAATATATGCTCATCTCTTTCCTCGCAAACAGCCTTTGTGATAATTTTGAAGTCATTTTTTTCAAAACTTATATTATTTTTTGAATCTTTCACAGCATACCCGGTTGCTTCTTTATTGTCAATTAAAGCCAATGCAATGATTGCAACTATCAAAACAAATTCGACAATAAATAATACTTTGATCAGTTTACCAAACCGATTGCTTGCCATCCTTATCATTTAACTATTAAGTTACCTGTATTTCCTATGCTTAAATCATCGAATTATTATTTGTCAATTATTTTAATTGAGGTTATTTTTTTCAAATGTTGTATTAGAATGAAATTCCTCAGAAAGTTTTAAATACTCACTTTTATTTTGCTTATTGAGTGATGTTGATATGGTAGAGTTAAAGGTTGAAATTCCAGAAAGATTTACTAAGATTATTGGAGATGAGCTTAAAAAGTCATCTACAAAAGCATTACTTAGGGAAGCTGTAGAAGAAAAACTTAAAGTATTACTTTTATTTAAAGCAGTTGATGGCATATTAAAGAAAAGCAAACTTTCTGATGATAACTTCTCAAAACTAGTAGAAGAATATAGAGGCAACTTAGCTAAAAGATATGGCATCTCTTCATAAAAGGCATTACAAATGAGATTAATTGTTGTTGATGCATCCATCTTATTCTCATTCTTTAAACCAGAATCTTTTACAAGGAATCTACTTAAATCCATATATCTTAAAGGCGCTAAACTGATTGTTCCTGATTTTGCGCTGGACGAATTATACTTATTAAAACAGAAAATCTGCAAGTTTTGCGGAATAGGTGGCCTAGAATTTATAATATCTTTTGCATTATTATCCGAAATAATTGATGTGGTTCCTAGGTCTGAGTTTAAAAAGTTTGAATCTAAGGCTTTGAAATTACTGCCAGGACATACAAAAGATATGCCGTATTTTGCACTAGCTTTATCTGCAGGCTGTGGAATTTGGTCTAATGAAAAGAGGTTTAAAGAACAATCAGAGGTTGATATTCTTTCAATAAATGATATCAAAAGATTGTTTGATGTCGAATAATCACCTTCTATTTTAGGAACAGCTATTTCCATATCTTCGCTTGAACACTTAACCTCAACCATGTTGTATAATAACCTTTAATCTTTGACTCATAAATTTCTATTTGCCTGTAGCAAGCAATGCCTTAACCTTATTGCAAATTAACTACATCTAAGGATTATTAACAGCAGTTAAATTCCAAGTTGCATTATACAATTGCGGACTTAATCCAGAGCTTGGGACATCTACCCATATGAATGCGCTTATATTGCCTTTGTCAGCATTTGGAGCAAACGCGCTTGTGTGGCCATGCAAGAAGCTGACATTGCCTCCTGTTGCAGTATCTCTCAAATTAACATTTCCATCAGATGGGAATTGCAATGCTAAATCGCCATTGCTGCTGTTTGTCAAGTTTACAAAAAAGTTAGTAACTGCTATATTTTCAGATGTGGTTGTTGTTCCTGTTAAAGCCGCTGCCGTCATATTCACCATATCAAAGTCATCGTTTCCAGTGTTGTTAATTAGCAAGTGCGGATATGCAAGCACATTTTGCTGCCCAAGGAAAACACTGCTAAAGTTTATGAATGTATTTGGTAAAGATATCCCAGATAAGAAGTTATAGGTAAACCTTAATGTATCGTTTCTTCCAACTGCGCCAGCGGTGTCCTGCACGCTAACATTTATAACCCAATTAGCGCTTGCATTATCATAATACCTCAATAAAATTGTACAATTAATTATCATTGTAGAGCTTTCTGTGTGATTTCTGCAAGTTCCAAATTCTCCTCCAGCATCTGAAACATTAAACCTGAACTGCCCATCAAAGCCGCCTAAGGTTAAATTGACAATTGCTTTGCTTGCATTAATTGTTGCAACGCCATCTGCATCTGTTACATTAAAAGAGATTAAAATTGCGGAAATTCCGCCAGAAACAGGATCAACAGCAAATCCTGTTGCATTGTTTAGTTTTATAATTGGCACTGCATTAGCAGCAGAAGCAACAGTAAATATTGTTTCATTCTGCTTTAAATTATTGCTTGTATCATTTACCAATCCAGTTACATTAACAACACAGCCAGATGCACAAGCAACTGTAAAGTTCTGTGAGAATTCTGCTCTTGTTCCGCTTAAAGTAAAGTTAAAGTACCTTTTAAAGCCAGTATCATTTATTATAACTTGTCCTGTGCTCAATCCTGTTTCATCAGTTGCGTTAAAGCTTGCATTTATAATATCATTTTGGAAAATATTGCTTATTGACTTGTTTAAAGTGCCGTTTATGACTGGTGATGTTTCATCTGCGCCTGAAATAATCCTTACAATATGGTCTTGTGTATTATTGGTGCTAATGCTCGTGTTCTGCGAGCTGAAGTTAACATCAACGATTAGCTCAGAGCCAATAACACCAGTTGCGTTCACTGTCCAGTTCAGATAGCAAATTTGGTCTTTGCTCATGCTGCCGCAAGACTTCGGATTCTTTGCTCCAAACAGCTCGTATTGCGCCCACAAGCCGCTTGCTCCTCCGAGATAAACAACATGCTCGCTTGAATCATAAGCAGTTGTTAAGATATCTGTTGCTCCTATCCAGTCATTTGCGTCTGTGTAATTTAAAGGCAATGTCGTATTTAAAGTTCTGTTGTAATAGCCAAATATGCCGCCGTCTCCAACCAAATAAACAAGCTTTTGAGCGCTGTCATAAGCCAAGCTCCTGATTGTGTTTTGGGCAATCCAGTTGCTCGGGTCGGTATCTGTTAGGTCATGGGTTATATTGGATGTTGTGTTGTAAAACCCAAACATTCCAAGGTCGCCTGCTATAAACACTAGTTTCTGGTCAGTATCAAAAGTTACTGCTCTTAAAGCATTGCTTATCACCCAGTCGCCTACATCAGTTTCGCTTAGGTCATGGGTTATATTGGATGTTGTGTTGTAAAACCCAAATTCGCCGCCATTAGCAACGAGATAAACTCTTTTCTGGTCAGAGTCAAATGTTAATCCATTTACGATTCTGTTGAGCCAGTTTCCAACATCAGTATCATTTAATGAATGAGTAATATTGGATGTTGTGTTGTAAAACCCAAAGACAATACTTCCAGCCAAATATACCCTTTTCTGGTCAGAGTCAAATGTCAATGCATTCAGCTGGCTTGTTGCGATAGAGTCTCCTGCATCAGTTGCAGTCAAGTCATGAGTAATATTGGATGTCGTGTTGTAAAACCCAAATTTCCCTCCGCTTCCAGCCAAATATATCCTTTTCTGATCAGAGTCATAAGCCAAAGCTCTTAAAGTTGTAGTGCCAACCCAATTGCCAACATCAGTGGCCCTTAAGTCAAATGTTACATTTGAAGTTATGTTGTAATATCCAAACTTGGCGCTTGCGCCAGCCAAGTAAACAAGCTTTTGATCGTTGTCATGCGCTAATGCATTTACTCCGCTTGTGCTCAACCAGTTGTTTGTATCTGTAGCAGACAAGTCAATTGTGTCATTTACCACGCTGTCCTCTGCCAAGTACAGCGGCGTGGCAACAAATCTTGATATCAAGCTGTTTGGCACGTCCCCTGAGCTGTTATACCTTGCATGCGCAATTACCTCGCCGCACTCTGCAAAAGAGCATTTGACAGTGGCATTCAGCGCAAATGTAGTGTTCTGTATCACTTGCGTGTTGTTTGCAGGAGCTGTGATGTTTGCAAGCAAGTTGCCGAAAGCAATCGTAAAAATAGTTTCATTGTATGCGAAAGTATTATTTGTGTCATTGACTGCAGCTGTAAAGTTTATAACACAGCCTATACCACAGCTGATTGTAATGTTTTGCGAGAATGTGTCAGCAGTTCCGCTTAAGGTGAAGTTAAAGTATCTTGTAATACCAGTGTCATTGACAATTACTTGCCCAAAGCTTAAACCAACATCGTCAGTTGTGTTGGCTGACAAATTAATTACATCATTCTGATAAATTCCATTTGCCGACTTGTTTAAGAATGCATTAACTACAGGAGGAACAATGCCCAGAGTTATATTTACAAAAGTATTGGTTGAAATATTAACTCTGAAAGAAGTTGGGGCATAGCTTTCTTTGCTTACATTAATGGTATGGTTGTTGAAGAAATTTGTTGTAGTTGAGGTCTGCCAATATTCAGTAATGTTTATTCTTTGTATATTGCCTGAAGAGTCTGTTGTTCCATTGAACAAAGGAGTACTGCTGTTGTCAAATACGCTGACGTTGGCATTCGGCAGATTATTGCCAAGCTTGTCGCTCACATGCACATCCAAGTACCATTGCACATATATGATTGAGTCATCTGTCACACTTACAGTACTTTTTTTAAAGCTTGTGTTCAGGAACGTGTTATTGCCGCCGCGCTCCGCCAGTATAGGCCCGTCGGCAGCTCCGCTTATATTGGAGTCGATTATCACATTGCCAGACGCATTTGTAATCCTTATGCCCACAGTTGTGCTGTTAATCGACACCAAGTTTATTATTGTGTTGTTGGATGAATTCTGATTAATGTAAAATCTTCTTCCAATTACTGTGTTGTTTATGAAAATGTTGTAGCTCGCTCCATTGCTTAGCTGCACTGAGGTTGCTGTGATGGTGTTGTTGACAACAGTTGTGTAATTGGAGCTTGTGAAATAAAATGGGCCTGAGTTGTTGTTGATGGTGTTGTGGATGATGGTGTTGTTAATTGAGTCAAGCAAGTAGATTGGCTCCAAGGCGCTTTTTTCTATTTTGCTGTATGATATGGTGTTATTGACGGAATTGCTAATATGTATTCCTTCATCTCCGCTTCCAAATACAGTTACATTTCTTATAATGTTGTGGTAGGCGCTGGTTAATGATATGCCATATTGGGTGTTGTTTCTTGTAATTGTATTGTTGATGTAGCTAAAGTTTGAGTTGAAGATTCTTACTCCCTGCATAAACATCGAGGCATTGCACTTATTTACAACTGTGTTTACAACATTCTGTATCTCTATGCCCCATGTGTCTATTGTAAGGCTGCCATTGATAAATAAGCCGTTACAATCTATAGTTACATTATTTGCCCCTACTGAAATGCACGTTGCTCCTTCTATGTAAAGATTTGAGCCGATAGTTACATATTTGTTTGCAATGTCAGCTTCTGCATCGCAAGCAGCGCATGAATTGCAGTTTGAAACTGAAATAATTTGCTCGCTTTGGTTTATGTTGCCAGAAGTGTCATTAACAAGTACTGTAAAATTAATTACATTTCCCGATGATAATCTTATTGTGTAGTTTTGCGAGCATTGGTCATTAGTACCGACAACAGTCTTGTTAAAGTACGTTTTTGCTCCATTTGCCAAGCTTTGGTTGTCTATAAACTGGCAGAAGCTCAGCTGCAAGTCATCTGTCACATTTGCTGTCATGTTCACTACTTGATTTATATTTATAGACGTAGCATTCAATGAAGCGTTTATCCTCGGCTTGCCTAAACTAATATTCACAAACTTGCTTCTGTTAACAATCAAACTTGTTAGTTTATTATTGTAGCCACTTAAATTAACAGTTATATTATAAGGAGTAAAGCAAGTAAGGTTTTCTGTAGTTAATGTTGAAAGCAATTCTCTGCAGCTATCATTTGTTGCCCATGGAACTGAGCCATTTTGAGTGTACTCTGTAACAATCTGAGTTGCAATGCCGCCAGTTGCATCAGTAGTTCCAGTAAATAGATTGACGGCAAAAGAATCATTAATAACAACTTCCGCATTTGCTATTGGATTATTGTTTGTTGAGTTTGTTACATTAACATTAAGGAACCATTTAACTGTTAAATTATTCTTTTCTGTTGGAAATGATGGGTCTCTTGGAATAAACGCAACTCTTGATTTATTAAAGCTTACATTAACAAAAGTAATATCAGTTGCATTTGCTGTCAAAACAACATCATAGTAATTATTTGCGCACCCTGCATTGCATGGCACAATAGTGTCGTTAATGAATGTGTTAAATCTTGTTGTCTGGCTTATTGTTTGACCAGTTCCATTAACCAAAATTCCAATTGCTAACGATGAAATTTTATTTCTATAGAAAGTGTTGTTGTTGACATTTTGCAATAGATAAATTCCATAAGAACTTGTTATATTCTTAGTTGTTATGTTGTTGTCGTAAATTGTGTTGTTGTAGACGTTATCAGCGAGGTAAATTCCATAGCTTGTTATGTTTGATGTGGTTATATTATTACTATAAACATTGTTATTATAAGCAGTGGTCAATAAAATCACCCCATAACCATTAGCCCCACTAGTTGTTATTGCATTGCCATAAATAGAATTATTGTAATTGGTAGTAGTTAAATACACCCCATACCCATTACTCCCACTAGTTGTTATATCATTGTTATAAATATTATTATTATAAGCAGTTGAAGTTAAATACACCCCATACCCAGTACTCCCATTAGTTGTTATCGTATTACCATAAACAGAATTATTATAGGCAGTTGAAGATAACACCACCCCATACCCATCACTCCCATAAGTTGTTATAGTGTTATTAAACACAGTATTATTGCTCGCATTCTTAAATATATAAACACCATACGCAAATGAATTATCAGCAGCTAAATCAGCCTGCACAATATTGCAGCTTTTTATTGTGCTGTAGTTATAGCTTGATATATTTACTCCATAACCTTCAACACTTTGAGAGTAATTAATCTCATACCCATGGCAATCCAAGCCAATATTATTAGCAGAAATGTAAAAGCAAGTTGCACCACTATTAGCATCACTTATCAAGGAATAGTTAGTATTTGCAGTTGTTAAATTAGCACAGTTAGCTATTTCTACCTCTGGCGTTACAATAACAATAGTATCATTTGTTCTGAAATTATTGCTTGTATCATTTGCTCTTGCAGTAAAGTTAATTATGCATTTTGAGCAGCTTATCCTGTGTCATTAACTATAATCTGTCCTGTTGATAATCCAGTCTCATCAGTTGCATTTGCTGTTATGTTAATTATGTCATTAAGTTCTATTTGCTGTAAAGACTTATTTAAGGTTGCATTAACAATTGGTGCTGTTGTGTCTGCTACGCTAACAGTAAATATAGTTTCATTCTGCTTTAAATTTCCACTTGTATCATTAACCCTTCCAGTAACATTAACAACACATCCTGCACAACTAACAGTAAAGTTTTGTGAAAATTGAGCAGTTGCTCCAGATAACGTAAAGTTAAAATATCTATTGGCACCAGTATCATTGATAATCATTTGACCTGTATGTAATGCAGTTTCATCTGTTGCATTAAAGCTTGCATTTATTACATCATTCTGCAAAATGTTTGAAATTGATTTGTTTAATGAGCCGTTAATGATTGGCGCTAATTTTGAAACAATATGAATCGTAACATTTGTAGAGTCATTGCTTGGCAATAATGTGGAAGTTGCATTCACATCAATTAACCAAAATGTTCCTACAGAGCCTGTGGCTTTAATCGTATAATTGAGCTGACAATTGTCGCCTGCATTCATAATCCCGCATGATAAGTTGTTAAGCCTTTCATCATTGTCGGGATCGCCAATTTGAGCAGAATCGATTGACACTGAAAATGTATTAATAGTCGTATTTTTTTGAATATTAGAAATGTTCTCAAACAAGCTTAAATTAAGGTTCATTGCCGCAATAATATCAATTAATCCGTCATTTGTAGCATCTCCTATATCAATATCCCTACCAACACCTGTTATGGATGAAGTTAAGTTTGTTTCTTTCCAACCACTGGTATTTTCGTAAAGTCTGGCTCTAGATGGTCCACCACTATCATCGTCTGTTATCACTGCGATATCAATCCGACCATCGTGATTCGCATCACCAATATCTATACCATCAACAAGATAGCTAGTTTGGTTTGTGATATTGAATTGTACCCATACACCAGTTTCATTATCTATAATCACAAGCCTTCCAACAGTATTTGAACCAGCATTGTTATGGAAAGCAATAACAATCTCATTCCTACCATCATTGTCTGGATCCCCAATTTCTAGGCGCTCACCCATTATGTCTAGTCCTCTTTGCAATTCTGTTATATCTGTCCTCACCCATGTTAAGGAACTATTCTTAAACATACTTACCTGTGAAGCTTCGTTTTCATCACTGCTGACATTGGAGTACAGCACAACAATCTCATTCAAGCCATCATTATCAACATCTCCAATATCAACATCTTGCACGCTATTAGTTACATCATTGCCGGTTATATTAGTTTCATTCCATACACCATCATTAAACTTATACATTCGCAGACGTGCTACATCTTTAGGCTCAGTAGTTGTAATACGTTCTAAACCAATAACTATTTCATTCTTGCCGTCATTATCAGCATCACCAATTTCTAAATCTTCTATATGCAGAGTAGTATTGGTAATATTTGTTTGAATCCATGTGCCAGAAGAAACATTGTAATCATACACCATTAGATGTATTTTACTATTAGAATATAAGCCAGCTACAATTTCATTCATTCCATCATTATCTGCATCATCTATGTCGATTGCTTCAATTTGATCTGGAACATTTGAAATGTTTGTTTCGCGCCAGGCTCCATTAACATACTCATAAAGTCTTAATTCATTTAAGACTGGGAAAAGTGCAACCACAATATCTTGGTCACGTCTGCTCCTAAGTATGAAGAAAGGAGTTTCGTTTAGCAAGGTAGAAATATTAGTGGCAGGACCAACATCACCACTTGCGTTATAGCGCGCTACAACATTCACATTACCACAAGAGCCTAAGTTACCACTACAAGTTATTGTAACATTGAAATCAAAGGTGCTTCCCTTTAATACCTCAATTGTATGATCTGTAGGAGGAGCATTCACAGTTGCATTTAGCTTTGCATAAGCAACAGTAAATATCGTTTCATTTTGCCGTAAATTATTGCTTGTGTCATTAACCCTTCCAGTAACATTAACAACACATCCTGCTGCACAACTAACAGTAAAGTTTTGTGAAAATTGAGCAGTTGCTCCAGATAACGTAAAGTTAAAATATCTATTGGCACCAGTATCATTAATAATCACTTGACCTGTATGTAATCCAGTCTCATCCGTTGCATTAAAGCTTGCATTTATTACATCATTCTGCAAAATGTTTGAAATTGATTTGTTTAATGAGCCGTTAATGATTGGCGCTGTCGCATCAGCTACAGTAATTAAAGTAGAATTTTGCTTTACGTTATTGCTAGTGTCAGTAGCGTACATAGTAAAGTTAATCACACCTCCAGAAGTTAGTTTTGTTGCATTGCTAACTTGAGCAGTTGTGCTGCTTAATGTAAAGTTAATTTTGGTAAGTATGCCGCTCCTCATTCTGCTTTCTGTTGCTGGAGTTGTCTATTGCTATGCCCGTTATATTGATTACAGTTCCAGCACTCTCGCTTATGGTGAAGTTCTGGGAGCATTGCTGCGTATTTCCAGCAACATAGCTTGCAAAGCTGAAATTAAAGTATCTTACTGCTCCAGTTGAGTTTATTGTGATGGTGCAGTTGAAGTCATCTGCATTGCTTTCATCTGTCATATTGAAGCTTGCGTTTATTACGTCATTTTGCAAGATGTTGCTTAATGACTTGTTTAAAGTTCCGTTTATGATTGGCTTTGTTGTGTCGCCTGCTGGTGCTGGACTTACAGTCAAACTAAAATTATCATCACCAAAAGCATTATTAGAAGAATTATCATAACCTCTGCAATTCCAGATGTAATTTCCATCTGCTATGCTGCTTATTGCCCAACTGCTTGTGTTATAAAGCACAGGCTTATTGTCAGTTGCATTAAACGTAAAATTAGCACTCCATCTTGAGCCATCAACAACAGCACCAGAAATGTTATGATACAATGTTATGTTAGTCAAGTTAATATTATCATTTGCAGAGCATTGGAATGTTACACTGCCATCTGTGTCTGTTGTTCCATTAGCAGGACTATCAAGCCTTACCCCGCTAAGATTAATGCTATAGTTAGTGAATCTTGTTACATTGAAAGAAACTAAAGATAAGTCTCTTGTTGAATTTGTCTGTAAAGCACATCTAAAGTCATTATTATCAACACCAACACAGCCATCCCTAACACTATCCTTGCTTATTCTTGTAACATTCAAAACCCCCAATCCATTTAAGTTATTTAAATTAATCTCAGCACTTTGGTTTAAATCGCTTGTAGTGTCAGAATCAACAAAAACCAAGTTTTTAGCTATCGAAATGTTATTATTAAAGTCAATCGTTGCAAAGCTTCCAATATTGTTCTTAAACCTTACTCTGCCAAATTCATTGAACCTTGCAACTTGAGGGCTTGGAGTTGGGGTTAATGAGCCAATAGCTAAAGAGCTGTTAAATTCAATCAAGATTGTGCCGTTTACATTTGAAGCGTCTAATTGTGCCTGCACTTCAACGTAATTTCCCTTTAATGTAATATCGCCTGATACATCTCCAGTTACATTCATCCTTACAGTAGAACTTACATTCAAAACATTAGAAGCATTTATTGTTATTGATTTACCATCTCCATTAGTGCAAGCTCCTACTTCTCCTCTTATTGCTGTTATATTTCCACTATATGTTATGTTTTGACTGCCAACAATTGTTATTGTTCCTCCATCTCCTCTGTTGCCATTAGTAGCAGTGCAAGTACCGCTATCTCCAGTCCCGCCTCTTGCGAATATGTTTCCGTTTATGTCAAAGCTGTTGGTAACATTCAATATCAAAGTGCCTCCATTGCCTCCATTGCCATTATTTGCAGCTCCTGAATGGTCGCCTCCATCCAAGCTTATGTTGCCATTAAAGTACATTGTAGTTGCTGTTATAGTTATTGAAGCTCCTGCACCTGCAAATTGTAATAAAATATCATTCATACCAAGCCCTTTTCCAGAAATTAATCCAGTCGTGGTTAAATTCAGAATATCAGCTACTATTGTCAAGTTAGCTCCAAGATTTCTTGCAGTAGGATTATTATTCCCATTGTTATTAGCTCCATATATTCCTGTTATAGTTATGTTTGAGGCATTAATAGTCCCTGCAACTTTAATGTTTGTGCCGTTTATCTTCTGGGCATAGATTTCTGAATTTTTGTATTCACCATTAGGACATGCACCTACCTCACCAGAAGATGTGTCAATATTTCCACCAATTGCAAGAGCATTTTTGTTTGTAATATTAACAGAGCCTCCATCGCCTCTAATGCCACTACTTGCAGCGCAAACAGCGCTGTCTCCTGTTCCTCCTCTTGCAAATATATTGCCGTTAATGTCAAAACTGTTGGTTATGTCTAAAATTAAAGTTCCTCCATGTCCACCAGCACCATTATCTATAGTACCACTATGGTCGCCACCATCTAAGGTAATATTTCCATCAAAATACATTGTAGTTGCATTAATGTTTATGTTAGCTCCTGCTCCTCCAAATTCATTTTCAGCAACACCCAAATCAAGCCCAGTTCCTGATATTACTCCTGTAGAAGTTAAATTTAATATATCAGCTTTTATTGTCAAATTCTGCCCATTGTTTCTAACACCAGTAGCTTCCCCATTGCCATTACCATCAACTCCATAAACACCAGTTATTGTTATGTTTGAAGCATTTATTATTCCTGCAACTTTCACATTTGTTCCGTTTATCTTCTGGGCATATATTTCTGACTTTTTGTAAACACCTGAACGACAAGCTCCAGCCTCACCAGGAGATGTGCCAATGCTTCCGCTGATAACATTAGCGTTTTTGTTTGTTATATTTACAGAACCACCATCTCCTCTTAATCCATTGTCTACATTATCACAGCCATTGCTATCGCTAGTTCCTCCTCTTGCAAATATATTGCCGTTAATGTCAAAGCTATTGGTTATGCTTAATATCACATCTCCAGCATCACCGCCACTGCCGCTATTTGTAGTTCCACTATGGTCTCCTCCATCAACTGTTATATTGCCGTTAAAATAGAATGTCTTTGCAGATATGTTTACAATGCCTCCTTTGCCTCCAAAACCTTGAGCAGTAGTGCCAGTATTCCTTCCCCCTGATGTTATTATTACCGCATCACTTGTTAAATTTACAACATCCGCTTCTATTGTAATATTTCCGCCAGAAAAGCAGGAAGCTCCAGCAGCAGGAACACATCCTGTGGCATTAAAGAAAATGCCTCCTCCGCTTCTTATTGTCAAGTTACCAGTTAGGTTGATGAATAGCTTGATTGCAGTTGCATTGACTAATCTGCCAGAGCCTGTAATAAGAACATTATTTGCGCTTAGAACATCAAAGCTGTTGTTTATTCTTTTGGTTGATGAAATAGTGCATGTCGTTGTTAAATCTCCGCTATCACAGAAAGCTGCAGGCAGTGCTTGGTCGCTTGCAATCTGCCACTGCCTTGCTTCTTTCCAGTTGCCAATGTCCAGCTCTCCCAACAGATAAAACTCAGGCGAAATGTCAGGCGCATCAAACTTATAGGAAATAACATATTTAGAGCCTTTTTTCAAATTGGCATTTATGCTTATTATTTTTGTATCATTGATTGTTGTGATCACTATTGGGCTGGATTGCGCTTGTGCTGAAGGAATTAAGGTGAAGAAATTGAGTATGTTATTTTTCAGATTTATTTCGTTATTGGAATTTTCTTTATTTAAAATAGAAACATTTTTATAGTTGATATACTCTTTTAGCTCTATAGTGTGAGATTCGGCAATTTCCGAGCCCAATAAGAATTCGTGTGAAATTCCTCTTAGCCAAACAGGTGTTTTGTCCAGACTACGTGTCTGTTTTCTTTCATTTTTTTCATTATCTACATTAACGTATAAGTGTGAGCGCGGCGAGATTTCCGAACCATTATCGAACCAGCATCTTCCTCTTAGCCAAAAAGGAGCTTTGTCCATTAAGCTACGCGCCCTTTCCACTACGTAAGCGTCAGTCTCATCAGAAACATTTATATAATTATGGGTAATATAAGAATCATATTCCCGTGAGTCGGAGAGGTGTTCTATCCATTGAGCTTCATTTTGAGATGAGAGGGCTAAATACCCTCTGAACCCTTTATTTTCTTTTTCATTTAGTTTTGTTATTGAAGCTTCATTTATTAAGGATTCTAGTTTAATGCCTTTTGACGCTGGGGGCGGGAGTTCCATTCCATTACGAATGAAATTTGAACCCGCGGATCTTTGTGGGAAACCAGATCCTCGGTCTGGCGCAATGGCCTGACTATGCGACCCCAGCCTCGTCAAAGCCTTTTCAACCGAAAGATATTTAAATAAGTATTGTTTTATAGACTCTGTCTTTGTGGAAACCAGATATTGTCTGGGTGCTATGGCTTGGCTATGGAACCCGTTTTCTTCTTTTTCATTTAGTTTTGTTATTGAGCTTTGTATTAACGCTTTATTATCTACTTCAACTCCTGACAATATAATTTCAGAAGGTTGCTCAACAACCTCATAAAACTCAACTTCGCTAATATCAAAAGAGCTTGGCACATACTCATTTATTATTCCATTATAATTTTTGTTTGCAATTATTGAAATATTCATTGCATATGGAGCAGGAGGATAAATCCTTGTTGCTGAATGCCTTGCAACATCAAAGTCAACAGAGCTTGCAACAGTAAAATTGTCTTCTATGCTTCTTATGCCATTATAAGTCACAGCAGTTAAATTCATCAAATAAGTTCCAATTCCATTAACTTTATAGCTTGTATAATAATCTGATAATATAGTTACACCTAAAGTATTGCATTCTGGGCTTATTTTTATATAGTTATTAGCAGTTGTTAATGTTGTTTTTTCATTCAATGGATTAGTAATTTCTAAAGTAACATCTGCATCACAAACAATTTTGCCTTTGTCATCCAAAACAGCAATTCCAATAAAGCTATGCTCATTTGGCAAATAAATTGACTTGTTGACATTAATGGCTAAAACTCCCCAAGTAAAGTCCTGCTCTTGGGAATATGCAGCACCATCCTTTACCAGCTCTAATTTTATTGTGTATTTTCCAGCTCTAAATTGTCTTTGCTTTGGCAGCTTAAGCTCGAATTTGCCTTCTCTTAATTCTTCTATTTCTATATTAATGTCTTTTGAATTGCCTTCAGAATCAAGCACAAATGCCTCTAAACTTTCATTTTGCTTTACAAACTTTTTCTTTTGTTTTTTAATTTCTGCAGCTTGAATACCAAATTTAGCTTTTTCATTTTTAATTTTTTGTCTCAAAACTTTTAATTCTTCTTCTGTTTTATCTGTTATTTCTTCATAAACCTCATATTCTTCTTTCCATTCATTTTGTTTAATCAATTCTTGTTTTGTCAAATACTCAAAGTCTATCTCAACATCTTCATCAAAGCTGAAATCTTTTTTCTTTAGAATTATGCTTGGAGTCAAATCAATTGTTGCATTCACCACATTGACAGAAAACACATTTGAAACAGCTAAGCTGTCGCTTTTGTTTGCTGTTATATAAGTAAACACAGTTCCAACAAAATCTTTGTCAGGAATTATGGTTGCAATGTTGTTGTCAAACAATATGCTAATTCCATCTTGCTTGAAGTAATTGAAGATTGTGTTTTCATCAATATTTGAGAAATAATTGCTTAAATTTAGAGTTGTATTTTCATTAATGTTAATTGTTATATTTGGAATTTCCTTAATTAAGCCAAATTCCAGCAATGGCAAAATTGTTATATTTAAATTTCCTTCAATAAATCCAGGATCTTCTGCAGTTAATGTTAATTCATATTGCTGGCCTGGAATTAAATCTTTTATCTTAACCCATTCTCCAAAGCATACCTCGCTTTCATAGTCCCACTGCCTGCATTTGTACAATGAATTTGCATTTGCAGTAGCAGTCAATTTGGCATTTTCAAACTCCAGCTCCTCAAGATTGACTGCGTACCTTTTCTTGACATCAACATTTTCAATTAAAATTTTCCTGCTTACATTGTCAATTCCAATAGAGGCAGTTAATGGCTTGGTTATATTAGCATTTTCAATGACTAATTTGTCAATTACATTTTCTGTTGGCACAACCTCAATGTCATAATAGTCAGGCTCTACAAATCCTTCTGTAATTGGCACAGCAGCATTATCTTTGTAAAGCTGATAGCTGCCGGAAACTAATCCTTCGTCATTAATAACTTCCAAATTAAGCAATACCTTGCTTATTTCCTCAACAATTGAGTATGTTAAAGTCTTTAGGTCTAGTATCGCATTATCTATCTCAAATATCAGCTTGTAGCTTGTTTCATTAAAGTTGCTTAGTGCGCATGTTTCAACGCATACATTTTCAAAGTCTATAGTTGCAAAATAGTAATTTGCGCTTAAATTCTGCCACGAAGAATAATAAATTTCAGCATAGGGCTTTTCCCCTATTTTCCCATAATCAACATAAATGACTTGAGCGCTTGCAATATTATTTAATGTAGCCCCATACCGCCCGTATGTAGAATAAAACACCTCATTCCAAAGCTCTTTTGACGGGCTTAATCCTATAAAGCCGCAGCATTTATCGCTTCCATAGCAGACAGTTGTGCTTTTTTCATCCTCAACAGAGTAAACATCCCATCTTGCGCATAGATTGCTTTCATTTACGCTCCAGCTAAATAATGAATTTTCAACAGTCAAATCTATAACTCCTGATGTAGCTTCATAGCCATTATCATCTGCGTCATAATTAGTTCCAAGTTTGTATTGCAGATTAATTGTGATGATTTTTTCAGGCACAATTAAAGCAACTTCCTTGCTTGTCGATTTATCGCCATCATCAGCAGTAAATTCTATTGTTGCAGTGAAGTTACTGCCGTCAGGAATTAAAGTAACTAAATTATTTTCAATTGTTACGGATATTTTTTCCGGTGTTGTTGCAGCATAGCTGATTGTATCGTTATTTTCATCAAAGAAGTAATTGCTCAAGTCAATTATAGTTTTTCCTGCAGCAATAAACTCATTAGCGTCTGATTTCCATACAGGAGGCTTATTTGGCTCAGATTTCTCTGGCTTTTCTTTTTCTTCTTGTTTTGATTCTTTCTCTGGCTTTTCTTTAGGCTCTTGTGTTTCATTTATTGTAATGGCTGTAGTTTCCGTAGTTGTTGTATTATCATTTGTGTCATTTGTTGTTGCATTTTCATCTAAAACTGCAAATCCAGTTATTGTTGGTTTATTTAGCGAGAACATTAGAACTATTTGTAACACAATTATTAAAATTAAATAAATCAATCCTGTTTTTATTTTTAGTTTAATCATTTTCTCTTTGCTCTTCTTTTTAATTTTAAATCAAAGCCCGAATCAAAAGATTTATATATTTGCACGTTTTCTAATATTCTCACGTAATCATGTGAATTCATCAAAAATCGAAGATTTTTGAGTGTGCTCGGAAATCGCTGGTTTGCCTCTGCGCTGAATCCACAAAGTGTGTGCAATTGCGATTTCCGACATATTAAAACTTGGAGGTTATCGAAAATGCCAACAGTAACTATATCATTGCCAAAGGAGTTAAAGGAAAGATTGGACAAACACAAGGACATAAACTGGTCTGAAGTATTCAGGAGAGCATTTGAAAAAAAGGTTAAAGAGTTAGAGGAATTTGAATTATTCAAGAGGCAAAGAGGTGAAGCATAAATGGCAAATGTATCATTAACTGTGCCAGACGAATTAAAGGTAAAAATGGACAAATTCCCATGGATAAACTGGTCCGAGGTTGCAAGAGAGGAAGCAATCAAGCGTGAAATGCTGCACGAGGATTTTGAAGAGTTTAATAGGATTGTTTCTAAATCTAAATTGACAGAGGAAGATGCCATGCGGTTGGCTAAAGAAGTTAATAGGGGAATGCACGAAAGATACAAGAAACTGTACCCTGGGTTAAGATAAATGGTTTTTGCTGTTGAATTATTGATAGCTGATTCTGGTATAATATTTACTGGACTTGTCGGTACAGGAGTGACAAAAACCTTGTTATTTTCCAAGAATTTAAAGATATTTGCACCTGAATATTTATTTGACGAGTTGAAGGAGCACTTGTCTAGGATTAAATTGCTTTCTTCTTTATCTTCCAGCGAAGTTGACTCGTTAATTTCAAAATTGAAAGGACACATAAATATTGTTGAAAAATCTAAATTTGAAGCATTCCTTGGCGAAGCCAATTCTTTGATTTCAGACCCTGATGATACAGAATACTTAGCTTTATCATTGTCAATGGATAAATGCCCTATTTGGTCAAACGACCCGCATTTTAAGGAGAGGAATTGGTTAGATTCTTGAAAGCAAAAAAACTATTCTGATTTTTATGCTCTAAATCAAAAATTTTTTCATAGTCCATTTTCATTTTTTCTTTTTCTTTGCCCTTTGATAAACAGTCCAGATTGTCCTGTCATCTCTGTTTAGCAGCACGGCAATATTGTGATAAGTAAGCCCGAAAGTGTCTTTTAAGTAAACAGCAATATTCTCAAGAACGCTGATGTTTCTGTCCTGCAGTATAGAAACAGGAATGGAATAAGGCGAAATCTCTTCAACAACGAACCTTGATTCCATTTTTTTCTTTGCGTTTCTGTAAGTAACCGCTAATGCTATCTGATTTCTGTTTGTCAAAGAGCCAATTTGCTTGAAGCTGAGAAGCAGATTCTCTCTCAAATATTTTACAATATTTTCTAAAGAGCTTAAATAATCGTTATTGAAGACAGAAATTGGAACTTTAATCTCTTCCCTTACTTGCACCTTTAGATGCTTATTCACAAGCCCAATAATTTCTTCAGAACCAAGCCCTTGTTTTTTTAGATAGTTTAATGTATCTAAAAGTCTTTTTTCAATTGCCTCAAACTCTTTTTTTGGCATTATATACTATTTAAGTATTTTTATATACTATTTAAGTATAACATATATTTTATAGGTTTTTATAATTATTATGTAAGTATATTAAATTATAAGTTTATCTCTTTAACACCTCACAAATCCTTTTCATAAAGCACTAAACTCCCCAAAGATTTACAGTTAAGAATTAGCTAGTCGAATGCTAGTGAGCGGTCGAATGCGAAAGCTCGGGTAGATGCGAGAGCTCGCCTCTCGCTCGCTCCTTCACCCGCTCGCTTATCTACCCGAACTCGCTCACATGTCACTGCTGCAAATCTAAATTTTAGTGCTGAATTAAGTATAAATTTAATATTATGTAAGTAATAATATTTGGAAATAAATCTAATTTGTATCATTTAAACATATCTTGTAAGTAATTAATATTTAAAGCTTTCTATTTCTAGTAATTATTTAGCTTTATGAAGTAAATTTTTAAATCCGTGCTTCGCACATGTCGATAAATTCCAAAGGAATTTTCGATCACATTCGCAAATCTCTGATTTGCGATGAAATATTGTGCTCGGCTTTTTTTGTCTGCCACTAAAAAAGCCAAGCCTATTTATTCATTAATTATTGAATAAATTCGAGGCAAAAATTAGTGAGTTGCGTGCGAGAACGCTCGCGTTCAACTCAGACAATTTTTGCCGAGTGTAAATTTTGTGAGCGAAGCGAACGGATTAATATATCACTTCAGGATACTAAAGTATTACTATTTCTAAACTTTTGCACTTTACTCGTAAAAGCACATAGCAGTTATATAGGAAAACGCAAAAGTTTAGTACTTTGAATATGGATTTTATCCAAATTTGACATAAAAATTATCTTAGACGCATGCTTTGTGATATTACTAGCAAAGGCTTTTGTATTGGAGGACTTTTCAGCACAACAAAAGCTTAGATTGAAAAAGGCGCTAGACAAATACAGGAGTAGTTTCTATAGATAAAGCAGCAGAAATTGCTGGCATAACTGTAAATGAAATGGTGCAAGAAGCTGCTGCTCATGGCATCAAATCAGAAGAAACTTTAGAAGCATAGAAGGTTTAAACCTATTGGGTGTAAATAAAAAGAAATAACAAAAAGTGTGCAAATGAATATCATTCAATCAATCATTCAAATGTTCATTCAAATGTAATACATACTTTATAAGTTTAAATATATAATATATAAGTAAAAATAACAAAAATGATGTTAATGGTGTTAGAATCAGTAAAGGTTAAGCTTTATAAGCTCTTTTTGCATATTCATTGCATAATTACTGCTCTAGATCACGCAAATACTCTGGCTTAAGCATTCTTTTGAGGATTCCTTCGTAGCTTTCGCCCTTTTTTCCCTTGCTCATAAGCCAGTCATGAAACCTCTTACTCACCATAATAGTCGTGTTTTCCATAAAAGCTATAGATATTATAACATCTATATTTACTTTTCTATTTTGTGAGCTTTGTTGGTTTTACGGCTGCTATAGATTCAAGATAAGCTTTATTTTCTGTAATTACTATTAATTAAATGTAAAAAATGTAAAATTTAAATTTAATAGATTCTATTTTTTCTTTATTTATTGCAGTACTTATGATAAAAAGCGCTCGCATATATTTTATAACTGCCATTTTTGCTAATGTTATATTGATTTTATTGAGAATATACAACATATAATGCCCATATATTTGATTAATAGCCAAAATAAAAACTATAGAAAGGATTTTAAAAATATCAATTAAAGATTCTATAGAGTTATTTTCTATATAGAAAATAAAATAAATTAACTTCAAGTAGAAATTTATTAGTAAATATCAAAGATTCTTGGTTAGCTTACAATAATTTTTAAGAATAATACTTAATCAACAATTCTAGAAAATATTTTAAAATTACTTGTAATATCATTCATATAATCATTCAAATGTTCATTCAAATGGAAATTATATTTTATAAGTATTTATATGTACTATGTAAGTAAATTATAATACTTTCTTTTGTTCTAACTCTTGTTTCAATTTTGCTAATCTAAGAGCTATCTCATTTATTTTGGCAGTATCATTAGACAGCTTAGCAAGCTCCAATTCTGTTTTCAAGCCCTGCAGCTCTAAGTTTTTTGTATATTGCCACTGCTTAAGTTCGTTACTAACTGCAATTTTTTCTGATTTGATAGGCAGATTTTCTGGAATCTTTTTTGCCTTCTTAGCCTTTGCGCTAGGCTTTGGTTTCTTCTTGACTGCTTGTGGCTTTAATGGCTTGGCTTTTGCTTGTTTTTCAGGCTTTTTTGCACTGGGCTTTGCAACAGGCTTCTGAACCTTTTTAACAGGCTTTTTCAGAACTGCTTGCTCTTGAACCAGCTTTGGCTTTTCTTTTGACTCAGCAGGACTTTGAAATTTTCTATAATCCTGCAGGAATTCCTGCCTAGCCATCCTCAATATTATGTGCTCGTAGCTTTCACCTTTTAGGCCATTTCTTTTAAGCAAGTCGTGCAGCTTACTGCTAACAGTGATTGTAATACCTTCCATAACTTCTATAACTTTAATAACAACTATATTTATTTTTCTCTTTTACATGGATAAAGAATATACTGAGGAATCTGCCGTACCGTTAATAAGCAACATAAGTAATTGTACAACAGTTTTCAAAATTAAATTTAAAATCTTCAATCTGCTCTGCAATTCTTGTGCTCGGTGTTGCTGTTCTGCCACATCGCAACACCTCGCCTATATTATTGTCAATTCATTTTCGAGGCGAAAATTTATTGGCAATAAAAATTTTCGCCGAGTGTATCTTTTGTCGCGAAGCGACGGATTGAATTCCTAGAATTAATGTCATCCACTACATTATCAAAAAGTTTAAATAACAATCATTCAAATGACTGCATAAGTACATAAGTAGCTAGAAAATGTCAGAAATTTATTTAAGTAAAAATGGTCAAGATTAACCTGCCTAAAGAGCTATTGCAAAAAGAAGCTTTCAAAACACTGCCTGCTAAGGAGAAAGAGGAGTACATAACCAATATACTAATCAAAATATTGCAGCTTAATCCTGATGGTGTTACAACTTCTCAAATAAAAGAGGCTACAGGACTTACTTATTCTACACTTTGGCATCATCTTGAGATATTGAAAAGCACTGCGCTAAGCCGTAAAATATCAAGGGGTAAAATAGATGTGTACTATCCTCTTGGAAATCTAAATTACTTAAGTGACTACAATAAAGATAAGGTAGTCTATACATTTACTACAGTCGGAAATTCAGATGGCAGCTTTGTTTGCATCCATGAAAAAAGGGAGAACAGCTTAGGCTCTTATACAGTTGTAAGAGGCATTGCTTTGCCAGTTGAGCTAATAGACGATATTATAAATACTCTTAAGAAAGCTAAAGAGCAATCAAAGAAGCACGCTAAAGAATAGCATATTTACATTTGAATGTGTATGCGGATAGTCACTCTTATTAATCACCCACCTAATCGTTTGAATGATTAAAATGACATCGATTGTTTTGCCGCCTATGTTGGAAAAGGACAAGTATTTGTCATTGTCCGCTTCAGAGAAAGGAGAGTATGCGCACAACTTGCTAAAGGAAATCCTAAAGCTTAACCATGAAGGCTTGACTGTTCCGCAGATAGATACTGCCATATACCTAGGACACACTTCAATTTGGCACCACCTTGAAATATTGGCATCCAGGGCAGATTGCTTGAAGATAAAGCGAGGCAATGTGGAACTGTATTTTCCAAACAAGGTTATAGAGTCTTTAAAAGAATTTGACATGGAAGGAGAATATTATCATTATTCTTTTGAGTTGGTTGAGGATATATACGGAAAATTTGTAAGGCTCCAAACAAGAGAGAAAGGCGAATCTTCTTCAGCTGTTGAGTCTGGCGTGATTATGCGAGCGGATATTATTGGTGATATAATAAAATCGCTTACAAAGATAAAAAAGCAACATCTAAAAAAATAAATTTGCTTCAAAAGAAATCAGGCATTACAATGTTATTTTTTTGATGTTTTTAGCCTGTCTTCAATTCTTTTCTTCTCCTTTTGGTAGGATTCTTGAGAAATAAACCCTGTTTTGTAAGCAGATTCCAAAGCCCTTAGCTCTTTTTCCAGTTTCTGCGCTTTTTCCAAAGGCATTTTTTCCTTTAGCTCGGCAATTTGTTTCTTCTTCCTTAATATGTTAAATCCATAAATCACTAAAATAGAAATAATAACTATAGCGACTAAAACAGCAACTCCAATTATATAGTATTTCAGCTCTGGCGAATATTTATATTTAGACTTAACTTCAAAAGTGTCAGAGCCTGTCCCGGCTATAACATCAGTGGAGACTTCAACAAATGCCACGTAAGTCCCTGGCTTTATCTCGGCAGGTATAACCAATTTTCTTACGAATGTTGCTTGCGTTTCAACAAATATTGTTTCTTCCTCGCTTGCTACTAAATTGCCCTTGATATCTTTGATTGAGTAATGGACATTAACATTGCCAGACCCAAAACCCCTCAAATTAGTTAATTCAATCTGTATTAGTATTTCTTCTCCTTGGAATATGCTTTTGTATTCAGGCAAAACATGAATGTCTATATCAAACAACTGCTTTGTGCTGTCAAATAAAAGGTATTTGCTGCCATTTTTTTCAATGTAAACCTTTGCAGTCCCATTGGATGTGACAGAGCCAGTTGCTTTAAGCGACTTAATGCTGCCTGGATTTTTTACATTCCATTCATAAGCGCCGCTTTCATTCACCTCCAAATTCAAATTTTCGCTGAAAATAGTTTCCTTGCCTTGGATAACTTTGCCTGTAATAGCGGGTTTTTGAAATATAAAAATGCCTATAAAAATTAAGGCTATTATTGGAATAATAACACCTCCAGAAATTTTTTGCCTTGTCATTCTCCTCTTTTGCGGTACAACTTATTGATACTTCTTATTTTTTAATACCTAATCCTAAAGTTAATAAAATTTTGTATTTTTGCTTATTTATTTTGGTATATCAGGTATTTTTTCCCATACTTTTCTATATAAACCTTAACAGTCCCGTTGCCAATAACACTTCCTGTTGCTTTAATTGAGCTTATCTTTCCTTGCTTGTCTAATGTCCATGTGTAATTGCCGCTTTCATTTAACCTAAAGTTTAAGCTTTCATTATAAATCGTTTCTTTGCTCAAAACTGCATACCCGGTAGTAGATGGCTTTAATAAAAACAAACTGGTAATGATTAGCAATAAAACAATAAGTGGTGCTGTATATTTAACTAGCGGTTTTTGAATGAAATCTTGTGCAATTCTTCTTTTACTTCTTTGTTCAACTTCGTTTAATTTATTTTTGTACTCTTTAATTGATTTTGAATAAGCCTTAATCCATCCATCCAAATAAGAAATCTCTTCTTTTAATTCTAATAAATCTTTTAATTTTGTGTTTTTTCTTCTGCTTAATTCAATAAGTATATTGATTAATATAATCTTTTGATTATTAAGTTGTTTTATTTCTTCTTCTAATTTAATCAGCGTTCTCTTCCAAATTTCCATTTCTTTATTCATTTTTTCTTCCTATAGCGATTATACACAGTCCAGATGTTGCGTTCGTCGCGATTCAGCAAAATTGAAATCTCCGAATATCGCAAATTGAAATTGTCCTTTAGATAGCTGATAATTGACTCAAGAACGCTAAAGCGCCTATTTTTGAAAATCGATAGGGGAATGTATAATTTTGACTCCTTTGCAATTAGTCTCTCTTTTTTCTTCCTAAATGCGTTTTTGTAAGTCGTCCATATCGTTCTGCTGTTTCTGTTCAGCAGCAAAGCAATTTTGCTGTAATTAAGCTCTAGCTCTTCCTTTAAATATTTGCAAATAACCTCTAAAGCGCTTAAGTTGCTAACCTCAAAAATGGAAACAGGAATAAGAATTTCTTTTGAAATCGGTTTTTCTTCAATTAAGCTTAAGATTTCATTAGAAGCAAGTTTATATTTTTCTTTTACCTCTTCAATAGCCAATTTTAGAATTTGAAAGGATTTGTCTTCTTTAATGCTATCAATTTTTTCAGTTTTTTTACCAGAATTGTGCATCATTTTTAGGTTATTTTACCTATTATATATGTATTTATATATAAATTTTTCTATATTTTTAAGAAATAATACTTATTATATATGTATTAATAGAATATAAAATGTTGGCAAAATACTTAACATGTATGTTTTAATGCCAGAATTAGCTGCTAATTGCTAATGACTACTTTCTAATTTTTCTGTATATCTGCACTTTGGGAACCTGTTGCAAGCAAAAAATTTACCGTAAATGCTGCTCCTCAGCACAACATCGCCTTCATTACACCTAGGGCATTTCCTTTTGACATCGCCTTTTGCAATTGCCTTTGCTTGTATTCCTGCTTCTCCTTCAACATGCTTGCTTGGACAGTTTGGATTTAAGCAAAATTCTAAAGGCTGTCTTGCCTTTTTTATTGCTAGCACCATTGGAAAACTGCAAACAACACAATTTTTTTTTGCAGGCTTTATAAATGCATTTTTTGGCAATGAAAAAATTGTTTTGCAATCAGGGTATTTGTTGCATGCGGCAAAATTGCCAAATTTCCCTCTTCTTATTGTAATATTCCCCTCTTTGCATACAGGACAAATTCCAATAAAGGCCATTTCATCCTGGGTTGCCCGGTTTGCTTTTGAGAGGTCTGCCCCAATCTCCTTAATGTGCGATTTAAAATCAATCAAAATTTTTGTTATTGCATCTTCAGCTTCTTCCAAGATTTCTTCTTTCTTCTGTTTTCTTTCTCTTATCTTTTCCATCTCAATTTCAAAATGCCGCGTTAAATCCTCATCGATTATTTTCGGGCAGTGCTTCTCCAGGGTTTCAATTGTCGAAATGCCAAGATTAGTAGCTTCTACGGCTTTGCCTTGAACATAGCCGCGCTGGAACAATGTATCAATGATTTCTGAGCGAGTTGATTTCGTGCCAAGTCCTCTGCGCTCAAGCTCTTTTATTATGGAAGCAGGAGTGTATCTTTTTGGTGCTTGAGTCTCTTTGCTGAGCAGCTCTACTTTCAGAACTTTTACTTTGTCATTTTGCTTAACATTTGGCAATTCTATCTCTTCCAATTGTACATATGGAGCATAATGCATATGCCAGCCTTTCTCTGTCGTTCTTGTTCCTTTTGCAACAAAAATTTCTTCATTGCAGTTAAGCTCAACAATTATTGTTTCCCTTACAGCATGCTCTGCAAATGTTGCAAGAAATCTTTTTACAATCAAATCATAGATTTTTACTTCCCTTTCCTTCAATCCTTTTTGGGCAATTCCTGTTGGAAATATGGCAGGATGGGCAGGATCTGTTTTCTTGCCGTTGTTTGGCAATATTTTTGATTCGTTTAGTAATTTTTTTGCTAATTCAGAATAATTTTTTTGCTTTGCTAGATCATTCATAATCCTTTCATAACCGATTGAAGAAGGCAATTGCTGGCTTGATGTTCTTGGATAGGATATAAGCCCGGATGTGTAAAGCTCCTGCGCAATTTCCAATGTTTCTTTTGGAGAAATATTAAAGCACCTGTATGCTTCTACTTGCAAAGAAGTTAAATCAAATGGAAAAGGTGGAGATTGATTGAACTGTTTTTTTTCAAGATTGTCTATTCCAGCTTCTTTCTGGCCTTTGGTTTTTTTCATAACAGCTTCTGCTTTCTCTTTCTGCCAGAATTTGTCTTCTTTATGCATCGCATTTATCTGCTGCCCTTTATGCTCTGCAGTCAATTGTATCTGCCAAAATGGAACTGGCTTAAAGGCTTTTATTTCTCTTTCTCTGTCAACAATAATTTTTAATGCAGGTCCCTGGACCCTTCCAGTCGACATTATCTTAAATGCGCCTGTGCTTTTGATTGCTGAAGTCAAGGCTCGTGAGTAATTAATTCCATTAAAATAATCTAAATAATGACGGGTTTCTCCAGACTCAGCCTGCCCCCAATCTAAATGTGGTGTTTTATTTTCATAAGATTTCCTCAGATCATCTTTAGTTAAAGTTGAAAACTTCATTCTATTAGCATCTTTTTGATGAAATACATACCTGACAATATTAAGCCCAATGACCTCACCTTCAATGTCAAAATCTGTTGCAATCGTGAAAGAATCAGCCCCTTTTGATAGCTTCTTTAGCGTATTTAAATATTTTTTAGTGAATGCAGAGCTTTTTGTCGTTTCAGCTACAGGTTTCCATTCAATATCAAATACTGGAAAATGCCAACCTTTCTTTTCC
>JAGVYA010000017.1 GCA_018303505.1 Candidatus Woesearchaeota archaeon
GCTGAATATTGTGCCTAAGCCAAAATTCCATCTTTTTTGAAAAAGCATTTTACTTTGCAAAATTTTGCTCTATGAAAGAAGACATCTGCTTGTTATCAGCTGCCTCATAAGCTTTTGCCGCCAGATTGTATTTTTTTGATTGAATGCACAGGACAGCAGCATTATTAAGCCTTTGCTTGTCTTTTGTTGGAATAAAGCAAAGAGTTGCCAATTCCACTCTGCTTTCACTCAAAAATAAATCACCTAACTTCAACAGTTTTTCAGTGTCATGCATTTTTGCCATGATTTCAATCGCTTCCACAAACTTGCTTTGCTTGTACAGCTTTTCTGCGACATCGCTTAAAATTCTTTTTCTTGCTTCCTCATCAAGCATTGAAAGATTTACAGAATTAATGCCTTCTTTCAGTATTTTTTCGACAATAGGATGCTCCATAATTGTTTTATTAGAACTGGATTATTTAAAGGTTTTTGAAAAAATAGGAAGCATATTTCAAATTATCAAAGGTAATAAAGCATTATTTGGCGCTTATCCTGCTGGGCTAATTGATGGTGATGGGTGCATAAAGATTAAGAACAATATCAAAGATAGAGTTATTCCACAATGTGTTGTAAAAATTGCAAGTGGTCGTCCTTTAGAAGACGTTAAAAATTTGATAGAGTTTCACATAAACTATAAAGTGCATTTTGAATTTAAAAATATAGGTAAAGGAGTAAATACTTGTTTTTATGTATCAAAAAAGAATATTGAATTTTTTAAAAATTACATTTATCCAAACATGGTAATGCCTTATAAGCTAAGTAAGCTTGAGCATTTTTTCCAATTAAGCAGAAAAACGGGCCTGCAGGGATTCGAACCCCGATTTCGGCTCTTATCATGAAATGACAAGATCAACCGGTCCGAAGCCGATTGCACTGTCCATTATGCTACAGGCCCAATTTATATATTTTCTTATTGATTATTAAACGTTTCTAAAGAATAGTCAGAGACATAAGTAATTGGACACTAAGTTTCATTAATAAATCTAATCCAATACGCTTCGCAAATCTTGTGCTCGGCTTCGTTCTTCTACCATTGAACTCAGCCTCGCCTATTTATTGCAATATATTCGAGGCGAAAAAATAATGGCAGAAAATTTTTCGCCGAGTGTAAATATTGTCGCCCCAAAGGCGACGGATTGGATTTTGTCCTAAAATTAATGTCATCTACTAGAATATAGTCAGCAATGCAAGAATTTTTATCCACCAACACTTACCCTGTTAGAGTTGCTTATAATAACTTTATTGCCAACTTGGGTTCTTGCGCTTGCAGCTGGCAGGTTAAATTCTCCTAAAATCGGAAGCCTCGATTTCATTCTATATGATAATACTCTTTCATCACCTGCTTCCAAGGTTTCTATAGCCCATTTTATCATAATCCCTTTTTTTGGATGATTCAATACAGCATGAGGCTGCATAGAGCCGATTGAAAGCTCTTTTTCAACATGAGCAATATGGGGCAGATTATCCATAACTTCTATGTTAGTTATTTGCTTTGCGCTCCTGTTCTTAACCCTCACAACAATCTTTGCCTCTGAAATACCACCTTCGCTCATTCCAATATTTCCTATGGCTTTCCTCACTACAATTGGGCTCCTAAACAGGAAGTAAAGAACTATGGCAGCGATTACCAATACAACAATAACAACAATTGGCCTATAATTTTCAGTTGTGTAGACCGAAATTGTTCTGGACGGGCCAACTTCAACCTGCCAAACTAAATATTGTTTTCCATTCTCCTTTACTATCTCAGCCCTTGGAGATGTTGTCATGAACAAATTTTTGATTGGTGTTGTTCCAATTTTCACAATGCCATTGTAATCAGGATTATTTGATACAATTTTAATCCCCTTTCTTATCTTCAAAAAAGATTGCTCTTTTGGAAGATCTTCCTGAATCATATATTCAATAACCTCAAATTCTTTTACAATAGGGCTGACTATTAATCTTTCGTCCTTGAATATTGCAATAACCAGCCTATCTTCCTGAGGCGTGGTCATAGCATCCAATTCTTTTGTCACTTCAATTGTCTTGTCTTCTTTTGGGCCAAGAGGCACAAACAACTCATCCTTAAAGAGGTTGCTTTCAATCCTGATTGTAAGATTTGGATAGTCCAAAACATTTTGGTTATTCAAAACAATCCTTATTGTAAATTCACCTCTCGGGTCAATTTTCTCAGGAGAAATGCTTGTGCTAGTCAAAACAGTTGGTATGTAGCCTCCGATTAAAGGCTCTGTTGATTTTATTCCAACTGTGATAGGCGCTTTCTGCTCTTCGCCTGTGCGCCCAAGAACAATGCCAACATCAAGAGTATAAGTATCAACTGAGGTGATATACAATGGATCAACAAAAAGCTTTATAGAGCGTGTGCTTTGGGCAGGCACTTTTAAGGTAATGGGATTCTGCAAGGGCTTTGCGTACATATCCCAAAATGGGTAACCTGCCTTTTTTATTGTGTACTCTTCATCTGTATCGAGATTGTTTTGAACAGCTATATCAAACTCCGCAACTTCATCTACTACAATCTTGTCGTTTACAGGCGTGACTTTAACATCAAAAGATGCGGCATAAGCAATATTAAGCAGCATAAGTAACACAGTCATAGGAATAAAGAATTTACTAATTTTGCCCATTGAAAGCGCCATTTTTTACAAAATTTTTATTCAATTACTTATATATAAATCTTTCCTATCAAATTTTAGGCATAGAAACCAGCGCAAAACAGTGAGATGCTAATGTGCTTCGTTTCTAAGCTAACTCGCCCACATTTGTCTGTTTTGCTGGGCTTTGGAATTAAAAATTCCAAAACCATCGAAAAAATAAAATTTTTTCGGGTTTCCGAAAATCGAAGCTTTTCGAAACCTTTATATATTATTATCCTCAAGGAAAATTTATGAAGCCAGAGGACTTTATACATCTTCCAGAAATACCTGCAACTCCGGTATACATCCAGTACAAGGGAATTTTTGATATGCAGGACCTTTATGAGTCAATTGCAGATTTCTTCAGGCAGAAAAAGTTCAAATTTTATGAAAAGCAGCAAAGGCTCAGAAAACCCGGCCCATTCGGAGCTGAGATTCTATATCAATTTGAAGCAAGAAGGAAGGCTGAGGATTATTATGAGTTCATTGTTAACGTAACTATTGAGACATTCGATATGCATGACATCGAGGTTGTTCTAAAAGATGGGACAAAGAAAAAGATGACAAAAGGAAGGATATGGATACAGATTTTAGGCAACTGCGTGACAGACTATGAAAAAATATGGGAAAAGAGCGCCTTTTTAGCGCATCTCAAGAGCTTTTATAACAAATATATAGTAAAGAAAAAGTTTGAAGGCGTGTGGTGGGATGAGCTGCAGTACAAAATCGTATTAAGGCTTCATGCCATGATAAAGGAAAGATTGAAGATGGCATCTGAAGGCTCTGAGTTCAGGCACATGGCTGGCGTGCATTAAGAAAAGAGGTTATTATGGGACACATAAAAATAATTGTAGATCATGATAAAATAGACTATAGCGGGCCTCTTAATGTAACAGAATTGTTTAAGATAATTGAAAATTTTATATTTCATATGGGCTTTGATAAAAGGCAGGACAAGGATTTTGAGCAAAACACAGCTAATGGAAAATTCATAGAATGGCAGATATCGCCATGGAAATGGATAACTGACTACGCAAGGTACATCATAAAGGTAAGGGTGCTTGGCTATGACATACTGAAGACAGATGCCCTAGTTCATAACAAGAAAACTAAGATTGATAATGGAAGAATAATAATTGTAATTGACGGATTTGTTGAGTACGATCTCCAAAGCAAATGGGAGCAAAATCCCCTTTTGCATTTTTTGAGGGCTATATACGACAATTTCATATACAAGGCATACACAGAAAGGTTTGAGCAAAGGCTCGTTCATGATATAAATCATCTTCATGACGAGATTGAGAAATTTTTTAACCTTTGCAGGCATTATTCAGTTATATCAAAGCAAGGCCCGTAGTTGCTTGCGAGAGTGGAATGCAAAAGCTTGAGCTGCACGCGATTGAGATGGTGAGCGAGTTTCGGTAGATAAGCGAGCGAAAGCGAGCTTTCGCATCTCACTCGAACCTCGCATGTCACCGCGTACTCGCGAACAACTCTTTCGCTCGCTTATCTCACTCGCAAGCTCGCGTTCATATAGGTGCTTTATGGTAGAAAAAAAACAAGTGCTTTATGACTTGAGGACAACTTACAATGGCCCTTTTGTGGTTGAGGATTTCTATGCTGAGGTTGATAACTGGATAAAAGAAAAGGGCTTTGAAAAAGAGCCCAAAAAGAAGATGGAGCATGTTACAAAGAACGGCAAAAAAATAGAATGGGTAATTGAAGCGCATCACAAGCTTGACGATTTGCATCACGGCATTGTTGTATTGAGGGCATTGCTTGACAATGTCAAGGAATCTGTGATTAAAAAAGATGGCAAAAAAATAAGGGTCAACAATGGCGATGTTCTTATAAACATAGACGGCTTTATACAATCACATATACATGGCAGCTTTTATCAAACCAAACCGATTTATTACTTCATAAGAACTTTGATTGACAAGTTTGTTTATATGTTCTGGTCGGATAAGTGGGATGGGGCAGTTAATGCAGATGGGCGTGAATTGTTTAAGAGAATTACATCATTCTTTAATCTGCAGAAATACAAGTATGGGTAAAACATTGACAATAAGATTTAAATACAATTCTTTAACTCGGATTATTCAATGCGGGGGTAGCGAAGTCTGGCCAAACGCGCAGGACTTAAGACTCCATAATGGAACACCCATGCTAAATGGGATAAGTTATCCTGTTCCTTAGTGGATCCGAGATTTAGTCAAGCTAAACGGAAAGGTTCAAATCCCTTCCCCCGCACTTAAATTTAATATTTCTAAATAAGTCTATTAAACATTAAATCCGTGCTTCGCACAGAATCTTGTGCTCGGCTCTCGCTGTCTGTCAGGCGCTCGAGCCTCGCCTAACATTCATTAACAAATAAATCTAAAGCGGATTACTTTCTGCACTAGTAGTTTCAAAAGTCGCTCTCGTATTTTTGAATTGATTTATTTTTTGAAAGTGTTTTTATTGGATTTATTTTAATGAATTCAATGTTTTGTTTTTCATAACTTTTATATACAAAACTTCTTTCCGAATTTCTAACGCCTCTGTAGCATAGCAGCTATTGCGTTGCCTTGGTATAGTGTATAAAAAGGCAAAGGTCGGGGGTGCAATTCCCCTCAGAGGCTTACTTTAAAAATCAAAATTTTTAAATACTTTAATTAAAATCATTTAAAAGTGGAATTGATGTCTAACAAAATTTTAGTTTCTTGTTTAATATTTATTATCGCAGTTCTAGGCTGTTCCAAAACGCCCACAGGACAAGCTGTAGCCTCTGAAGCTAATATTTATGAAGATGCTCCGGCAATTGAACAGCAAGCTGGAAACCAAACCATCGAAGAAATTACAGAGGAAAACCAAACAGAGGAGCAGGAGATACAAATCAAAACAGGAGAGGAATATTATGACGAGCTGGTGAATGACGAGTCGCCCAAAGAAAATATAAATATAGAAGAATTTAAGTTTAATCCCGAGAGCATTGTAAGCACTCAAAATAATATATCGCTTTCAATCGATAATATCAAGCACGAAATAAAAAGTGAGTACTGGGGCAAGATAATTGAGATAACTGCTACAATACTGAATAATGGCAATAGAACTTTTAAGCCAAAACTTCTTGTTTTGCTTTACGATGAGAAAGACTTCAAAGAAGAATGGCTAAAGCCAAAAGCGGAAATACAGTTTGATATTGAGCAACTAAACGCAGGAGAGCATACAACAAGGCAGGCAATTGTAAGCATATCGTTTGATGATCTTTATCTGACTAAAAATTTCAAATTAGTGTTAGTTGATGCTGCAGATCCTGCAAATAAGCCCTTGGTAGTTGCTGAAACAAACTTTGAGCCGTTAAAGTAAAATGTCAGAAATTTTCCACCAGTTTCTAACTGATGGCTGAAAGCCACTCTCTTTGGCACATATGGAAAATTTATGAGCATGCTCAAGAACCACGAATCACGTTTGCGATAAGCAACATGTCGGTAAATGCTTTGCATTTCCGATCATGCTCGCAAATCTTCGATTTGCGACATTCCACCAATCTTTGACTGGTGGTTCTTGACATATTAAGAAGGAACAACATCTGCGTCTGTTACACTATTGACAGCTAATTGCTCAAATTTATACGTTTTGCCTCCAGACTCTATCTTTAATGGAATTCCATAAAAGGTATCAACCCACAATATTCCTTTATTTGTTTCAATTTTCCAAGTGTTTCTGCTGTTAATTACTTCTTCACCAACCTTCTCAGCTGAAGTAACATCTATCCAGTCAAATACAGTTGATATGTAGGCAGTTGCATAGCTCAAATCTGCTTTCTTTCCCTTATAGGCGCAATATGCTGCCGTACAGTAAGATTGTGCTGTTTTAGCAACCTTATCAATAAAAATAGCATCATAAGAGCCTGGCTGGTCCAAGGTTTTTATTTCAAGCGATGGCTTGTACTTTATTTTATTCCCCTTGATATAAAACTCATGAAAGTTACTTCCAGTTTCAGGCCCTCTGTATTTATAGTAAATGCTGCTTACCTTGGTCTTGTGCTTGTTTAGTAATTCCTTGACATCTGCTGAAATCTCTGCTGTTGATTGGGTTGTTTCTGCCTGTGTTTTAGTTGATGTGCTAGATTCAGTCTTTGGCGTAATAGTTGTTTTTGGCGCTTCTTGTATAGGTGAGCAGGATAAGATAAAAATTAATGCAACTGTAAACAACAAAAATGTTAAGTATCTTTTATTCATTATGCTTACCTATTCGCAAGAATGCCATTAATATTTAAAAATTTTTCGAAATACAAACTTATGCGAAAACTTTTTATATAACCAGCCTAATAAAATCGTTGATGGCAAGAGTTAATAAGGTGATGTTAACTGATGTGCCAACATTGAAAAAAGAGGCAAAAATAGGAGAAGCAGCAAAATTGCTGGCCCAAAATCAAGTTGGCTGCGCGGTAATAACTGAAGATAACAAACCAATAGGCATTGTAACAGAGCTTGATTTTGTAAGAAATTTAGCCTCTAAAGGCAAGAGCTTAAAAGAAAATGTAAGCAAAATAATGACTTCTCCGGTTACGCTTATGACACCAGCCATGAAGCTTGACGAAGCGCTAAAGATTATTGACACAAAAAAATTCAGGAGATACCCTGTTGTTGAGAACGAAACATTAGTTGGATTAGTCACAAAAAAAGATGTTGTAAATGCCATAAGCGATAACTTGAGGCTCCATAGGAATATACAAAATGTTGTATTAATACTTTTTGTTTTATTCGAGTTTTTTGTTTTTGTGATTTACAGATACATCTATCAATATTTGCCTTTTGGTTTTTAAAACATCAGAATTCCACCATTCAGAAAGAATGGCGGTTTAATACTCAAAGCATGACTCAGTGGAATTCTGAGTGTGCTCAAAAATCACTGGATAACTTTGCGTAAGCAACATGTTCCAGTGATTGCAAAGGTGATTTTTGACATGATAAAAGCGAAGAACATCATGACAAGGGATGTTATTACAATATCCAAAGACTCAACCATAATGGAAGCTGTAAAACTGATGGTGTCCAAGTCGGTAAGCGGCTTGGTGGTTGTTGAAAGAAACAAGCCTATTGCAATAGTAAGCGAGAATGACATTATCAAGGGCATTGTCTCTAAAAAAACAAATGTTCAGGATGTAATGGATAATGAATTTATGATTGTTTCTCCATTGACAACCTTTTCCGAGATAAACAAGTCTTTAAAAGAGAAAAAAATCAAAAGGTTTCCTGTTGTGGAAAATGACAAGTTAATAGGCTTAATAACAGAAACAGACATAATAGAAGCTACAAGAGACTTCACAAGATTCCACCAGATAGTGCAAGAGGCGATACTGGCTATTTTTGGATTTGCAACAGCTTTCTTTTTATTTTATTTCAGCCCTGTTGGAGCATCGGTTTTTGGATGATAAATTTATTAGAAAGATATAAATACAGCCAAAAATTAAATATTTTCCAAGGGCCTGTGGTCTAGCGGTTATGACATCGCCTCGACACAACGGCAAAAAACCATTTTCGATGCGGCGAAGATCACCAGTTCGAATCTGGTCAGGCCCATTTAATATAACTATATAAATCCAAAAAACAGGTGATAAAAATCAAGTCAAGATTTTATCCTAAATTATTCTTTTCTGCACTATTTTTGGCAATTTTATTGCTGGTGTTTTACATAACAAGGCCATTTTTGCCAGCGCTTCTTACAGGAGCAGTAATGGCTTATTTGTCGTACCCATTGTACAAAAAAATAATTAGGCGCATCAAAAACAAGGATTTTGCGTCATTAATTGTTGTGGTATTCATTGTTTTGCTTTTTACAGTGCCGTTTGTAATTGTGCTTGGTATTGTTTCAAAGGAAGCTTATAGCACATATACGACATTAAGCGAACAAAGCTTAGGAACAAATTTTTTAAAAATAATCTGCAAGGATGAAAACTGGCTGTCTTGCAGAACCATAAGATCATTTGTCGGCTTTTTGCCTGAAAGCGATTTGGATTATTATTTGAAGATTACAATTGAAAAAATCACAGTCTTCATAATCAATAATGCTTCAAAATTTCTTGCTTCAATCCCTTTAATTTTTTTGAATTTCTTCGTCATGATGTTTGTCGTTTATTACATGCTTAAGGATGGAGAGTCCATAGCAAAAAGAATTAAGGGCATACTTCCTTTAAAAGAATCGCACAAGGAGCATGTAATGGAAAGATTTCATGATGTTGCTTATGCAGTCTTCTATGGCAATATTTCAATAGCAATTCTTCAGGGCATCTTGGGCGGCATAGGATTTTTAATACTGGGTGTTCCATCTCCAGTTTTATGGGGATTTGTTATGGTAATCTTTGCATTGATTCCATACTTTGGAACAGCTATAATATGGCTGCCTGCAGCTTTGAATTTCATATTTATAGGCTACCTTCAAAATGACAACTCATCCACTATTCGCGGCATAGTCCTTATTATTTACGGCATATTTGTTATAAGCAGCATAGACAATATTTTGAAGCCAAAAATGATTGGCGCAAAAGCAAAAGTGCATCCTATTCTAGTACTTCTAGGTGTTTTGGGAGGCTTGAGCTTGTTCGGATTCATAGGCTTGATTTTAGGACCCATTATGCTTGCCTTGCTTATGACATTTGTTGACATATATGAAGAGGAAAAAGCCGAACTTGAAAAATATTTTTGATTAAAATGAAGCTTAAAGTTAAGGATATAGACATTGCAAGCGGCGGCCCTCTGATTGCCGTCATGAATCATGAAGACGCGGCAATGCTCGACTTGCATGTTATGGACAGGATAAAAATAAAAAAAGGAGAGAAAATCGAGACTGTTGTTGTTGACATAGCGCAAAGCAAAAAAATAGTCCCAAAAGGCAGGCTTGGAGTTTTTGAAGAGGTTATCAGTTCTTTAAAGCTTAAGAATAATGACAATGTTGAAATTTCAATTGCCCGCAAGCCGTTGTCTCTTGAGTACATCAAGAAAAAACTAGACGGGCAAAAATTAGCCAAGGAAGAAATTGACCAGATAGTATGGGACATTGTCCACAACAAATTAAGCGCAGTTGAGCTTGCATATTTTGTTGCAGCATGCTACACAAATGTTATGACAACTGAAGAGACTATCCTGCTGACCAAAGCAATGGTCAAGCATGGAGATGTATTGAAATTAAATAAGCATCCTATTATTGACAAGCACTCCATTGGCGGGATTCCTGGAAACAGGACCACTCTTGTTATTGTGCCAATAATAGCAGCCGCTGGTTACTTTATACCAAAAACCAGCTCACGCTCAATAACAAGCCCTGCAGGCACAGCAGACACAATGGAAGTCTTAGCCAATGTGGCATTTCCATTAAAGAAAATGAAGCAAATCGTGCTTAAGACAAATGGATGCATAGTGTGGGGAGGCGCCTTGAATCTCGCGCCTGCTGATGACAAAATCATAGCCGTTGAAAGGCCGCTTGAGATAGATGCTGAAAGCCAATTGCTTGCTTCAATCATGGCAAAAAAGCATTCTGTTTCAAGCACGCACATTTTGATTGATGTTCCAATCGGCAAGGATGCAAAAGTAAAGAATAAGTTTGAAGCTTTGAAGCTAAAAAATGAGTTTGAGAAAATAGGCAGAAGGCTGAAGAAGCATATCAAAGTGCTGATTACCGATGGTCGACAGCCAATCGGCAATGGCATAGGGCCTGCTTTGGAAGCAAGAGATGTTTTGTGGGTGCTTAAGAGAGACCCTAGAAGACCTATTGATTTGGAAAAAAAATGCATGATGATGTGCGCTAATATATTTAGCATGGCTGGATTAAAAGATGGGTATAAGAAGGCTTTAGAGATTTTGAACTCTGGCAAAGCTTACTCTAAAATGGTTGAAATCATTAAAGCCCAAAATGGCAATGAAATTGCTGCAGAAGACATAAAAATCGGGAAATATTCTCATGATGTTTTATCATCAAAAAGCGGCAGGGTTATTGCAATAGACAACATGCTAATTTCAAGAATAGCAAGAATTGCAGGCGCTCCTAAAGACAAAGGGGCAGGGATTTACTTGTATAAGCATGTTGGCTACAAAGTAAAAAGAGGAGAGAGGTTATTCACCATTTATTCTGAAAGTAAGCATGAGTTTGAGTATGTGAAGGATGTGGCAAAGAGTTGTAAGGTTTTTGCGGTGAGATAAATTTTTTAATACTTGTTTAATCTTCACGTTGTAGATATGCCATATCCTCGGTTAATATAACATGAAGAGATAATTTTTGTTAAACTCAATAAAATTTCCATTTCTTTAATAATCGGGCAGGGCGTCTCTGATTTTTCTTGACTTCAAGTCAGTCTGAACTTATCAGTATATTTAAATAGAAGCTAGATTATAATAAAAAATAATGGGCATTTCGAATTTTCAAAATAAAAAATTCTTGCTTTTTGTTTTTATCACTATTTTGTTAGCAATTAATGTATCTGCAAAAGCTGATGATTGGAAGTACAAATACACCCCAATGGATAATTCTTACAATTACCGTACCTCATTCCTAGAAAAATATATTCCTCATCTTCTAGTATTTACTGTAGTACTTTTAGTTTTATGGTTAGTCATATCAATTTATTTTATAGTAAAAGGAAAACCAGATGATAAAGGTATTAATGCGAAGCGTAAGTTAGGAATATTATTACTAGTTGGTCCAATTGCTTTGATATTATTGTCAGTTCTAACTTTTTTTATTGCTGTTAATACTGATGCGGAAATGCTGTTGTTGATAATACCAATTTTTATTCTCGCCTACATAATTTGGTTAATTGTTTATTCTGTAAAGAATAGGATGAAAGTAGCGGCTATAGTTATTCCTGTTGCAGTGATTGTAATTATAGTTGTAGGCGGATTTATTGGTCTGAGTTTAATTAGAGGTCAATTTAGTAACATATCTGCACTCTCCTCAAAATCAATGATGGCTGAATCTGTAGCTGGTGATAGAATTGGTCTTGCTGTTGGTGGAGCAAAAGACATAAACAATTTCAGAAAAAATATTGAAAATAATTTTTTACCACTTCCAACAGACATTACTTATGGGGGCTTATTCTATGATTATTATTTTGACACAGGAGAACAAGAAATTTGCCAAAAATTATTCTGCCCATCATACAGTTATGCAATTTCCAAAGATCCTTTTTCGAAGGAAGATGAATACTACTTGTCTGTTGGATTAAACTCTGGCGTAAAAGAAACTGGCTTTAAGCGGAAAAAATTAAATTTAGTAATTGTTTTGGATATTTCCGGCTCAATGAGTTCTCAATTCAATAGATATTATTATGACCAGTTTGGAAGAACAACACCAATTGAAGGCACTGAAGATGATGCTGACTACCAAAAAAGTAAGATGGAAGTTGCAAGAGAAGCTGTTGTAGGTCTTCTTGACCATCTAAATCCCGATGATAGATTTGGCATGGTTCTTTTCGATAATGTTGCTTATTTAGGAAAACCATTAAGCCTTGTAAGTGGTAATGACGTGAATGCCATTAAAGGACACATTTTAGAGCTTCAGCCAAGAGGTGGGACATATTTTGAAGCAGGGTATAAAGATGGCACTAAACTATTTGATGAATACCCCAATACTGACCAGTCGGAATATGAAAATAGGATAATTTTTATTACTGATGCCATGCCAAACATAGGTCAGATTAGCGAAGAAGGCTTATTTGGTCTAACAAAGAAGAACGCTGATAACAAAATTTATACTACTTTTATTGGTGTTGGAGTTGATTTTAATACAGAACTCATTGAATATATAACAAAAATAAGGGGGGCGAATTATTATTCCGTCCATTCTGGAAAAGAATTCAAACAGAGAATGGATGATGAATTTGAATACATGGTTACTCCGTTGGTATTCAATTTAAATTTAAACCTAGATGCTGAAGGATACAAAATTGAAAAAGTATACGGCTCACCTGAAGCAAACGAAGCTACGGGAGAAATTATGAAAGTGAATACTCTTTTCCCATCAAAAAGAGAAGAACAAGAAACTAGAGGGGGGATTGTTATACTTAAATTAAAGAAAATATCACCAAATGCAATTTTAAAACTAAAAGTAAGTTATGAAGACAGACTTGGGAAAGTTGATACAAATGAAGTCGAAGTCAAATTAGAAACTAAAACTCCAGATTTCTATGAAAACACAGGCATAAGAAAAGGAATAATTTTATCAAGATATGCAGATCTTATGAAAAACTGGATTAATGATGAAAGAGAAAGCTATACAAAACAGCAGCCAATAAAACCAGCTGTCAACAAAATAAAAGGAATTGTGATACCGCCAGATTTTGAAGGGTCACAATTAGGAAGATGGGAAAGGCAATCAGTTCCATTAAGAGTTTCTCAGGAATATAAGGATTTAATAAAAGAATTCAAAATATATTTTGAAAGTGAAATGAATGTAATCAGAGATACTACCCTTTCTAAAGAAATTACTGTAATGAATAAATTAACAGAATGATTTTAACAGACGCTCTGCCCTAAAACTATAGTCTGCTAACGCAGAAATTCATTGAGAAATGGAAATTTTACTTTTCGGACGAAATTTTCCAGAACTACGTAGCTGGGGAAGAGTTTAACAGCGATCGCATATGTTACACGCAGTTTTTAGAATGCTAAAAGGATAACTTTTTAAATGAAATAATAATCCTTTTTACTGTTGCTAACACAAGTTAGCTGCTCTAACACCGCAAGGTGTGAAAATAAAATGTATAGGCGAGGCTTGAGCGCGTAGCTGGCGAGTGAGTCTCTCACGAGCCTCACAACTCACTGGCAACAAGCGAAAGCCGAGCACAAAATATTGTCGCAAAGCGACGGATTGAATCATTAAAAAGTCGAAGATATAAAAATTATAAAATAAAATGACAACAATGTATGATGTGGATCCGCAGGAATTAATTTTAAAAACAGCAGAAGATCTGAAGAAAATTCCTGAAATCAAAGCACCATTGTGGGCTGCTTTTGTAAAAACAGGAATGCACAAGGAAAGGCCTCCTGTTGATGAAGATTGGTGGTATTTTAGAAGCGCATCTGTTTTAAGGAATATTTACCGTTTCGGGCCAGTTGGAGTTTCTAAATTGAGGACAAAGTACGGCGGCAAAAAAAATCGAGGAGTAAAGAAAGAGCATTTCTACAAGGGCTCTGGCAGCATCTTGAGAAAATCACTGCAGCAATTGGAAAAAGCTGGTTTTGTCAAGTTTGCAGAAAAAGGAGTGCATAAGGGAAGAATCATAACCCCAAAAGGAAAATCATTTTTAGACAAGATAGCAACCCAGCTTTATGGTTTGAAGCCAAAACACGAAATCAAAGCAGAAGAGAAGAAAGAGATAGTTGAGGTAAAACAGGAACAAAAAGCTGCAAAGAAAACAGACGAAACCAAATCACAATAAAAATCCAAATGCCAACTTTAGATGATATCAGGAAAAGGAAGCTTGAGGAGCTTATGCATTTGCAGCAGGAAAAATCGCAGGAGCAGGCTCAGATACATCAGCAGATTGAGCAAATGGAAAATATTGTCAAACAATTTATGACAAAGGACGCTTTGGCAAGGTATGGAAATCTAAAGACAGCCCATCACGAAAAAGCACTGCAATTGCTTTTAATTTTATTCCAGGCAATACAAAAGGGCCAAATCCAAGACAAAATTAATGACTCAACATTAAAAAAGGTTTTAGAGCAGTTGACGCCAAAGAAAAAAGATATCAAGATAAAGAGAGTTTAAAATAAATTCAAGATATAATAAATAAGTCAATCCGTCGCTTCGCGACAAATGTTACACTCGGCAAAAATTTCGCTGCCAATAAATTTTTGCCTCGAAGAACATTGTAACAATATTTGGTGAGGCTTGAGCGCAATGGCAACAAGCGAAAGCCGAGCACTAACATTTGCCGAAGGCGGATTAAAAATTAAAGAAATTAAAATTTAAATTCAAAAAATGGCGCGATACAAGCATCCAAGCAGGAAAAAGAGACTAGCAAGCCTTAGAAAGCAGACCAGATGGGCGCCATTCTGGACAGTGCCAAAGATATACGGCAAGACAAGAAGAATTCATCCAGGCAGGCACACAAAGCTAAAAAGAAGCTGGAGAAGGACAAAGACAAAGGCGTAAAATGGTACCTGCTGTTTATGACAAGATAAATGGAAAACCTCAGTCATTAACAGTAATTTATAACGGAAGGCATCAACAATTTAAGGGAGAAGAATTTAACGTTACAATTTTTGGCGGCTTAGAACTGACTGCAATATTACTCGCTCCGAAACCAAATTCGAAGCTGAATGGATCAGTTCCAGATGAAATAAGACCAGAAATTGAAGCCGAATTAAGGATTTTAGGCTACACTAAAAAACCAATCTATCCGTCTTTACAAGATTAACATGGCCAAAAAAGAAGAAACATCAAAAATAATTTTGGAAAGAGTTTACAATATTCCGCTTAGAAGGGAAACTTTGAAAGTTCCTCCTTTCAAAAAAGCGAATAAAGCTGTAAAAACAGTCAGGCAATTCATCTCAAAGCACATGAAATCAGAGAATGTTGTGATTGGAAAATATCTTAATCTGAAGATTTGGGATCATGGAGCTAAAAATCCCCCTCATCATGTTAAGGTAAATGCAGCAAAAGACGACAAAGGCAAGGTTTTTGTTGAATTAGTTGATGCTCCAAAAGAAGCGCCAAAAGTTGAGGAAAAGAAAAAGGAAATAAAGAAAGAAACAAAAGCTGAAAAGCCTGAAGAGAAGCTTGAAAAAGAGATTGAAGAGATAAGAGAAGAGAAGGCAGAGGAAGCAAAAAAGATTGAGAAGGAAGAAATAAAGGAGCTGCAGAAAGAGCATCCAAAGCACGCTCCTAAAATGCCTGCAAAGCCAAAAATGCAGGAATCGCATCCTACAGCCCCTAGAAGTGTTTAGTTTATTGATGCTTATAATGGAAAAATAGTAAGTAACTTTCCTGATTAGAAACAGTTTTAAAAAATCAAAAAATACCTATCTCTTCTTCTTTTTCTTGGTTTTCTTGATGTCGTCTTCCAAGTCAAGCTCGTCAAGCAATTCCTTGTACCTGTTTCTGATTGTGACTTCTGTAACTCCAGCCACATCTGCAACTTCCCTTTGCGTTCTTTTTTCGCCATGTATCAAGGCGCTTACATACAAAGCAGCAGCTGCAATGCCAGTTGGGCCTCTTCCGCTTGTTAATTCTGACTTTTGAGCCTGCTCAAGAATTTCAATTGATTTGCTTTGGGTTTCTGCGCTTAGCTTCAATGCAGATGCAAATCTTGCAATGTAATCAGCCGGATTTGAAGGCAGTATTGTAATTCCAAGCTCTCTTGTTATAAACCTGTAAGTTCTTCCAACTTCCTTCTTTTCAATTCCAGAAGCTTCGCTTAATTCATCAAGTGTCCTTGGAACATCATGCCTTCTGCAAGCAGCATATAAAGCGCCTGCTACAACAGATTCCATGCTTCTTCCTCTGACAAGCCCTCTTTGAACAGCTAAAGTGTAAATTCTAGCGCTTTCCTCTTCAACTGATTTTGGCAACTTTAAGTATGAGCTAACCCTCTTTAGCTCTGCTAATGCTAATTTAAGGTTTCTTTCAATTGCTGTTGAAATCCTGTACTGCCATTTCCTTAACCTAAAGAACTTGTTTCTGTCTTTTCCGCCAAGCTTGAACAAATCAGCTTTTTGCCCAACTTCTGTGCCTAAACCTTGGTCGTATTGAGTATAAGTCATTGGAGCGCCGCTTCTTCTTCTTTTCTCGCCTTCCTCGCTGTCAAATTCTCTCCATTCCTGAGAAAAATCAACCATTTTTTCTTCTATAACTAATCCGCAGTCTCTGCAAATAATCTCGCCTCTATCTCTGTTCCAAGAAAGATTTATACCGCCGCATTCCGGGCATTTTTTGACTAGTTCTGGCATTTTAGCTCACCCATTAGTTTTGTTTCTAATTTATGATTATATGACAAAGCTTATTAACCCCCTTTACCCCCAATTAAAATAATGCTTAATGTCGATAACTTTGATAAGATTTATAAAGGAGTAGCAAGAGGTTATATATAAAGGTTTTGGTTTTAAAGGTTGAAAAATGCCCAAAAAACAACAAAAAAACACTGAAGATCCTATCCCAAAAGACTTATTTGACATTCTGGCTTGTCCTCTCTGTAAAGCAGACTTGGAGTACACTAAAGACAAAAAAGGGCTTTTATGCTCAAAATGCGGCGAGAAGTATCCAATTAAAGGAGGGATTCCCGAGCTGCTCCCTCGCAAGATGAAGTAAACAACATAGATTAACAATAAATTTATATTAGTCAACAAAACTTTTTCTGATGCCGCGATGGCACAATCTGGCACTGCGCTAGCCTTGAGCTGGAATTCGGGAGAATTCCCCGCAATGCGAAAGCTGGTTCCCGCAAGGGTTTCTCGGTTCAAATTGCAGAACGCGAGCGTGCGTTCGCATGCAAGTCCGAGTCGCGGCGTTTTTGATTTAACTGATAAATTTCATAAATCAAAAGATTTAAATATATGTTACCAAAAGGATTATCTTGATTTTTGCCAGGAAATCGCCTAGAGACGTGGCTAAAAAAGACATAGAAAACTATATAGTTTTTCTATATGATAGGAACAAGTCGTCTGCCACAAGGCACCTTGTATGCGCTGCGCTCAAATTCTATTATGAGGATGTGCTAAAGAGGAGATTTGGCCTGAAGTACCCGAAGAAATCAAGCAAACTGCCTATTGTTCTTGGCAAGGATGAGATATTGAGAATGATTAATTCAATAAAAAATCCAAAGCATAAATTGCTGCTTGAACTGATGTACGGCTCTGGGCTAAGGGTTGGAGAAGCAATCAAGGTAAAAATAGATGATTTTGATGTTAACAATAAAACCCTGCACATAAAAAATGGAAAAGGAGGCAAGGACAGGATTGTCAATTTGTCTGAAAGGTTTATTGCTGATTTTATACGCTTCATAAATGGCAAATCTTATGGTTATCTTTTTGAATCATCTCATAGAATTGGAAATTTCATAAGCAGCAGGACAGCAGAAAAAATTATAAAAATTGCATTAAGGAAAGCCAATATAACAAAAAATGCCCATCCACATACTTTAAGGACAAGCTTTGCAACACATCTGATAGAGAATGGCATTGATATTTCTTATGTGCAGAAGCTTTTGGGCCATTCAAGGATAAGCACAACGCAAACATATTTGAGGCTAAGCAGCGAGTCGCTGAGGAATATCAAAAGCCCACTAGATTGAACTTATAATACACCATTACATTTATAAATTTCTGCACACTATCATATAGTTAAATTTGAAGCATATTTATTTATTTTCAATATCGAAAATATATTATGCCAATGTATTGGCGAGGTATCGCGATATGGTAAAAAAGCGACGCCGAGCTGTAAAGTTTGTTGCGAAGCAACCGATTGAATAATAAAAAAATAAAAAATTTAAAATCAAAATGATAGAATACCTGGAAAAACCCTACAAGCCAGAGCAGATAAGGCATATCTTGAATCCTATTGTTGATAAATGGTTCTTTACAAGATTCAAGGAGTTTTCACTGCCGCAGTTGTTTGGAGTTATGGAAATTCATTCAAGAAATAACATTTTGGTCAGCGCCCCAACAGGCGCAACAAAGACATTGACAGCTTTCCTGTCAATCTTAAACGAATTGATTGACTCAAGCGAAAAGGGAATTTTGGAAAACAGAGTTTACTGCGTTTATGTAAGCCCTTTAAGAGCGTTGTCTGAAGACATAAAAATAAATTTAGTTGAGCCATTGAAAGAAATGGAAAAGATTGCTGGAAAAAAATTGAACATAAGAGTAGCTGTAAGAACAGGAGACACTTCAGCGTCAGAAAAGGCAAGGATGCTTAAGCAGCCGCCGCATATCTTAATCACCACTCCGGAAAGCCTGGCTATAATGCTGACTTCAATAAAATTTCGCGAGTTATTGAAAAATGTGGAATGGTTTATTGCAGATGAAATTCATGCATTGGCTGAAAATAAAAGAGGAACTTATTTGTCATTATCAGTTGAAAGGCTGAATAGAATCTCTCCTTCAATGACTAGAATCGGGTTAAGCGCTACAATCGCTCCTTTGGAGGAGATTGCAAAATTTCTAGTCGGCTATGAAAACAGCAAGCTCAGAAACTGCAAGATTGTTGATGTCCAGTTCATAAAAAATATGGATTTGAAGGTTTTGTCTCCAGTCTCTGATTTGGTTGACATGGAGCATGCCCTGATGCACAATTCAATGTACAATCTGATTGATGATTTGATTCAAAGCCATCGAACAACATTGATTTTCACAAACACAAGGTCTGCAACTGAAAGGGTTGTCCATCATTTGAAAGAAAAATTCCCAAAAAAATATGCAGAAAATATTGGCGCTCATCATGGCTCTCTGTCAAAAAATTTAAGGCATAATATTGAAAACAGATTAAGAAAAGGGGAATTGAAGGTTATTGTTTCAAGCACTTCTCTTGAATTAGGCATCGATATTGGCTACATTGATTTAGTCATATGCCTTGGCTCGCCAAAATCAGTTGCAAGGTTCCTGCAGCGGGCAGGCAGAAGCGGCCATAAGCTGCACGACACTGTAAAGGCAAGAATAATAGTTCTTGACAGGGATGATTTGGTTGAGTGCGCTGTTTTATTAAAATCCGCTATTGAGAAGAAGATTGACAAGATACACATTCCAAAAAACTGCCTTGATGTTTTAGCCCAGCAGCTGCATGGCATTTCTATTGAGCAGAAATGGAAAGCGAAGGAATTGTTTAATTTGATAAAGCAAAGCTATTGCTACCATGAGCTTGAATTGAAGGATTTCATTGAGGTTATTGATTATCTCGCTGGAAAATACACTCCATTGGAAGACAGGCATATTTATGCGAAGATATGGCATGATGAGGAGACTGGAGAGCTTGGAAGAAAAGGCAAGATGAGCAGGGTAATCTACATGACAAACATTGGCACGATTCCTGAAGAATCTTATATAACTGTTAAAGTTGGAGAGCAGCCAATAGGGCATATTGACGAGGCATTTCTCGAAAGATTAAGAAGAGGAGATGTCTTTGTTCTTGGAGGAGAAAAATACGAGTTTTTGTATGCAAAAGGCATGGTTGCTTATGTAAACGCTTCTGTTTACAGGCCTCCTACAATTCCATCATGGTTTTCTGAGATGCTGCCGTTGAGCTTTGACTTGGCTTTGGAGATTGGAAGATTTAGAAAGCTTATGAACGAGATGTTTTGCGCAAACAAATCAAAGAAGGATATTTTGGAGTTTATAAACAGTTACTTGTATGTTGACAAAAATGCTGCTGAATCTATTTATGAATATTTTTACGAGCAGTTTAGTTACGCCGAAATTCCATCGCATTCAAGAATTATAGTTGAGCATTACACTGAGGATAAAAACAAAAGAAAATATATCCTATTCCATACCCTTTATGGAAGAAGGGTTAATGACTGCTTAAGCAGAGCTGTTGCATTTGCAATTGGACGAACACAGCATCGAGATGTTGAAATAGGCATCAATGACAATGGGTTTTATGTTGCATCTGACAAAAGCGTTAATGTGATGCAGGCATTTAACTTGGTTAAATCAAAAGAGATGAGAAAGGTAATGGACATGGCAATTGAGCGCACAGAAGTTTTAAGGAGAAGGTTCAGGCATTGCGCCACTCGCGCTATGATGATTTTGAGAAGCTATATGGGACATCAAAAAAGGGTTGGAAGGCAGCAGGTGAGCTCAATGATTTTGCTCAACGCTGTTAAAAGAATTGACCCAAATTTCTGCATTTTGAAAGAAGCAAGAAGGGAAGTTTTGGAGGATTTGATGGACATAGGGAATGCTGCAAAAGTAATTGAAGGCATTGAGCAGAAAAAGATTTTAATCAAGGAAATAAGCACAAGCTTGCCTTCGCCATTTGCATTTAATCTGATATTGCAAGGATTTAGCGATATTATGAAAATTGAAGATAAAGTTGAATTTGTAAGGAGAATGCATGAGCAGATAATGGCAAAGATTAAGGTGGAGAAATGAATTTCGATAGATTTTTAAATGTATACACTATTAAATGCAATTATGACTAAAAAATTTACAGTAATTATTGAAAAAGGGGAAGACGGCTATATAATATCAGATGTGGTGGAACTACCGGGTTGCCATACGCAAGCTAAAACTCTTGACGAATTATTAAAAAGGACAAAAGAAGCAATTTCTTTATATTTAAAATCAACAAAAGATAAGGAAACTTATTCTAAATTCTTGGGAGTGCAACAGATAGAGGTGTAGAATGGCTAAATTGCCTCTACTGACAGCCAAGGAATTAGCCAAAGTTCTAAACAAATTGAATTTTGAATTTAAAAGACAAGAAGGGAGCCATATGTTTTTTGAGCATCCTGATGGCAGAACAACAGTGATTCCAAACCATCCCGGCGAAGAAATTGATAGAGGACTCCTGAACAAAATAGTTAAACGTGATTTACAAATAAGCAGGGAAATTTTTTTGAGAGCATGTAAAAAATGATACTCGGCATCACAGGCTCAATCGGCTCCGGCAAAACAACTGTTGCAAAATTGTTCAGCAGGCATTGGTACAATAGGATAGACGCTGATGAAATCGGGCATGAAATTATTAAAAAAAACTCATTTGCTTACAAAAAAATAATCAAAGAATTTGGAAATAAACTTCTAGATAAAAACAAGAACATTGACCGGGAAAAATTAGGCAACATTGTTTTTAATGATAATGCAAAATTAAAAAAATTAAACTCAATAACGCATCCAATCATTATTAATGAAATAAAAAATAGAATAAAAAAAATAAAACAAAAATGCAAAGACAAAACAAAAATTGTCATAGATGCTCCGTTATTGCTGGAAACCAAGACAAAAAACCTTATAGACAAGATTGTTGTTGTCAAATGCGATATAAAAAATATACTAAAACGATTAAACAAAAAATATCCAAAACAAAAAATAGAAAAGATTTTAAAGTCGCAGATGCCTCTTGGCGAGAAGCTTAAGCATGCGGATTTTGTGATTGACAATAACGGGGATTTGGAGCATTTGGAAAAGCAAGTTATGAATATTATCAAAAAAGTAGAAGATAAATAGGCGAGATGTCGCGATATGGCAGGAAAGCGACATCGAGCACTAATATTGCGGAGCATATTGTAAATTCAAATAAAAACAAATAAAAAATTCAAATAATCAAATGAAAACAGCTGTTTATCCTGGAACATTTGACCCTGTCACAAACGGGCATATGGACATTATTGAAAGGGCATTGAAATTATTTGACAGGCTTTATGTTGTTGTTGGCGACAATCCGCAAAAAGCGCCAACATTCACAGCAAAAGAAAGAATTGGCATGCTAAAAGAGGCTCTTAAAAAACACAATAATCGCATTGAGGTTGAGAATTTTGATGGCTTGCTCCTGAACTATGTAAAAAAGAAAAAATCAAATGTCATAATAAGGGGCTTGAGGGCAATTACTGATTTTGAGTTTGAGTTTTCTAGGGCATTGCTCAACAGGGAACTTTCAAAAGACATAGAAACAATCTTTATCATGACAAAGGATGACTATGCATTCTTAAGCTCAAGCATAATAAAGGAAATTGCAATGTTTCATGGCCCTGTAAAAGGCTTTGTGCCACAAATTGTTGAGAAAAAGTTGAAAGAAAAGTTCAGGAAATGATTTTTTATTCATAAAACTTGCTCAAATCCTCTTCATGCATTCTTCTTCTTGGCTGGCTTTCGCTTATCATCCTCTGCTTAACCAGTCTTGCTGTGTAGCCTGCTATGACATTCCTCATTTTTGTAGAAGATACATTGGTGTATTTCTCAACTAATTCCTTGTTCTTGTTGAATTCTGAAGTGAATTCCTGGCCATGCTCCTTGACAAGCTTATTTGCAATTCTTTTAACTAATAATGTTTTTATTCTTCCCATTGTTATCAAAAATCAATTTTAAATTGTGTTTGCTCATTCGCTTTTCGCATAGTTTCTCACTTGATTCATCGAAAATCTTCGATTTTCGGGTGTTCAAAAATGTAAAAGCATTTTTGACATTTGGAAATGCTCAAAAATTCCAGATTTTTGACATTACTCAAGCTTTGTCTGGTCAAATGGCTTTACTGGAGTGTCCTTGCTGGTTGAGCCTGGCATAGGCTTCTTTACTGTTATTGGTATTAATCCTTGCTTGAACTCAAGCTTTGCTATCTCAACTGCATTATAGCCTATATTTTTAAGCTCTTCATCGCTTAGCTTGATCAAAAATGGAGCGCCCATAGAAATCTGCAATGCCCTTGCTCCTATAATCCTGGCATGCTCGTATTTTGTGTATTCGTGCATTTTCACTTAATTGTCATCGCCGTCTTCGTCATATCCATTGCCATCATCGTCGTCGTCAAAAAAACTTTTCATTTAACTCACCCCATATAGTTTTAAAGCGGCTCGTCCTCGTCTATAAAGCTTTCTCCGCATGAAGGGCATTCAACTTCGCCTTCCTCAATGACTGTGCCACAACTTGGGCATTCCCTTTGGTCTTCTCCTTCCATTTTCTCACCTTAGACAGAATAAGCCTTTTATTGTGATCATAAGCATGGCTCGGCTGGATATTTTATAGTGGTATTTAAATTTATCGGAAAACTAGTGCTTATACGTAATTTTTTTCTGCCCTTTTTTCGCTTCCAAAATTTCTCGATGATAATTTTCAAAACCATCAAAGGGTTGTCAAAAACCATCAAGATTTATTGTAAATTGTTATGGTTTTTGAGCATGCTCGGAAATCGTTGTAATTTATTTCTGTAACTTGCGATTTCCGACATGTGAAAACAAAAATTCCAACAACAACGCAGGGTTCGAACACGGGTTTTCTTGGTGAAAACCCTATTCGCAAAGGATTTTTCCCCACTTCGTATGGAAAAATCCTCTGCACTCAATTCTCACCCAGACGAATGCGAGTGAGCTTTGAGATGAGCGAGCGAGAGACGAACTCTCGCATTTCACACGAACTCGCTCACATTTCGCTGTTGGAATTTTTGCTGGAAGTTATCTTCGAGAAACTAAAGGGTTTAAAGTGAGAGAGTTTGGTCTGTATCTTGACGGAAAAGAGCTTAGAGACAAAACCAAAAAATTTATATACCACTATCGAATTATAACAACTAAAATGCAGAGTGGAACACAATTAAAATTATTTCCGGAACAAAAGAATTACTATAATTTTAGCTGGAAGAGGTCTGATGGAGCAGAATTTCATTTGGTTACCGAACTTTCTCCTGACACAAAATTTTTTGAGCCTTTTATACAAGATAGAAGAAACCTTATCATTGGTGATTATAGGTTATTTAGAGAAAGAAGAGCAACCAGTCAAGCAACGCGAGATGTTATGCAAGCGTTTAACGAAGTAGTTACAAATCATACCATAAAACGAATTGATTATGGCTGTGAATTGGAGTATTTATTAGGAGGTATACCTTATCCTTTTCATGTTAAAACTGATGAAGGAGAAGTACCTTATGAAAGAGCAAGACAAGTAACACAAGAAATGATTAAACGTCTAAGTCAACTTACTCAAAAGGATGTTGCATTAACTCTAATGCAAGAAGATGGTGAAGAGTTAGTGACTATTGATAGCAAAGTAAATTAAATATTTAAACCTTTATACCAAACCCTTCTTTAAAAATTTAAACCGAAAACTTAGACTTCGTTCTTACGCATAATCTCTGTGGATTATACGTACTTTATTGCATAAAACCCAGAACTCGTCAAAAACCACAGGTCATAGACATGGTGGCAGTTGCTTATCGCAAACTATCTGCATGGTTTTTGAGCGTGCTCGAAAATCGTAACTATTCACTATAAAATTTGCGATTTTCGACACATAAGTTTTCGGGCAGAAAAAAACTCCGCTCACCATCAAAGGTTCGCTACGTATAACACCGGTCCCGATATGCCTCTAACCAGCCTTCTTCTTCAAAGAATTCAATCTGCTTCTTATCTTCTTCACAGCAGAGTCCCTGCCCCTAGAGCTTAACAGGTCATTTGCCAACTTATTGTCGCCAATTATGTCCTTAACCCAATTGCTGAAGTCGTTCTTTTCGCTGTTGACATGATGATTGAAAGTTTCATCATTCATATCGGGCAATGCATCTGCCAATTCCTCCAGGTTTTTCAATATAGGCCCATTATTGACCCAGAAGCATTGCTCAGGAGAGGTATTGCATAAGTACCTTTTTGCTTCATCTTTTGTTGCCATCTACATCAACTCCTTTACTAATCTTCGCAATATTGCAATCTGAGTTTCAAGCCTGTTCTTGGCTCTTGCAATATCCTCAGCCAGGCTGTGGTCGTAAAAAATATCTTTAACCCAATTGCTAAAATCATTCTTGGCCTCATTAACATGATGCCTAAAGATCTCTTCACTCATTGTCTCAAGAGCGTCTGCAAGCTCAATTATATTCTTTAATTTCCTTCCGTCTGCAACAACAAAATGCTGCTCAACAGGAGCTTCCCCTAGAACTTTTTTTCTTATAATAACCTCAACAGTTTGCAGCGGCTTTTTAGGATTAGACTTAACAGCAGTCTCAAGGGTCTTTTTTGATGATTTGCCTCTTTTTTTACCCATACTATCTATCACCTTCTATATTTTTACTTTAAATATCTTGTTATTTTTATAGTTTTCGGAATTTTAATTCCGAAAAGCCCCGAAAATTGTAAATTTTCGCTGGTTTGCGGTTTTTAAGAAGTTAGATAAACGCTATATCAGGAACTACTCGCTTTGAGGCACTACCAAACTGTCTAGTGTTCCTCTACCACGTGAATTCATTAATTTTATCGAATTTACATTACCAATATTGTGCCACATGTCAATGGTTGGCTTTAGATAATCAGCAATTGCTTTGAGTCGCTCTAAATCTTTATTATTAATTTCTGCGTCTGTGTCAAAACTATACCTTCCTTCAGGATTATTACAGTGTAAGTGGACATGGATAACCTTTCTGCGTTCTCCATCTCTTTCCTCAGGCTCTCTCTTTGAATAATTTATCGCAAAAGCAGGTCCCTGATTTCCACGTCTACGTTCATAAAAAGCAATACTTTGTTGGGGGAAATTAAGTCTTAGGTAGTATGATTGTTCATCACGAGTTACATATACGCCTGCGGGCCATGTTGCATGAAAGGGTTGTCCATTTAATCTGCCGTCAATTGAGGTTATCATGCCGTCAGACACAACATTCGAAACATAAGTAGGGACCTTGCTTAAAAAATCTTCTGAAGTCATTGGTTTTGGTAATCTAAAAGAAACGGCAGGAATAATTAAAGATCTGCCCTCTGGCTTAGTAGTTTCATCCATAATTACTAAGGAGTAGATAACTATTTATAAATTTATTCAGATCATTCCACAACCTTAACCTCTCCCAACTTATTAGCCTTGATTCTGAAATCATTCAAAATATTCATGTATGTGATAAAAGCATCATAAGGGCTGTCGTAAGGATTGAAATATTTATGCACATCGCCGTCATTAAACCATTTAGTGCACATGTAATAGAAATGGTCGCTTGTCTGCAGTTTCCTCCATTCATCAATCAAAGCAGGATTTCTTGAAAGTTTAACAGAAGGCTCTAAAAGATAAATTTCTTTTATAGCTTCCTGCTGCATCCTATTGCCGAGCCATGCGCTTAAGTCCCTTTCAATGTCAGCCCAGCTTACATAATGCGGGAAATCAAGCTCAGCAACTGCTTCATATCTTTTTATTGCCTCGCTTGGCGTGACAAAATCATTGTCATTGTGCTTTAATATTTCAAACGGCAAATGCTTCAAAAATTCAAAAATGCCCTTGTCTTCCCATTGATGCTCTCCAAAAGTCTCGTAGTCCATGAACAGATTGACAACATTGCCATTGCCATTAATCTGATTAATCCAATTGGCATATTTTGGAGCTGTTAATGGGAATTCCTTCCAGCCTTTCTCAGAAAACCTGAACGCAATATCATCAGACAATCTGTAATTTTTCAAAAGCAGTTTGATATTTTTCAGTCCTTTTGGCGTGTATACAAAATTAGGGCTTCTCCACTGCAGAATATGGTCTGCCCCTTCTGCCAGAATTCCTTTGTAGCCCATTTTTTCAATAAATGAAGCAATTTCATTGCTGTAAACAAGCTCTGTGTTCCTGAAAACCTTTGGCCTGAAGTTGAATAACTGCCTTATTTTTCTGCTGTGCAGCTCAACTTGCTCCTTGAACTCTTCTTTTGAGTATAAATAAGAAATTGTATGATGGTAAGTCTCGTCCAGAATCTCCACGCATCCAGTATTGACAAGCTCCTTGAAGCTGTCAATCACTTCTGGAGCGTATCTTTCCAATTGCTCGAGCACTATGCCTGTCATGCTGTATGCAACCTTAAACTTTCCGTCAGTCTTATTGATGATGTCAAGAATAATCTTGTTTGCTGGAAGATAGCATTTATGGGTTACTTTTTTTATTATTGACTCGTTTTTGCGCTCGTCAAAATAACCTTTGTGATGCCCAATATCAAAGACAGAGTACTTTCCAAGCCGAATTGGCTGATGAATCTGGAAATAAAAGCATACGCTTACCATTTTTGTAGTTTATTTTTGATTCTTTATTTTTAATCTTCAATCCGTTGCTTCGCAACATGTCGATAAATTCCAAAGGAATTTTCGATCACACTCGCAAATCTTCGATTTGCGATGAATTATTGTGCTCGTCGTTGCTCTTCTGCCATTGAGCAACTCCTCGCCCATTTATTCATTATTTCAATGAATAATTTCGAGGCGAAAAATTATTGAGTTGCGTGCGACCGACTTGTAAGCGAGTTCGGTGAGATAAGCGAGCGGGTGAATGAGCGAGCGAGAGGCGAGCTCTCGCATCTACCCGAGCTTTCGCATTCGACTGCTCACTCGCATCTCGACGGGTTGAATATTTATGTATTCAATTTTTTGTTTTATTGATTTATTCTATTGAAATTTTTTATTGAATTTAACCTTATATTTAATCTTTGCTGATCAGCTCATTATAAGTTTCAATGCATTTTTCTGCTGGAATATCCCAATTAAACTTTTTTACCTCGAAATAGGCGTTATCTTTCAGAGTTTCGTGCAGCGGCTTGTACCTCAAAAGCGAGATTATCTTGTTGCTTAGTTCATTAACATCCCAAAAGTCAACCTTAAGGCAATGCCTGATTACTTCTGAAACGCCGCTTTGCTTCGAAACAATAACAGGCGCTTTATTCTTCATAGCTTCCAAAGCCGTTATTCCAAATGGCTCTGAAACGCTGGGCATAACATATAAGTCTGCCATTTTATATGCTCTTTCAACATCATCTTGGTTTAGGAATCCTGCAAACAGCACTTTGTCTGCAATGCCAAGCTCTGCAGCTTTCTCAATAATGAATGGCTCCATGTCTCCAGAGCCGGCGATTACAAACTTTACATTTTTCTCATGCTCCAGCACTTTTTTTGCAGCATAAACAAAATAGTCAGGCCCTTTCTGCAAAGTTACCCTGCCTAAAAACAGCACAACCTTGTCTGTTTTCTTGAGCTCAAAGTCCTCATCATAATAATGCTGCGAAAAGTCAACTGCATTATGCACAACTTTCACTTTTTCTGGTGGTATTCCATAATGAGTTACAATTTTATTTTTTGTGAAATTGCTTACAGCAATAACTTTGTCTGCCTTGTGCATTCCATGCCTTTCCAAATCATAGACATGCTGATTGACTTTATGGCCTCCAGTCCTATCAAGCTCTGTTGCATGGACATGCATCACTAATGGCTTGTTCTTCTTCCTCTTGGCCCTTATTCCGGCTCCAAAAGTCATCCAGTCATGGCAGTGTATAACATCAAAGTCCTCTTCCTCGGCAATTTTTTCAGCTGCTAGAGTATACCTATGCACCTCATCGAACAATGTTGATCCATAAATTTTTTGGCTTGGCTTTTTTCCCATAGATTTTCTATATTCCTGCGAGCTCATATAAGGCTGCAAAGCAGAGGCTATTCTTTTTATTTTAACATTTGTTGCAGAAACTAATCTAAGAAAATCAGCATTATCAGCATCAAAGGAGTAAGGCAGTACAAAAGTTATCTCTACGCCTTTCCTGCTCAAACTCTTGGTTAACCCGTAGCATGCAGTTCCAAGTCCGCCAGTGCTCAAAGGCGGAAATTCCCATCCAAACATTAAAACTTTCATTGCTATTGCTCACCATTAATCTTTATTATTTTGTCATCCGATATACGAACAGTTTTTGAGATATTTTTTCTTAGATAGTCTTTGCCAAAAGCAGTCAATTCATAAATTCGCACATAAGCAGAACTAAAGACTTCGCGAACCCATCCCTTGCCGGTTAAATAAATGAGATGGCGCTCAACAGTTTTCCAATTAACTTGGGCTTCGCTGGAAATCTGGTTTATTGTTTTCTGTCCAGAGGCAAGAGAAAGGAGAATAGAGTTTCTTATCTCAATAAAGGTTCTTTTTATAGAATAATCTTCTCTATTGATTAATACCACCCTTTTATTATAATACCTATATGTTATTCCTATTTTAGTTAGAACTTCAAAGTATAAAAAGTTATTGTTTAACTCACTTATTTTTGTCTGAATTTGTTAGTAGCCATTTCCATATTGGCATAAAGTGAATGCCGTATTCTTTTTTCTCAGTATCCTCGGTCAAAAGAAGCAAATCTTTTGTTTTCTTAAATTCCTTCTTCATTGACTGAAGAAGAAAATAAGCAGGTAAAAATTGTAGAGATAAAAAATTAGAGAAAAATTCTTAAATGAAACTTTAGATATGTTTATTTGTGCCTGAAATAAAATGCAAACTTTGCGGAAAATTGATTTCTGTTGGTGATTCTAAAGAGAAATACATTCAATGCCCTTATTGCGGAGAAATTTTTGAGAATTAAAAATTTCTTGAGCTGATGCGGCGTAGAGGTATTTTTGTTTGGAGCCTCACTAGCCGACAACCCAAGATATAAGCATAAAAAATAATGAAATATTTAAACTTAACGCATAAATTTTGTTTTCGTTTAAACAATAAAAATAAAAAATCTAACTCTATTTCTTGTATTTTTTAAGTCTTTCCAATGCTTCCTTTCGGCTGAATTTTTCTGTAATGCTTTCAATTTCATTTACAGAATCTCCCTTGCTTATTCCTAGTCTCTGCAGAAATTTTATAGTTTCCATATGTCCAAGTTCTCTGTATAATACAACTATGCCCTGAAAGGAAATTAATAATCTATGCTCTTCTGGATTTCCTAATGCCTTTCATAATGTCTTCTTTGCTCATCTTTTCAGTAATAGACTCAATCTCCTTTACGCTGTCTCCTTTGCTTAGACCCATGCTCTGAAAGAACTTTATAGCCTTCCCTGGACCTAACCTCTTAAATACTGCTTCCACACCTTCCACAATTACCTTTTTTTCCATTTTCAAACAATAGTTTAGCATATTCTAGTATTAAATTTTCCTTCCAATCTCTTTCTCTTTTATCTCATTATTCATTTGCCTTCTTATGGCGTTCAGCTTCCTATTTAAGTCTCCAAGATACTGCTGTTTAAGGCTTGGAGTTTTCATGTTAACACCTCTTTTTAGTAAGGGTAAGTTTCCCTTTTGACTCTGATGCCAGTCCTCTCTAGCATGTCGATAATTGCATTTTCTTCTTCCTTAGGAAAAGCAATCCTTATAACCCTCTCATCTGGGTTTACAGAATTCAAGGCTATGCCGATTATATTGTTCATTTTGCTATTTGAATTACATAATAAAAAATTTCCTTAAAAATTATTTTTCCTTCTAAGTGGTGTCAAAAATTTATATATTGGGGAACAAAATAGGTAATCAATGGAAAAAAAAGCAGATATTTTGTTTGAGGTTTCGTGGGAAGTGTGCAACAAGGTAGGGGGCATCTATACAGTTGTCAAGTCAAAAACAGCAAAAATGGCTGAGCAGTACGGAAGCAATTATTTCCTTATTGGGCCTTATTTTGCTTCGAAAGCAATTGCTGAATTTCAGGAAGAAGTGCCAAATGAATTTTGCAAGATGCCTTTTGAGGAATTAAAAAAATTGGGGATTATCTGCCATTTTGGAAGGTGGATTAGCGAAGGCAATCCATTTGTAATTCTTATAGACTTTGTAAATTACAAGCACAGGATTAATGATATAAAGCGCGAGCTTTGGGACTGGTACAAGATTGATTCCTTAAGGGCTCCAAATGACTATGACGAGCCTGTTGTCTGGGCATATGCAGTTGGAATGCTTATTGAAAAATTATCAAGCTGTTATAATGATAAGAGAATTGCTGCGCATTTTCATGAATGGCTTTCAGGAGCTGGGCTGCTTTATATTAAAAAAAAGAATGCTAAGGTTGCAACTGTATTCACAACGCATGCTACTGTGCTAGGAAGGACACTGGCAAGCTCAAATGTTGACATTTACAATGTGTGGAGCAAAATAAACCCTGACCAGGAAGTTTACAAGTACAATATAGGGTCAAAGCACCTTGTTGAAAAAAATTCAGCTGCATTCGCTGATGTATTTACAACTGTAAGCGAGATAACTGGAATGGAGGCAGAGCACTTATTGAAGAAAAAGCCAGACTTATTACTGCCAAATGGATTGGACATAAGCAAGTTTCCAACATTTGAGGAGGTTGCAATAAAGCACAGGCTCCAGCGCGATAGGGTAAGGGAATTCATGCTTTACTATTTTTTTCCATATTATACATTTGACCTGAAAGACACTTTAGTTTATTTCATTGCAGGCCGCTACGAGTTTCATGACAAGGGCATAGACATCTACATAAGAGCTCTGGGAAGATTAAATGAAAAATTAAAGCAATTAAAAAGCAAGATGACAATAATCGCATTTATATGGGTGCCTGCAAATTTCAGGAATATAAGGCCGGAACTGCTGGAAAATAAAACCCAATACCAAGATATAAAGGATGCGCTTGAAGAGGTCATAGATGATGTTGAGAAAAATATCATTTACTCATTTGTATCAAACAAAAAGGCTGCTAAAGAAGACTTATTTGACAGCGACTTTCTTACAGAAATGAAAATAAGGGTTGCAAGGTTTATCAAAAAGGGCAATCCTCCTTTATTGACGCATGACCTATATGACGAGAATGATATAATCTTAAAAACCATTGTATCAGCAGGGCTAAAAAATGAAGAGCAGGATCCTGTCAAGATTGTTTATTATCCAATTTATTTAAGCGGGGCAGATGGATTGCTGAATCTAAATTACTATGAAGCCATGCAAGGCTCTCATCTTGGAATTTTTCCAAGCTATTATGAGCCATGGGGATACACTCCCTTGGAAGCAGGGGCTTTAGGGGTTTCGTCTGTCACAACTGATTTAGCCGGATTTGGGAGATACTTCTGCAGTGAGTGCCTGCAAAGCGAAACACCTGGAATTTTTGTGCTGAAAAGACTGAATAAAAGCGATGGCGATGTTGTAAACCAATTAGTTGATGTTATGTTTAATTTTGCAAACCTTTCAAAGGAGGACAGAATTGCAAATAAGCTTCAGGCAAGAAAAACTGCATCGATGGCTGACTGGAAAATTTTTGTAAATAATTACATCGAAGCCCATAATATGGCTGTTGATAAAGCATATAAATAGCTGGGGTCACATGGAAGTAGTTCACAGCTTGGGAATATTAAGCTTAAACAGGAATGTAGACGAGAATGTAGGATTTCTGCTGACAAACAAAAAGGGAAGTTATTGCAGTTTTTATAATGCGCCTTCTTCCAGATACCAAGGCTTGTTCTATTTTGATGAAAAAACAATGGATATGTATAAATTTATCGAGAATATAGAGATTAATGGTAATAACAATGTTTTTAATTTAAAAAATGGTTTCTATTTTGCTGAAAGAAGAAAAGAGGATATTATTGAATCATTCACAATGCCAATGGGCTTTAACTCATTAATCTATGAATTAAACAGCGATAATGAAATTAACTTGTTTTTGGACTGCAAGGCATCTACTGGCAATAGGGAGTGGGGCAGGCATTATGATATTTTTGAGGAAAAAGGCCGTATAATTGTGAAATTTACAAAGAAAACAGATAGAAGAGAAGATACAACTGATGATGCAGAAGAATTCATTTTGTATTTGGCAATTAAAAGCGATAAAAATGCATACAGCAAAATTGACAGGTGGATTGAAAGGCATTATTCATATGATGAGGAAAGAAAATCACCCCCATATAAAAGATATGTTTATTGCGCTTTAAGGCTGGCAGGCAGCAGATTTGTTTTTTCAATGTCAAAAAACAAGAATGACGCAATAAAAGAATGCGAACATGTATTTAATAACATTCATGAAATAAAAAACAAGGAAAAAGAGGATTTTTTAAATTTGTTAAAAAGTGAATCAATAAAAAAAATATCCAGCAATGGAAAAATAAGCAGGGAAATAAAGATTGCCTACATCAATGCCTTTAATTCTTTGAACAATTTAGTTGTAAATCAAAAAGCTAATTATGGGCTTTTTGCAGGATTGCCTTGGTTTTTCCAGTTCTGGGCAAGGGATACTTTAATTTCATTAAAGGCTATATCAAAAATTAACAAGGAGTTAGCAGAGAAAATACTTTTTGATTACTTAAATAAGATAAACGATGATGGCAGATTGCAAAATCTTGTCGGACAGCAGAATTCAAAAAATCTAGGAAATGCTGATGCCCATGGATGGCTGTTTTTGAGGTGCAAAGAAGCTATAGAAAAAATAAATAAAAATAAGGACATTATAAATTTAATAAAAAAGTCAATGAAGTCAATCAAACAAAACACTAACTTAAGAATAAAAGAATATATGAAAAAGTGCAATTTGATTGTGCGCAAAAAAGAAAATGAGTACCACAAAACATTGTACGAAATAGAAAGCGCTCTTGAAAAATCCATGAATGGGCTGTTAAAACACCATACAAAAGCTGGTTTTGAGGTTAATGACAAGCTTGAAACATGGATGGATACAGAGTTTGAAAATGACAGCAGAAGTGGAATTAGATTAGAGATACAAGCTTTAAGGTTGAGCATGTATAAGCTGATGTTTGAGATTACTCAAAACCAGAAATACAAGGTGTTTGAAAATATTTTAAAAATGAAAGTTAAAGATAAATTCTGGAATGGAAAAATTCTTGCTGACGGGTTAAACGATTCTAAAATCAGGCCGAATATCTTCATAGCAGCTTACGCTTATCCAGAATTGCTGACAAATAAAGAATGGGAAACCTGCTTTGAAAATGCATTGAAAAAACTCTGGCTGGATTTTGGAGGTTTGTCAACAATAGACAAAAATAATACCTTATTCACTGAAGCAAGCACTGGTGAAAATACAAAAAGCTATCACAGAGGCGATTCTTGGTTTTGGATAAATAATATAGGAGCATTAACTTTAAACCGCATTAATAAAAATAAATTTAAAAAACAAATTCAAAAAATAATTGATGCAAGCACTGAAGAAATCCTTTGGAAAGGATGCATTGGATGCCATGCAGAATTAAGCTCTGCTAAGCAATTAGAAAGCAAAGGCTGCTTCAATCAAGCATGGGGCAACGCAATGTACATAGAATTAATAGATGAAGTACTTTAAATTTAAACCGAAAGATTTATATATAAGTGTTTACAATAAGTACTTATTGTAAACAAGGGTGAAAAAATGGCAGAAGGAGTAATTGCGAGGGTACCAAATGAAATTAAGAAAGATATAGAATTTTTTGCTGAAGTTGAGCACACAGACAAATCAAATATAATAAGAAAATTGCTTGAATCAGCTGTAAAGCAGAAAAGATTAGAATATGCCCTAAATGAGTATGTCAAAAGAAACTTAAGCTTGGGCAAAGCTGCAGAATTAGCAAAAATGCAAATATCAGATTTTATGGAAGAAGCTGCACAGCGTCATATTCCGATAAACTACACAAAGGAAGATCTAAGGCGGGATTTCAAAGCAGTTTTTGGCTAAAGTGGTAGTTGTTAATTCTTCACCAATTATAGCGTTTGGTAAAATAGGCAGACTTGAGATTTTGAGCAAGTTATTTAGCAATATACACATTTCTGAGCAAGTTTATAAAGAGATTATATTTAAACCAAATTATGCGGAAACAATAGCTGTAAAAAAAGCAGTAGAAGAAGACAATTGGGTTAAAGTTCATAAATCTCGTGAAGTAACTAACTTATTGGGTGTTGGAGAATCAAGCTCATTGGGTTTAGCTTTAAAGCTTAAGCAACCATTGATAATTGATGATAAAAAAGCCGTGTTTATTGCTAACACATTAGGAATAGAATGTCATGGGACATTGTATGTTATTTTATTAGCACTTAAAAAGAAGATAATAATGAATAAGAAAGAAGCTATTGATGTTGTAAATCATTTAATAAGCAATAAATTATACTTAAGCAGTGATGTTCTATCAGAATTCTATGCAATGTTAGAAAAAATTAAAGTATAAAGCCTGCTATACTCACGGACAAAAATTATTATACAAGGCATATGGACGTTCTTTGAGTTAAATGTACAAAAATGTCCAAAAATTTCACGCACTAAAAGCCTAATAACAAGTTTTTAAGCATAAAAGAGTTAATTTCTCCATTTCTGCGGTTAATAAGATTATTTAACGGCTTTTTATCAATTTAAAGCCTGAATTGTGCTTAATTTCCTTATATTAAGTTTTTTCTGGAAGAGTACTCTTCTTTGCGCAAAAGCAATTTGAGGCAATGACTTAACTGCTACTAAAGATCCTATACCACCTTTTAAAAGTTTTAAAATTCTCTCCTTGTCAATTTTCCTTCTAAACCTTCCATCTCAATCCTTCAACCCTACAACAAACAATGCTTGTGACCAAGCCAAAGGGCAGTTTTCATTGTGCTCTTGGCTATTTGCATAATACAATTCTGGCAACTCGCCTTTTTCATTCATTACTTGTATTGTCTTTCTCATATAGAAGGCATACTTATCAGGCTTGTTTATTTGTTTGTAGATAATTGCCAGCCAAGGCAATCCTTTTGTCCATTGTGCTTCACCGTTTCTATAATGGTATTTATCCCCAGTATACCTTATAACGCCCTTTTCCTTAACAAGTTTTCCCTCAATATTTTTCAAAATAGCATCTCTTTGCTCTTGGGTTGCAATATTGTATGGATATATTAAAGAAAGCAAAGCCAGGTCTATTTCCTTTGTTTCTGATTCACGAGGCAGTAATTTGTTTAATGCCTCTTCTCCTTTCTTGATCAAGTTTTGTGGAACATCAACAAATTTGCTGATTTTCTTTAATCCAGCAACACATGCGCCTATAGAAGAAGCGTGCACTTCTTCATTCTCTTCCCACATGCCATTGTCCTTGTCATGCCAATACCCAATGCTTTGCAAGTAACAAACCAGCTTTTGCAGAATTCTCAAGTCATTTTCATCTCTTACAATTTTGACTCTTTTTTCTTCTAAATCGCCAATCCTAAACAAAAAGGCGCCTATTGCGTCATTCTGCTTGTTGCCCCACTCTTCCCAAATCTCTTCCATTGTGATTGGGTCGTATCTTGCATGAATGTACTGGTAATGATGCTTTGGCTTTTCCCTTATTGCCCATTCTATCTTGTATTCATGCTTGAGAAGTATGTCAAGCAAAGCCCTCAATGTTTTTTTGACAATGCTGTATTTCTTGGCAGCTTCCAATCCAAGTGTTGTATATACATTGTCCCTTATCCATGCCAAATTATATCCTGTCTTGTCAGTCATCCTGCTAGCTGCAAAAAGCCCTGTCGGGTACTGCATTTGTTTTAGGATTTGAAGTGATTGGTTGAGCATTTTGGTTTTTATTTAGTCATATTCAATTGTCGGTACTATTTTATCTTGGCATTTTCCTTGCAACGTAATTACGTGGGAGAAATCTGGTTCCTAATACCCTTCCATCTAAAATAGAATCTAAGACATCATACTTTCTTTGTGAACCTCTTTTTCTTTCTTGATAAGGTGCATCATGATTACAAAATTGTCCATTAGCTATAACTACATATACACCATCTGATGCTGCATCTCTTGCAGCCTCAATTTTTGATTTTCCACCCCCCTCCCTGCCTTTGGTAGATTTAGGTAATGCTCTCTCTTCTTCTTTTGTAAGTAATACTTGCTCTTCTAGCCCTAGTGTGTTCTTAACAACTCTTATTGGTGTATAATTTCCATTTCTAATAGATTCTGCAGTATAAATTCCATCTGTATTTGACAATATAACTAAAAGAGGGTTGTAACCAGTTCCCTTTAGAAACTGTGCGTGTAGGCTAGCTAAACTATCATTGTCTCTGAATGCTCTTTCTCCTTTTAGTAAAATATCTATTTCTTCCAAACTTCTTTTATCGTCTTCATTTATAACAGGTATTCTGCCTTCAGAAAGCAACTTTTGATATTTTCTTAGTAACTTCGCATTTTTTTGAGGGTCTCTAATGTCGTCATGCGTTACAAGAGACTCGCCCACCAATTGTGGAAAAAAATGGTGCCTCCACAATTCGTAAAGCAAAAATTGACCTTCTATAGCATCTAATCTTTTTTGTGCTGGTGTATCCTTTTCTTTTTCAGGTATTCTTTCATCTTTTCTTAACCTTGCTTTCCTTCCAAGTCCAATTGCGCCTGATGTAACTAAAAGTATATTCAAACCTCTTTCTTCTCTCAATCGAGTTAAATCTTCTGAGATGCAGTTCATATTGTATATGGTTCTTTGATATTCATCATGAGCTATTATGCTAGTGCCTACTTTAACTACAAGCGTATCAATTCCAGAAACATCTGTGTACAAACCGTGATTTTCTGGTTCTTCCAAATGAAGTGAACCATCAAAAACCAAGAATGGAGAATTAGGACTATCTCTAAAATACTTCTCTAAATCAGTTTGAAATTTTACTCTATCCACCTTTGGCTCTCTTGACATAAACATACATTATCCATCTACTACTTATAAATCTTTCTATTTTAGAGTACTAAATAGTAGTAACGTTAGTGAGTTAATCTCGCCCTATTCAAAAATAGCCTTTTTTCTCAATTTTGTATAATCGCTGTTAGTTGCCCACGAATACTTGGAGTGGTTGATTTTTAGTGCAACGATGCCGAAGGCAAAAAATCAAAGTTGGCGGGCGAGCGGTTTATTCATAGTAACATGGTTCACAACGATTAGTATTCAAATTACAAATATGTGGAACTCTTTCTCCAGGAATAAATTGTGCACCTGTGAACGCACGACACCAACAATCATTATCAGAGTCACAGTATGTATCCATTCCTGTTTCTGCTGGTCCAGAGTTTATGCAAAAAATTATTGCTGCATCACAAGCAGGTCCACAAGCATATCTGGCAGAGGTAACCTTGCATGAATCAGGGTATTCAAGACATTTTTCCTTATCACAAGCTTCACAATTTGTCGATCCGCATTTATCTAGATCTACTTTGTTTTTTATATCAGTTACCCAGTTAGGTTCAGGATAAAATTTGGACTGTTGAGGCGTTTGCAAAAAGTAGGACAAGATAACAGTTCCTATGCCAATAACAAGTATTGTTATGATAATTAAATTTTGTTTCTTCATATAGTTAGTTTATTGAGTTTATTATAAAAAACTTTCTAGCTCGCCCGCCAATTGCAACTAATTCTTGTTAAGTTCTTTTCCCGCTACGCAGTTCGGGAAAATTGCGACCGCAAAGTAATTTTTAGTGGCTTGTCGTTCAATCAAGCGAACAAAGTGAGCAATCAAGAACATAAATTAAGGGGGACATTTCGTTAAGTCATTCGTTTGGGGAGTTCTCGTAATTGCATTTTAAATTCCTTAAA
>JAGVYA010000062.1 GCA_018303505.1 Candidatus Woesearchaeota archaeon
TTTACACGCTCCGGACAAAGGCAGCTAAAGCTGCCCGCGTCCGAAAATTTTTGAAGAAGAAGGTTATTTACGTGTTTTGACACTTAACTTGGAATTGCCCTCGAAGTTGAATGATTATAATATATGGTGGGACATCAACCACTGGACATCTTCGCCTAAGATATATAAAGGATAACTCCGCTAATTCTGAAAAAGAGAACACGCAAAACTGCCAAATTAAGTCTTTTGCTTATCAGCAAAAGCCTTTTACGCAGTTTCGCTTAACGTTCTCTTTTTACTTGACTCCAAAGTTCATAGCAAAATAAAAACTTTGGAGGTTGAATAAAATGGAAATAGATAAAAGCATTACCTTGGCGGAATTTGTAGGTATATTATTAGGTGATGGTTCAATTTGTTTGAAAAATATTAATTCTAAATGCCATAATAGGTTAAAGATTACACTTGATTCTAACAAAGATAAAGAATATACCAAATATGTTAGTAACTTGATTGAAATGTTATTTGAAGTAAAACCACACATAAAGAAAAGGAATAATGAAAATACCATTGACATTTTCATATTTAATAAAGAAATAATTAATTTTCTTATAAAAGATGTTGGATTAAAATTATCTCCTAAATGGAAAAGAGCTTTAATCCAAGAGCAGTTCTTAAAAGACAGATTAGACGTAATGGTTATAAGAGGTTATTTCGATACAGATGGAGCTTTAGTAACAACTAATAATAATGGAATTATTTATCCAAGATTAGAGATGAAAGTATGTCCATCACCAATGCAAAGCCAATTTATAGAGATACTTAAAAAATATAACTTTAAGTTTGGTGCTTATAATATTGGAAAAGGAAAGATTAGAATTCAGCTAAATGGCAAAGAACAACTGAAAAGATGGATTGACTTGGTCGGGTTTAGCAATAAAAAGAATATAAATAAAATCAAAAGATTTATCTAATTATTAAATAATCCCAATAAAAAGGTGTTTTGATGCTGATTTGCGGTATTGATGAGAGTCGCAGAGGTCCGGTTTTAGGCCCAATGGTAATGTGCGGCGCTCTGATTGACGAAGAGAATTTAAAAAAATTAATTGCCCTAAAACCCAAGGATTCAAAATTAATGACTGCTTCTGAACGTGAAGAGGCATATCCAAAACTTTTGCGGGTTTTAAAACATTACAGAGTCTTTGTTCTTCAGCCACAGGAAATAGACAAAGCAGTTCACGGACATGACGGCTTAAATCTTAATAAATTAGAAGCCAGAAAATCAGCAGAAATTTTGAATGAATTTGAGCCTGACAAGGCTATAATTGACTGCCCAAGCAATAATATCAGCTCTTACAGAAATTATCTTAAAAGATTAATAAAAAATAAAAAAATTGATATTGTGCTTGAGCACAATGCAGAGCGCTATCCATTAGTTGCAGCGGCTTCAATAATAGCAAAGGTCACTGGCGACAGAGAAGTTGAAAAAATAAAAAAGCAAATTGGCTTAGATTTCGGCTCTGGCTATATGACAGACCCAAAAACAGTTGAGTTCTTAAAGAATAATTTTGAGAATTATCCAGAATTGTTTAGGAAAAGCTGGTTCCCTTACAAAGATTTGCTCAACCAAAAATTCCAGAAAAGCTTGTCAGATTTCACACAATTCCTGAAGGAAGAGCAGAGGCATAAAAGCCACACAATTGAAGACTTAAAAAAACTTGAGGAATTCGGCTTTCATTTTGAAAAGCCAAAGGCAGAGCACGAATTAGCAGTTATGAAAGGGCCTTGCACTGTAATTCTATATAGAAATGGGAAACTATTGTTGCAAGGGAAAGAAGAAGTTAAGGAGAATGTGAAGAAGATTTTGGGACTGGAGGATTGAGGTAACCATCTGCCTGTAGCTGTTCTCTAACAATTTCCCTTGCTCTAAAAACTCTTGTTTTTGCGGTAGGATTTTTCAATCCATAAAATTTAGCAATCTCTTCAAAAGGAACATCATCCATCCACAAAAGCAAAGGAACTCTATAATCTAGTGGCAATGCGTCCACTGCTCTTGAAATTGTATTTAAAGTGGTATGTTTTTCAATCGTTGATTCCAAATCAAAGCCATCAGCCAGGTTCGGGCTTATTTCAACTGTTGAAACTTTGTTTTTCTTAACTCTATTGTATTGTCTCACTTTGTTTAAAACAATGCTTCCAAGCCAGGATTTTAAATTTGCAGTCCTAATACTGTCATAAGAGCGCCAAGCACTGATCAAAGCTTCTTGAGCAATGTCTTCCGCTAGAACAGGGTCTCCTGTAAGCTTTCTCGCAAAATTATAAACGAATGGTCTAAGTTCTTCTACCCTTTCATACCCTTCTGGTCTCCTTCCACTAAATGTTTCCGTTAGCATAACTAAGAAGTTGGGTAAGCTATATATAAATTTTTCTACTTTGTAGTAGTATTAAAAGCATAACCAAAACTTTTATATAATGTTCAATTCAAGAATCTCTTCAATGCATGACATAATAAAAAGGGACATACTAGCTGTATTGAATGAATTGGTTGAAATTCTTAAAGTCAAGGAAGAAGGTGATAGTTCGGAAATAAAGGAATTAAGCAATCATGTTATTCATAATGCAAGCATTTTCCAGGATGAAGACTCCATTTCTGTTGCTATTCTGATTTACGCTTTGTCAAAGATAATTGAAAGAAAACAGAGGGATTTAGACTACAATAAAATATTGAGCATGCTGGATTCGTGCATTTCAAATTTAAAGAATAATCAGGATGACTTATTCAGAAAGTCAATAAAAAATATATTTAATTTTATAAGGACAATGGATGAAAAACTAAAGATGTACATATATGAGGTTATAAACCAGGCGCAGATAAAAAAAGGATGCAAGCTTTGCGAGCATGGAATTTCAGTTGCAAGGGCATCTGAAGTGCTTGGCATTTCACAATGGGAGCTTATGCATTACATCGGCAAAACTACTCTGATAGATCAATTCAGCGAGCCTGTAAATGTTGCAAAAAGATTGAAGATTGCAAGGAGCTTATTTCAATGAAATCGCTTATTTTTGATGCAGGGCCTGTAATTAGCTTGGCGATGAACAATCTTTTGTGGGTTCTTGAGCCTTTAAAGAAGAAATTCAATGGAAAATTCTACATTACAGAAGCTGTAAGGAAAGAGCTTGTTGACAGACCTTTGGAAACTAAAAAATTCAAATTTGAGGCCATACAAGTTCAAAGGCTGATAGAAAATGGAGTGTTGGACATTATAGACAACAATTTTATAAGAGAAAAAACTCCAAGTTTGCTTAACACTGCCAATGAGATTTTTAAAGCATATAACAATTATATAAAAATTGTCCATTATGCAGAGATGTCAGTTATAGCAGCTGCTACCACCTTAAGCGCGGATGCTGTTGTTATAGATGAAAAAACTACAAGATTTCTTATAGAAAATCCAAAAATGATTGTTGAAATCCTGAAAAAAACATTACATACACCAATCAGCATAAACGAAAATAATTTAAAAGAGTTTAATAATACTGTAAGGAATATAAAGACAATACGCTCAATAGAGCTTGTGACTATAGCTTATGAGCATGGTTTACTGGATAATTACATAACAAAAATACCTGATGCAAGAAAAAACTTATTGGAAAGCGTGTTATGGGGAGTAAAGCTAAACGGATGCGCAGTGTCAAAAGAGGAGATAGAGCAGATAATAAGACTAGAGACAAAATGAAGGCTCGACAAGAGGCAGAAACAAAAACAGAATCCTCTTCAAATCAATTTAACAATGTAAGCCCTACTTTTTGCGTTGCAATGCTTAAAAACGGCAGCACTGTAAAAATTGAGGGAAAGGCAGAGGAGTTCCTGCAGACAATAAAGGATGCTGATTTTGCTTGGATTAATGTGCAGGTTGATGACTTGAAAGAAGATGGAAGCAAGATTGCTTCTATGCTTGGGTTTACTCCTGCAATAATTCATGAGCTTGTTGAGCAAAGGTTTTCTGGATATGACGACCACACAGCAGAGCTTGGATTATTGCTTCCAGCTGTTAAAGTTAGAGAGCTTGAAGTTGAGATAAACAAGCTTATAATATTAATGAAAAACAACTTGATTGTTACAATCCACGGCGAGCATGTTACAAGGCTTGTGAAGTTTGCGAGGTATGCAGTTACTTTCTTCAAAAAAGTGCCGAAGAACTTAGACGATGTTGATAAAATTTCCCTTGTTCTTATAAGAATTCTTGACGAGAATAACGAGAAAAATTTTGACGGCATAAGGGCTATACAGGAGCAGGGAGAGGAGATAAGCAAATACCTGATTGAAACAACAGGATTCAGGCAGCAGTTGGGGACTGACATATACAAGATGAAGCACGCTTTAATCACTTATTTGGAAGCCTTGTGGGCATCTTTGGATGTTATACATTACCTGCGTTATGGAGACGCTGAATTGATAACAGACGACCCCATCATCTTGCAAAAAGTAGGGATGCTTAGCACAGACCTGACAAGGCAGATTTCTATCAGCGAGCAGATGTCAACTGTTTTGGCTTCCGGGCTTGAAGTGTTGCAGAGCATTTACAACAACCAATTACAGATGCTGAATAACCGGCTTGCTCTGGTTGTTGTTTGGCTTACAGTATTAGGAACTGTAGTACTTGTACCTAACACATTAGCCACTATCTTTAGTATAGGAACATTTTCTGAAAAAATTGGCGAAACATCTATTATCTGGATTATTGTGGCATCAACAATCACATCTGGAATCATGGCTTACTGGTACGGCAAAAGATTATTGATAGGGCCAAAAATCAATTGATTTTTTATATTTTTAACAGCAACTTTTATATACATCATTTTATTCTTTACTTTTGGGTGGTATGTTTAAAAACAAGTAAGAAAAATTATTATGTATTTTTGTTTTTGAACATTACGAAGCCACAACAAATAAATAATAAATTTTTGTGGGTGAATATATGTTGATTAAAGGCCAAATTATTTCCGGAGAATTTGGAAGGATAATTGCAAGGCAGAAATCCGGGCAATCGATTGAAATAGGAGAGTTATTAATCGCTGATTCAAATGATGGAAAAATTTTGATGCAAGTGTATGATTTAGTCTATGGGAGCCAGATATCTCAGCAGAATCTTGAGTTGATTTCTGGCATGAAGCTTGAGGAAAATACAGAATTTGAGCTTTTTGATGCCAATTTAAGGAACTACATGCTTGCAATGATGAAAAGCTTGGTTACAATCAAAGGCAAGAATGCTTTTGTAAGCAAGTCATTGCCAAGCTTTTTCTCTGAAGTGAGGGAAATAAAGGAAGATGACTTGTCTTTTCTCACCAAGCCAAAAAATCCGATGTTTATCGGAAATTTGAGAAGCGGCTCAAAGCTGCTTGATGTTCCTATTTATCTTGATGGCGAAAAGGTTTTTTCCCATCACATTTTGATTGCAGGCACAACCGGAAGAGGCAAAAGCGTTTTAGTCTCAAACTTGCTGTGGAATGCCGTTGGCAGGGATTATTGCGGCATTTTGGTGCTTGATCCTCATGATGAGTATTATGGAAGAAACAGGATTGGATTGAAAGAGCATCCTCACAAGGAAAATATTGTTTATTATACATCCAAAAATGCCCCAATTGGCACGAATACTTTGAGGATTAACCTTGACATTATAAAGCCATTTCATTTTGATGGCGTTGTTGATTTCAGCGATGCGCAAAGGCAATGCCTGAACCTTTACTACAAGGAATTTAGCGATAAATGGATTGAAGCGATAATATTGGAAAAGGAGCTTAGCATTGGCAAAGTTTTCAAAGACGACACAATGGCTGTTGTCAAAAGAAGACTGCTTTATTTGCTTGATTTGGAATTTTCTAATAATCAATTATTCTGCAATGGAATTTTTCAGTTGAATTCTGGCTTTGCAACAATAAATGACATATGCCAGCATCTTGAAGAAGGAAGAATTGTCATAATTGACACCTCAAACTTTTCCGGAGCAGTTGAACTGTTGATAGGAAGCTTGATTGCAAATGAAGTTTTTAATAAGTATAAAATTTATAAGATGAATGGAAATTTAAATGACAAGCCTGTTATCTCAATTGTTTTGGAAGAAGCTCCAAGGGTTCTTGGAAAAGAAGTTTTAGAAGCAGGGCCAAATATATTTTCAACAATTGCAAGAGAAGGACGCAAATTTAAGGTTGGCTTGACTGCAATAACGCAGTTGCCTTCTTTGATTCCCCGCGAAATACTTGCAAATATAAATACCAAGATAATTTTAGGCATTGAAATGAAGCCAGAAAGGCAAGCAATTATTGAAAGCGCTTCGCAAGACTTAAGCGATGATGACAGGACAATTGCTTCTTTGGATATTGGCGAAGCCTTGATAACAAGCAATTTTGCAAAGTTTGTAACACCGATAAGCATCCCCTATTTTGAAGATGTTGTTAAAAAGACCTTAAAGGGAAAAGAAGAAGTTGCTATGGAATTCAGCGAGTTGGGATAAAATGAAATTTGCTCATTTAGCAGACTGCCATATTGGCTCTTGGAGAGACCCTAAGCTTAGAGATACAAGCACATTGGCTTTTTGCAAGGCAATAGATAATTGTATAAAGGAGAAAGTGGACTTTATTCTGATAGCTGGCGATTTATTTAATACATCATTTCCAAGACTGGATAACTTAAAGACAGTTGTAATGAAATTCAAGCAGTTGAAAGACTTAAACATTCCTGTTTATATTGTGCCAGGCTCACATGACTACAGCCCAAGCGGAAAAACCATTCTTGATGTGTTGGAGGAAGCTGGATTGTTTGTCAATGTTTTTAAAGGAAATGTTGAAAATGGAAAATTAAAGCTAAACTTTACAATTGACAAGAAAACAGGAGCAAAGATTGCAGGAATTCTTGGAAAAAGAGGAGCTTTGGAAAAAGCATATTATGAAAGACTGATGATTGAAAATCTTGAGAAAGAAGATGGCTACAAAATCTTCTTGTTTCACTCTGGTATTGATGAGCTAAAGCCAAAAGAGATGGAAAATATAATATCACAGCCATTGTCATTGCTGCCAAAAGGATTTGATTATTATGCAGGCGGGCATGTTCATATTGTTGATAACAAGCATATTGACGGCTATGGAAGAATTGCTTATCCCGGGCCATTGTTTCCAAACAGTTTTGCGGAGTTAGAGAAGCTTGAGAGAGGCGGTTTTTTTATTGTTGAAGATGGCAATGTAAGATGGGAACCGATACAGATTTATAACATATTCAAGATAAATAAAGATTGCAATCATAAAATACCGGAGCAGATAAAAAATGAAATTCTTGATGAAATTAAAAATAAAGAATTCAACAATACAGTTGTTTTGATAAGATTTCATGGCACACTTGAATCTGGAAAGCCAAGCGATATAGATTTTAAGGAAATATTCACTTATCTTTATGATAAATCAGCTTATTTTGTTATGAAAAGCTCTCACGCAGTTGTTTCAAAGGAATTTGAGGAGATAAAAACCGATGCAAGAAATGTAGAGGATATTGAATCATTTTTGATAAAGGAGCATTTAGGACAAATAAAACTGGAAAATTTAAGCTTGGAAAAAGAAGAGGAATTTATAAAAAATTTGATGAGAATTTTAATCACAGAAAAGCAGGAAGGCGAAACAGTTCCTGATTTTGAGAGAAGAGTAAGGGAAGAAGTAAGCAGGATTTTGGAGATGGAGTTGTGA
>JAGVYA010000022.1 GCA_018303505.1 Candidatus Woesearchaeota archaeon
TCACCTTCCTCAGCACATGCACTGTAACAGTACTCCCAGCCCCTCCAATATTCTGGGCAAGAGCATACTTGACATCACTAACTTGCCTTTCTCCGCATTCATTTCTCATCTGCTTCACAATTTCATAAATCTGCGAAACACCAGTAGCGCTAATAGGATGCCCCTTTGCCTTTAAGCCACCACTTGTGTTAACAGGCATCTTGCCGTCAATGTTTGTTATTCCCTTTCTTATCATTTCCTTTCCATCACCTTTCTTGCAAAATCCTAAATCCTCATAAGAAATCAATTCAACAGATGTAAAAGCATCATGCATCTCTGCAATATCAATATCAGAAGGAGAAATTCCAGCTTGCTTATATGCTTCTTCTGCAGCAAGCTTTGTAGCATCCCATGAAGTCATGTCATTGCTTTCAAAAGCAGACAATCTGTCAACAAATAAACTTGAGCCGCTTATTTCAACATCTGTTTTGTCTCTTGTTAGAATAGCAACTGCAGCTCCATTAACAGACAAGCTGCAGTCAAAAAGCCTTAATGGAGAAGCAACAACAGGAGATTTTTTAATTTCTTCTAGAGAAACTTTTTTCTTGTAAAACCTTGCTTTGGGATTAAGTATTCTCATTGAGTTATTTGTTAATAATCTTTCTACACCAGCTACAAGCACATTATTGTAGTCCAACTTATTGGCTGTCCACAAAGCAGCTCCGCCACCTCCGCAAACAGCTGTTACTGTAAGTATTGGCACTTTTTTTCTTAGTATGCTGCTTAGCACATTTGAAAATAATCTTTGCCTTTCACCATTGCTTTCTGTGTCTATAGCAGAGACAACAACTGCATCTATATCTCCAATATTAAAGTCAGCATCGTTTAATGCTTCCAAAGTAGCTTCATAAACAAGCTCCTGGCTTGTGTAAGTTTGTGCACCAAACTTGGTCATTCCAACTCCTTTAATGTACATAGAACCACCTTACTTAGTGTACTTAGCTCTGAATTCTGCCTTGTTTACAATAGTTAACATCAAAAGAGCTTCTGCAACTAAGTTTTCTTTGATAAATGATTTCCCTTGTAGAATAGCTCCTCTTTCATCTTGCGCTATCAAATCAACCTCAAATCTTACTTGCTCAGGAGGCAGTATAGGAGCCATGAACTTGACTTCTTTTAATTTGTATGCCAAAACATCCTTTTCATAGTGATTAGGTATGTTGCTTCTTGCCAATAAAGTTGCTGCCTGGCCCATACCCTCTACTGTTAAAGCGCCTGGCATAATCGGAAAGTCAACAAAATGACCTTTGAAGAAATCTTCATTGCCTGTCAAGTCTTTAATGGCTACAATCCTGTTATTACTCAAGCTTATGACTTTATCTATAAACAAGAACGGCTCTTGATAAGGTATTATCTTCTTAATGCCGTCTTTGCCTATTTCTCCTTTATCACTCTTAAGCTCATTAATTTGGACCATTTTCAGCTTTTTTCTTAATTTTGGTGTATTTAAATAACTTTCGACTTTAATATTTTATAATATATATATCCTAAAACATTAATTACACTATATATATTATAGTGCAAAAAGTACAAAATCTTTATAAAAAGCAGCGCAAAATTATGTTTTATGTTCAAGAGCAAAAAGGCCAAGCTTAAACTTAGCTTAAAGCAAAAATTTATTGTTAATGCTCTAAACAAGGCTCTGAAGCCATTTGAAAAAGGATATGCTTTTTTTAAGAATTCTGCCTTTAAAGTAAATGAAAAATTTCCAGCTGTTTATAGGCACTTTGAAGGATTAGTAAAGCAACATATAATCACGCCAAGTAAAGAACTTTTTAAGTCGTCAAAGATAGAGGATATGGGCAGCTTTATAACTGCAAATGTCATAAAAAGACTGCCTCATGTTGACGAGTCCCATGTTGAAGAAATTCTGAGCAACCCATCAAACAAGTCATTTTTAGAAATCTTAACAGAAGGGTTTGGAATAAATAAGGATAAGGAAAAAACTTATACAGTGTTGGGAAATGGAGGTTTCAAAAAAATATTGATTGCAAACAGAGGAGAAATAGCGCTTAGAGTAATAAGAGCTTGCCGCGAGCTTGGCATAGAAAGTGTTGTTATTTATTCTGACGAGGAAAAGGACAGCTTAGCTGTAAAGTTTGCTGACAAGTCATATAACATAGGAAAGTCAAAAAACTACCTTGATGTCAAGAAAATTGTCAACATAGCTAAGCAAGGCAATTGCGACGCAATCCACCCAGGATACGGATTTTTGGCTGAAAATCCCAAATTTGCCAAGTTATGCGAGAAAAAGGGAATTAAGTTTATTGGACCGTCTTCTAAAATGATCAAAAAATTAGGAGACAAAGTAGAGGCAAAAAAAGCCATGCTTAAGTCAAATGTTCCTGTTATTGAAGGTTTAAAGGAAGATCTAAGGAGCAGGAAACATGCTTTAAGGGTTGCAAAACGAATTGGCTGGCCTGTTATATTAAAAGCATCTGCCGGTGGCGGCGGCAAAGGAATGAGGATTGTTGCCAAAGAGGAAGCAATGTTTGATGCTTATGAAAGCGCAAAAAAAGAAGCCTTGAACGCTTTTGGCGATGGCTCATTGTACATTGAAAAATATCTTGAAGAGCCCCACCATATAGAGTTCCAGGTATTGGCAGACAAGTTCGGGAATGTTATACATTTGGGTGAAAGGGACTGTAGCATACAAAGAAGACACCAAAAATTAATCGAAGAAGCCCCTAGCCCGGCTTTGAATGATGAATTAAGAGAAGTAATGGGAAATGCTGCAGTCAATGCAATCAAGGCAATCGGCTACGAAGGAGCTGGAACTGTTGAATTCTTGCTTGACAAGAACAAGAATTTCTATTTTATTGAGATGAACACAAGAATCCAGGTTGAGCATGGTGTAACGGAAATGGTAACTAATGTTGATTTGGTTAAGGAGCAGATTAAGCTTACAGAAGGAGCCAAGCTTGCTTACAAGCAGGAAGATATCAAGATTGAGGGTCATACAATAGAATGCAGGATTAATGCAGAGGACTCTTCAAATGAGTTTAAGCCATCACCAGGGACAATTGTTAATTACCTGCCGCCTGGAGGCCCCGGAATAAGGATAAGCAGCTCGTGCCATACCGGATGCAAGATTCTGCCGCAGTTTGACTCATTGATTGCTCTGCTCATCTGCTATGGAAGCACAAGGCAAGAGGCAATAGCAAGAATGAAAAGAGCTTTAGGAGAGTTTATAATTGAAGGTGTCAATACAACAATTCCCTTTCATCAAATCCTCTTAAGCAAAAGACAGTTTTTAAGAGGAAATATAACAACTTCCTTTATCGAGAACAACAAAATAATAGAAGAGCTAAAAGGCCTAAAGCAGAAGAAGGAAACATTATCCAAAGAGAAGAAAATATTGATTGTTACAACTGCAGTTTCCCAATATCTTGCAGGAAGGCAGAATTCCAATAATAAGAAGATAAATCCATGGGTAATAGCTGCAAGGCAAGAAGCGATGAGTGAAGGAAGTTTAGAGGAATAAATTTTTAATAAGTCTCTGATTCTAATTTAAAGACAATATATTAAAATCCTAAAATGCCTTGCAAAATCTTCCATTTCAAATCCTTGACCTCGACCCAAGACAAAGCCAAGGAATTCTCTAAAAAAGGGTTAAGCAATGTTGTGATAATCGCTGATACTCAAACTAAAGGCAGAGGCAGATTCAAAAGAAAATGGCATTCTGGCAGAGGCGGCTTGTGGATGTCTATTCTTCTAAAGCCAAAAAAAATTGAAAATCTGCAATACCTCACTTTTGCTGCAGCAGTTGCTGTTGTTAAATCAATCAAGAAAATTGCAAACTTAAACACAAGCATAAAATGGCCAAATGATGTTCATTACAAAGGGAAAAAATTATGCGGAATTTTGACAGAAGGCATTTTTGGAAAAGATAATTATGTTGCTGTTGGAGTTGGACTTAATGTAAATCAGAATAAATTTCCTAATGAAATAAAAAACATTGCATCGTCATTAAAAATAATTAAAAAGCAGAATTTTAACATAAATAAAATTGCAGCAAATATCATCGATGAATTTTACACTCTCTACAATTACTATAATAACCATAAACCCAAAAAAATATTGAGAATATGGAAAAAATATTGTGATACTATAAATAAAAATGCAACTATAATCACAACAACAAAAAAACTGAAGGGAAAAGTTATAGGTATTGATAAAGAATGCAATTTATTGCTGAAAGTAAAGAATAATAAGGTAATTAAAATTATAGAAGGTGATATTAATATAAGATATTAGCCAATCTTAATATTTTTTCTTAAATCATCCGGTATCTTCATCGACTTCATCTTTTTCTTGTCGACAAAAACATTAATAGTATGGCCTGTAGCTAGTAGTTTCCTATCTTCCTTCCTAAAAATCTTATAATCAAATTTAATGCTCTTTTCCTTTACGTCAGAAATTCTTGTTTCAATAACAACAACATCGTCATACCTTGCTGGATGAAAATAATTGCAATGAGCTTCTACAACAGGAGTTATTATGCCTCTTTTGTCAAGGGCGTTGTAATCAATTTCCAAGCCCCTAAATATTTCTCTTCTTCCGCTTTCAAACCATCTAAGATAGTTTGCATAATAAACAACTTGTCCTGCGTCTGTATCGCCATAAATAACCCGATGCTCTACTTTGTGCATAAAATTGGTATAAAGAAGTCATTTATATTATTTACCACAACTTTTAAAAACAATGTTGATTAACCAAGTGCAATGACTATTTTGAAGAACATACCTATATTAAGAAAATTAATAGACATAGGCTATGCAATGCTCATTGTTGTTATACTAAGCGCTTTAGTAGGTTTAATACTTGCATTTCCTGTAATGTGGTTATGGAACTTTGTGTTTGGTAATTTATATAAAATAAACGTATTCCAGGCATGGGCATTGAATGTGCTCGCAGGAATATTGTTCGGGCAGAGAAATTCTAATAAATAACTATAACAAGAAATATAACAATTGCTAGCGACAAATAATCGTAAAGTTTTAATTTCAAAACTTTCTGACTTTCCACATTTTCATTGTACAATCTTGACTGCAAAGCATCGCTTAAGTTAGATGCAGACTTTAGCATCTTTTCCAGCAATACAAATATCAATGATTTTATGCTTTTTAATCTCCTGAAATTTGCCAATCTTGAAAGCATAGCCTCTTTCGTTCTTTCCATTTTAATAAACATAACTGGCACAAATCTTATCGCCATAGAAATCAAAAGCGCTATGTTTCTTGGCTTAAATCCAAAAACTTTTAGTGGCCTTGACAATTTATCGATTCCAATTATCAAGCTTGATATAGTAGTTGAAAAAGTCAAAATAGTTGATATTGTTATGAGTATCCAAAAACGCCAAATTGCTATTAAACCTTGGTTCAGGTTATTCCTCGAAAATATAAGGTACATCAATAATATAAAAACAAACAAGGAATAGAATGCCCTCAAATTTTTAATGTAACTTTTAAAATCAATTTTTGTTAATATAATAATTATGAAAATACAGATTGTAAATAACAAAATTTTAGAAATATCTTTTATGGCAAAAACCAAAATACTCAAAATAACAGTATATATTATTTTAAGTCTACAATCAAGAGAATGAATCAAAGAATCTTTATGCACATATTGGCCAAAAGAAAGCCCCTTAGCCATTCAAACCAGCTTTTTTCAAGATTTTTTTATTTAATTTTGATTTTACGTCATCAAATATTATTTGTCCATTTTTCATAACAACCGCATTTTCAGCGTACATCAAATCATCGAGGACATTGGTAATTAATATCGCAGTTATTTCCTCATTTTTATTTAAATCTTTAATCACATTCAAAATATTACTCTTGTTTCTCACATCTAAATTTGTTGTAGGCTCGTCGAAAACAATATATTTTGGTTTCATTGCCAGAACGCCAGCTAGAGCAACCAACTGCTTTTGCCCCATGGAAAGCATATTGACATTGCTTTTTGCTATATGATTAATCCTTAATTTATCTAATGTTTCCCTGACAATTTTGCTTGCCTGATTGTCGCTTAATCCTAAATTCTCCAAGCCAAATGCAATATCTTCCTCCACAATAGAATGGATTATCTGGTCTTCAAAATTCTGGAATACAAAACCAACCTTTTTTCTCGCATTAACCTCATTTTTTTTTGTATTCAATCCGTCAATAATAATGTTGCCTTTTGTCGGCGTAAGGAGGGAATTAAAATGCTTGGCTAAAGTTGTTTTTCCAGAGCCGTTTGCGCCAATTATTGCTATGAAGTTATTTTCTTTAATTTCCAGATTTACATTTTTAAGAATGAAATCATTTTCATACTTAAACCAAAGATTTTTTACCTGTATCATTGGAATGAAAATGAGTAAATTGCAACATTTTTAGGAGCTATTATTGTCATTTTTTCCGCTCTGCCTTTTAGTTTGGCTATATAGTATAACTTGGGATTGTTTACCACTAATTTTTTAATGGATTTGTCATTTAATTTTACTGTTATTTTAACTGGGTTTTTATTTAATGACTCAGCAACAAAATTTATCATTTTTCCCTTTGTTGATATTGTTAATGATGACTTGTTCTTTAATGATTTGATATATTCCTGTTTTTGTATCCAACTATCATCAATATAATTTATCCCAAATCTCAATTTTTTATCTTCATTCGTTTTTTTTATCACCCCCTTTTTACTTTTTCCGCAATAAACGGTTGGAAATTTGCTGTACTTAGGCTCTTCATAAAATATGTTTTTTGATCTTATGTTTAGGTTCTTCATAATTGCATACTCTAGTTCCTTATAATTGCCTTCTCCTATATGCTTATACAGTGTTTTACCATTATTAATTAAAATCTGCGTAGGCCAAAAATTTATTTTTAATTTTTTAAGTATTTTTTTATTTTTATCTATGACCATCGGAAGACTAATTCTGTATTTTTTCATCGCGTTAATAATATTGTTGCTATTTTTCTCAAAACTCCATTCAGGAGGATGGATTAATATTGTTTCCAATCCAAAATTTCCGTATTTCTTATCGATTTTTTTGATAAACTCTAGAGAGCGCAAGCAGTTCATGCAGCTGTAAGAAAAAATATCCAATAAAATAAGCTTGCTCATTTCATATACTTCTTGGCGTCAAAATTATTTGAAACCCAAGTTGTCAGCAGTAATTTCAATGTGTCCCCTACAATAAAGGGCAGGACCCACCCGATAAAAATAGCGCTCCACGGCAAGCCAGTAACAAACTTCCCTTGTATTGAGCCTAGTATATATATGATCAAAGTTCCTGCAAACATTGCAAGGATTGCATCTAAAGACAGGGATTTTGATTTTTTAAGGTAAATAACTAGCCATAACAAGCCAAATAGCACTGCCGCGCTTGCAAAAATTAAAATGCTTCTTTGTTGTTGTGTTAAAATATCTACCATAATATCTTTGCCTAATTTCATTATTCCAATCTTGAAAACAGAGTCAGCAAGTACTATCATAACCAAAATCAATATGACAATAAATGAAAAATATTTCAAAAGTATGTCCAGCTTTTTGTTTTCCAGCATTTTCCCTATGACAAAAGCGGCAACAGGATAGCTAAATAAATAGCCTCCAGTAGGACCAAACAATACACCAATTCCAGATGCACCGCCTGCAAAAACAGGCAAGCCAATTGCGCCCAAAATAAGATAAATTATCATTGACAAAGATCCATAATATGCTCCAAGCATTGCCCCACTTAATAAAACAACCAAAGTCTGCAATGTTATAGGAACTGGTGTGAAAGGCAAAGGAATCTTGAACCACGCAACAGCTGCTGTTAAAGCTGCAAATAATGCTGCAAATACCATTCCTTTTAGCTTATTTTTTTCCATTAAATCACCTTAAATT
>JAGVYA010000023.1 GCA_018303505.1 Candidatus Woesearchaeota archaeon
AGAATAAGAACTTTGCTCGGGCAGTTAGTTATGCGCAATTCACTGCTGGTTTCGCTACGCTCAACCAGCGAGGGTTCTTGCGCGCCCTCGCACTAAATCGGATCTTTTATACGCCTTAAACTTATTATTGACCTCTATCCCATAAACAATTTCATAAGCATCCAATCTTGAATCTTCATTTTCGAGAGGAAATCTTAGGTTTATATCTGTAAAATCACCCTTTGAGCCATAAGGATTGCTGCCATCATAGCTCCTTAAAAATCCCGTATCTTTGGACAGCACTTTAGTATCAGGATGTGGTTTTTTCCAATCGCCCCATTTTACAGTGTCAGTTGGAATCTTTTTAATGAGCTTTCCAGTTGAAGGTCCTAAAACTGCTTTGCCCAAAGTCTGAGGCCAATAAGAGTCTGTTTTGCGGTCATACATAACAAGCTCTGAATTATAGAGCTTGCCTGAAACTCCAAACTCAACTGGCTCATTATCAATTTTTCTTATGAACCCTATTCCTGTAAAGCAAAGAGGGCAATAAGTCACTAAAATTGGATCATTCTGTATAAAATCATTCACAATCTCATGATAGACGAGAATCCTGAATGGATAAAACCTGGATTCATTCTTGTAAACAATTCCAAGCCCAATTTCGTCATCAGAAAGCCAGTTTGCACCTGTTACGGAAATAAACTTCGGATTATCAATTGATGGAGTTCCATCTTTTGGTGGTCCTCCAGATAAAAATTTGCTTGGATGGATAATATACTTTGTTCCATCTGGCAATGTTTTTATTTCATCAGTTTGCAATTCTGCACTTCTTTTGATATTTCCAACTTTTTCGTAAATTTCTTCCACTGTCAAGGCACCAAACTTCTTGTCTACTATTTTTCCATTTTCATCAATAAAATAGGTAACTGGCTGAGTAAATACATTATACATTTCCTTAACTTGACCATTAGGGTCAAGCAGTATGGGAAATTTTATTCCAAGCTTATTGGTAAATGCTTCAATTGCTTCTTTACTTTCCTGAAGATTGACTCCTAAGACAACTATCTCAGGATTATTTTCTGATATTTTCTGGAATTCAGGCATTTCTTCTCGACAGGGTGGACACCATGATGCCCAGAAATTTAAAATGACTTTTTTGCCACTGTAATCGCTTAATTTTGCTTTTTTCCCATCAAGAGTTCCTAGTTCAAAATTAGGAGCAGTCTTGCCAATGCTTATGCCTACATTCTTGTCTTTATTTGAAATGACGCTTTGTTTTGGTTTTCTTAATTCAATTACCCCTATTGATATCACGATTATAGCAACAATTGCAATTAATATAAGATGGTTCTTTTGGAGCTTCATTTTATATCCCTCATAATTTAAACATTGAAAAAATTAAAATTTTTTCAAGCATAAAAAGTATTTCGTACTTTTTATACATTAAAAATATTTTGCAATGGAGCGAAATTGGAAATTAAGCTTAAGGTATTTGTAAAAACCATGATGCCCAAAATAACAAGCAATATTCCAAATACAATGTTTACATAATTCAGTTGTCTTTCATATTTATTTATGAATTGTTGCATTCTTGAAACAAAAAGTCCTGTAATGAGGAATGGAAGCGTAAGGCCAATTGAGTAAAATATAAGCAGGTAAAATGCATTTTGTGCTGAGACTGCTGCTAAGGTCAATATGCTTGCTAAAACAGCCCCGATACATGGCGTCCAGCCAGCTGCAAATGCAAGGCCAAACATAAAAGATGTAACATAACTTATCCTGAATTTCTTTACCTTGAATTTATGTTCTCTCTCTAAAAATGGCAACTTTAACACCTTCATTAACACAAGACCGAATAGGATGATAATTATTCCTCCAATTCTTCCAAGCCATGTTCTGATTCCGAAAGCTGCATCTGCAAAAATGCTATTAATCAAAACCCCCAATATTGAAAATACGATTGTAAAGCCTAAAACAAAAAATATTGTGTTAAGGAATACTATTAATCTTGCTTTTGACGATTTTTCAGATTCAGATACGCTTATGCCAGACATATATGATAAAAATCCGGGTATCAGTGGCAGGACGCAAGGCGATAAGAATGATACAAGCCCGGCGATGAATGCTATCACTAAAGTTACTTCTGCCATTTTGTCGTGTCCTCTTTTTAGAAAATAAAAAAATAAGGAAGCTTATGGCTTCCAGACGTCAACTCCCATCTTATCTATTCTGTCTTTATTGAATAATTGTATAGCTATTGATTTAAGTTCCGTCCCTTTTTTAGTGCCTTCTACAGCAATGCCAGGTCCTTGAGCCCATACGCTATTAGTTTCTAAATCTCTAAAGTGCAGATTCTCTATATCAGTTCCAGGTATTTTTCTTGCCCCTTCAACCTTGAAAGTCAATGTCTTGCCATCAACTCTTCTGTCGTATGCAGTCAGTGTACCGCACAATGGGCACCACGACACTATGACTGGAGTGTCTCCAATTTTGTCGTTAGCTATGGTTGGCGGCATTTTGTTCATATCGCCAATTTTGTAAGCTTTTGCCTTTCCGTCAATTTTTACCAACCCATACAGATCATTTACATTTAGCTGTTCAAGCTGCGCTTTTGTTTCTGCAAGCTGGTTTTTCAGGCTATCTGCAGATTTTACCTGCGCAGAAAGGTCTGTTACTCTTCCTGTCAGCTCATTTACCTGTCCTGTAGTTGATACTTTTCCACCTACAAAACCAGCAATCAAACCAACTACTAACAATACACCTGCCAAAATTTTCAAATTCATTTTTCCACCTCCAGTGAAATTATACAAAGGTATAGTTAAGAATAGATTTAATTCTGATGTTATATTATTAAACATTTGTTTTAATAATTAAACACAAACCTTTAAATAATAATAACAAATGCAATATTAAAGTGACAAAAAATATAATAATTGCTCCTGTTGGCGACAACATGAATGCCCTATTTATTGGAATTAAAGAATTCCCAACAGAAAAAATTTATCTATTATCGCCTACAGATTATATGAAGGCTGCTGACAAAGCTGCAAAGGATCTTGACAGATTCGGTATTCCCTCAAAGATTATTGAGATTAAAGGCGAGATATGGGAAGATATGTTCCAAAAGATTGGAGAAATTATTAAGTTAGAAGCTGGAAAGAATGTTATAATAAATACAGCTACAGGAGACAGAATGACAACTTGTGCTGCAACAAGCGCTGCATTTGTTAATGGGATAAAGGCTTTTTCTGTCGAGAAGGGTATGGCAATGCTTCTTCCGGTCCTGAAATTTTCTTATTATAGGCTATTGACTGACAAGAAAATGATGATTCTCAAAATATTAAGCAGACCCGATTGCTGCCTATCGCTTGAAGAGTTGAGCAGAAAAGCCAAAATGAGTCTACCTTTGATATCTTACCACATAAACGGCAACTTAAAATCAGAAGGCTTGAAGGAAATGGGTTTGGTTGATACAGAAGTAAAAAGAGGAAGGATTGAAATTAAATTAAATACACTAGGCAGAATGTTAATTAAGGGTTATGTGAGTTAAATCAATAATTTTAAAAACATCAAATTTTTTCTTTTCTTATGAAAGAGCTATTATTCGGAACAGCCGGGATTCCTCTGAGCGCAAATCCCCGCACAACTGTTAATGGAATCAAGCATGTCAGAAATCTTGGATTGCAGGCAATGGAGCTTGAGTTTGTAAGAAGCATAAACATCACAAAAGATAAAGCGCCTGAAGTTAAAAAGAGCGCAGAGCAAAGCAATATTGTTTTAACATGTCATGCTCCATATTTTATTAATCTTAATTCTTTGGAAAAAGCAAAGATAAAGGCAAGCATTGACAGGATTTTGAATTCTGCAAGAATTGCAAATTTGTGCGGCGGGTATAGCGTCTGCTTTCATGCTGGATTTTACATGGGGCAAGAGCCAAAAAAAGTTTATGATGCAATAAAACACAATATGAAAGAGATTGTCACAACATTAAAAAAAGAAAACAATAGCATTTGGATAAGGCCTGAAACAACAGGCAAAGCAACTCAATTTGGCAATGTAGATGAAATCCTGCAATTAAGCCAGGAGCTTGACTATGTAATGCCTTGCGTTGATTTTGCGCATTTCCACGCAAGGACAAATGGAAAATACAACACTTACAAAGAGTTTGCTAGCATTCTAGAAGCAATAGAAAAAAAGCTTGGCAGAAAAGGGCTTGAAAACATGCACATGCACGTAACTGGAATTGCTTATGGCCCAAAAGGAGAAAAAAACCACTTGAATTTGAAAGAATCTGATTTGAAATATCAAGAATTATTAAAAGCATTGAAAGATTTCAAAGTCAAAGGTATTGCAATCAGCGAAAGCCCAAATATTGAAGAAGATGCATTATTGATGCAGAAGGTTTATTCTAAGTTATAAGTCTTTTAACTACAACACCCTTCCCATTCTCATACCGGTAAAGTTTTCCTTCTATTTCGTCTTGAGCTTGCTTGTGTGAGCCATCACAAAATGGCTTATTGTTGCTTAGACCGCACATGCATATCCACTTGCTTTCATTTCCAACTTTTATTTCCATAGGCTTTTTTGCCTCATGCACAACAATTCTTGCCATTTTATTCCTCCAATAGTAATATTTTTATACTAATTATACTATACTAAAGATAGTGATGCTAATATATAAATGTTACAGTAACCAAAAGTAAAGTATTGGTGATTGAATGGATAAAAATTGCCCAATAACAAAAACTCTTGCGCATTTTAGTAGAAAATGGACTTTGCTGATATTAAGAGAACTACACAATAACGGAGCAAAAAGATTCAATCATTTGATTAGTGATATGAAAGACATTAGCCCAAGAACTTTGTCAAAAAGATTAAAAGACTTGGAAAAATTAGGTTTAGTCTCGAAGAAAAGGTTTAATGAAATTCCTCCAAGAGTTGAATATTCGTTAACTAACAAGGGAAAAGAAGTGATAAAATGTTTTAAATATCTTGATAATTGGGTAAAAAGATTTGATATAAAATAATTCTTTAACCAAACGTAAAAGTATATATCTTAAACCCTTTTCCTGCAACATCAATGCTAATTATGTGCTCGCCATAACTTTCAGCAGAAGCCAAATTGTAGAGCTTAAATTCCTGAATGCCTAATACACTTTTGTTATCCTTAACAACAACATCAGAGCCTTTATTCTTCTCATTCTCAAATTCATTGTTCAAAAATATAAAAGCTTCTGAGCTGTTTTCAGAGCCTGCTACAATATTGACGTTTTTTGCATCAAAAATTAGCAGAATAGAGCCTTCATCGCTTACAAGCTCCATGTTGTCAGCATTGTATTTCCATTTTCCCTCAAGATAAATAAAATTTTTGAATGGTTTTAATGGGAAATTGAAGTCGACAAATGAGTCCGGCTTCAAGCCATTGTAGCCAAGATTGCCCCTGTCGAACTGGTACCCAAAATAAATCTCTGGTGTATTAACTCCTGAAAAATTTACTTCAATCGCTTCTTTTGGCTTGCTTATCTCCAATTCTACGCCGTTTTTTTGATTAAGTCTTCCCATCCTCTCTTTCAACAGCAATTGTATCATCTTCTCAGTTTCATCATAATTCCCTTCTCCAATATAATCGTACCTGATATAGCCATCTACATCAATCAAATACTTATGAGGCCAGTACCTGTTTTGGTAAATGCTCCAGGTTGCATAGTTATTGTCCTGCGCAACAGGGTACTTTAACTGGTAGTCATTGACCGCTTTCAGCACATTCTCATATTTTTTCTCAAACTCAAATTCTGGAGTATGCACGCCTACAATTACAAGCCCTTTATCCCTATATTTTTTGTCCCATTCCTTTAGGTAAGGCAAAGTCCTTATGCAGTTGATGCAGGTGTAAGTCCAGAAATCAACCAAAACAACTTTTCCTCTCAACTGCTCAATCTTCAATGGCTCGGAATTAATCCACTTTTCTATGCCTATAAAATCAGGAGCTCTAGGATAATTCAGATTTTTTTCAGTTTTTTCTTGATTAGAAGCTTTTGCTTGACTTAAGTCAGGCTTTTGGGATTCAATAAAAATAATGGCTGCAATTACAAAAACCACAACTACTATTGTTAAAAACGGCTTGTCAAAAACCTTTGGTTTTTGAGTATGATCGGAAATCGCTTTGCGATTTACCGACATTTTAATAAAATTTGGATTTTTCATGATAGAAGCGAGGCTGCAAAAAACCAGTTTGCCACAACATTCAGCTTATTTGTAAATACAAGTATTCCCAATATTAATAATAATATTCCAACAACGATATTAAAGTATTTTAATATAGTTGCCGATTTGTTTATTAAGTTGGTTGCCTGTGTTGTGAATAATCCAACAAGCAAAAATGGTATTCCTAATCCAAGCGCATAAGAAAGCAATAAGACAAAGCTCAATCCAGGCTTTGTAACAGCCAAAGCAAATACACTGCCTAGGATTGCGCTCACGCATGGCGTCCATCCGACTGCAAATGCCGCGCCAAATACAAATGAAGTAACGTAAGTTATGCTGAATTTTTTATTTACAGCAAGCTTGTGCTCCCTTTCAAGAAAGCTTATTTTTATCAATCCCAGAATATACAAAGCAAATAAGATTATAATAATTCCTCCAATCCTCGAAAGCCATGTCTGGACTGAGTAAGAAATCCTTTCTAAAATCGTATTCAACAGAACCCCCAGCAATGCAAATATGACAGAAAATCCCAAAACAAAAGCAACGCTATTTAAGAACACTTTCAATCTCGCATTTTGCTGCCCTGCTGATGTTCCTGACAAATAAGCCAGAAAGCCCGGAATCAACGGCAAAACACAGGGGCTTGCAAAAGATACAATTCCTGCAATGAATGCAACAATAATTGTAGGTTCAACCATTTTAATTTGGAATTTTGTTTTTATTATATTAATGGCTTAATAATTTTAAAATAAATCAATTCAAATCTTTGCCAATTCATCCAAATATCTTTGCTTGTCCCATGAGTCCGGGAATTTGCCGACTCTTTTTCCATCTTTCAAAATCACTTTTGTGTGTTGGTAGCCCACTCCAAACTCTTTTGCAAGATTTTCTTCATCAGCATCTGTATCAGAGTCCCTATAATTGACTCTGAATCCAATCAAATCAGCATCATTTATTTCGTTAAATGCTGCAAAAGTATCTGGCTGCTCTCTTTTGCAGATAGGACACCAGCTTGCATAAAAGTACAGCAATATTTTCTTTTTCTCCTTCAAAGCCTTGTCATAATCTGCCTTGTTGAAATCAAGATATTTTGTTGAGTCTGTTCCTGCCAAAACTTTGCTAGAATAATTATCTTCGCATGCATCGCCTACTCCATTTTCATTATTATCAGCTTGATTGGGATTGGTGACGAATGGACAGTTGTCCCGCAGTTGTCCCGCGCATTCGCAACACCATCGCTATCGCTATCTGGAGTCACCAGTGCAGCCTCTTCGATATCCAACTCCTTTGTCGGTGAATCAACAGTTAAATCTTTTTCCATCATTGCTTCTTCTTTTTTCAGGCAAACACAAGGGCATTTCATACCAATTACTTTACCTAATAACAATTTTTTATCATACTTTGGATTGCCAAGAGTATTCACTATTTCTCCGCCTTTTGCAACACATTCGTCTCCAGTTAACTGAATATTCATTGTACCATCTTCTTTCTCCATCGAAGTATTTGTGGCTTGCTTGCATCCAAAAATAACAACACTAAAAATAATCAACAGCACAAAAATATTTTTCATTCTGCATCACTCCCATGTTATTTTGAGCAAAATTGAAAATCCAATTGCCTGCAATAGGGTTAAGATAAATACATGAACCTCTACTTCAGGAGAATAATAATATAATAAAGCGACACTATATTCTGGATTAAAAACAAAAGCGCAAAAATAAATAATCCAACAGTAAATCTTGATTTTGCTGTTTTAAGGTTTTTGTAGTATACATGCAACAACCCCAATAGCAACAATGTTGAAACACCGGTCAAAATAGTCGTGATGTTCATTAATAGTGATTCCATATGCTGTAGAAATAAGTTTTTGTTTATTTACTTTTTCCCAAATTGAGCCCAAATCTGGCCAAAAACTTGCATGTTTGGCTCCATCAATTCTGACAGGAAGTATACAGCGCCATATTTTCCCTTATTAATGGCTATAATTACATTATTTTTTTCCAAAACTTCCAAATGGTGCCTTACTGTCTTGTAGTCCAGCTTTAAAATCTCTGCAATTTTGTTGGCGTTAGAAGGCTTATTTTTGATTAACTCAATTATTCTTCCTCTTGTTTCTCCTCCTTTTGTTCCTGCAATTAAATACCACAACAAATTTTTCATTAAGAAATGAGTTTTTTGATGGTTTTTATAGTTTTGGATACGTTAGTTCAACAATTTCGTGTCTGTTTTTTATTTCTTCCTGTATTTTTTGATTTTCCAGAGTGTTTTTGTCTCCAATTTCTTGGAGTTTTTTGTTGAGGAAGAGCATTTTGTCGGAAAGGTGTATTATATTATTTTAGCAGAAGCTTCTCCTTTGAAGGATAATGCTTCATCATTGTACACTAAAGCTTGCAACGAAGCAGGAGCTAATGGCTCTTTTGAGTATATTAGTTTTAGAATATTATCCACAGCTTTTTCATGGGATTTTCTAATAGATTCCTCAACATCGTTACCCTTTATTAACGATTTTACTATAATGTTAGAACATTCAATTATTGGCTTGGCAATCCTATCTTTTAAAGGCGTTGACTCAAATTTATGGTCTCTAGCAATCCAGAATGGCTTTTTATATCCAATAAAGGCATAGCATCCTTTGTCTATAGCTACAGAACCTAGCTTAACTAGACAGCTGCATGCAATAGTGTAAGTCACAGTTTCTTGAAATACATCAGCAGAATCTAAATTTATGAATTCTTTTCCGCTATTATCAAAAAGGGAAGTATCACTGCCATGTCCATCAAAAAAGATAAATCTTGGTTTTCTATTTTTTATCCTGCTTCTCAAAGTAGCCTCAGAAATTTCCTTACCTTCTATTTTTGCTACTTTGAATCCTTTCATAAGCAAAAAGGTAAGAAGTGGGTATATCGTGATTTGTTCTTATTACTATCATCTTTATCGTGGATTTATAAGTTTAGGCATTTTCCTGATAAATATTAGTTGCATCTCAATTGCTGCTTTGCCTACTTCAGTGCCTTTGTCTACTTCTTCAATCAATTGGTTGCGTGTATAATCTCCAAAATTTCCCACAGAAAAGCTTACATCAGGAGGCATGGCATAAAGCCTTTCTTTTACAAGTTTTTTTATATAGTCTGCATCTGTTTCCATTTTTGACGCCTACAATAACCCTATTTGCTTAAGATGAGTTAATATAATTTGCGATTTATCTGTATCCTGCTTGATTTCGCCATAAGCTGCAGTCCATGAAAATGGCTGGTTGTCCACTACTGCAATAATTTCCTCCCTTAATGGAAAAGGAACATTAGCAAACAACTTTATGAACTTTGCTTTTAAAATCTCGTATCCCTCTTTGTTCATTAAATGATACCTCCAAGATATTTATGGTTGTTGTATATTTAAAGTTTTTGTTGATTATTTTCAATATGGGGGAAAAAAATTAAAGGTTAACTTTATTGATTATATCCCTAAATTCCTTCCACTTATCTGCAGGAATTCTTGTGCCTTGCTTTGTAAAACCTGTATATCTTTCTGTTGTTATATACTCGCGTATAGTTACCCCTTTTTCTCCTCCAAAATCATCAACTTTTATTATAATTTCTGTTGTACCAGATTTTTTAATTTTTCCAATTTCTTGCTCCATACTTTTCACCTTTTTCTTTTGACCCCAACCAGAATAATACTGAAGCCTTTTTTCTTTAACTAGATACAGCTTAGGTTTCTTTCTAATTTTTTCTTTTTCTGATTCTTCTTCAAGAATTTTTAAGAGTCTATTGTCAAAATTTTCTATTTTTATATTTTGAATTTTTATTAGTCATTTCTTTTTCAAAATCTTCCTTAAGATTTAAGATAATTTTAGCACCTGCCAAAAAGGATTCCTCGACAATTTCCTTCTTTGACATATCTTTAAACTTTGATTTATGGTCATTCCAAAAATCTGGAAATGCCTTTTGCATTGCATAGTTTATTAACATGTCTGGCATAGCTTCTTGCAACTTTTCCTTTGGAATAGCAACATGGATTCTATCAACTTCTTTTGGGTCTAATTTATCCTTAATTTTCATAAAACATTCAAAGCAAGCATGCTTTTGTGATTTAATCATATTTTCCGGGCATGGTATTTCCTTGCCGCAAAAACTGCATTTAACATTTATTTCTTTAGCTCCCATTTTAGCACCTCATTTCAAACTCTCTTCAATTATTTTCTTTTCATCTTCAGTTTTAGAATGTACTTTCTTTGTTTTATCAGCCAAAACACATCTAATTTCATTGTAAGTTATCTCTTCTGGCAGTATTTCTTTAATTTCTTTTAGCTTTGCAGTATTTGGTAATTTGCTTTTGGCTTCAAGTATTTGTTTTATGATATTTTCTGGCACAAATTCAGAACTTGACAAATAGTTATTTGCAACAAGCCTGCATAAATGGTCATAAATTGTGGATCTTGCTAAATCTCTTTCTTTTGAAATTTCCTCTATGGTTTTGCCCGTTTTAAATAAGTCAAATGTAGTTTTTTCAGTAGCTCCAACAATCAAAGGCTTTTCTTTTTTGATTATTTGGAGTTCAATCTTGATTTTTTCATCAAGAACTTTCTTTCCAGCTTCTGTCAATTCAAGAACTGAATAATATTCATCAATTGCTGGTTTAATTCTTGCTATAACTCCCATCTGCTCAAGTTGCTCTATAAACCCCGCAATTGTTTCAATGTCATACCAAAGCAAGCCGCCATATCCCTGCTGGCTGCTCAAATGCGCGATATCTTTTGCTTTTGAGCCTTTAAGAAATTCTGCAAGCTTGTGTTTTCCGATTTTAGTATGTTTGACTGCGTTCAGGATTATCCAAACTATTTTGTCTGAATCTTTAATCATTTTTTGTATTCTATTTTCCATTCAATTTCTGGCTTCTGTCTCTTCTTGATTTTGCCTATATTTTTAAGAAGATACTCTTTCATCTTTAATCCTTCTGCTCTTGCATAAGTTAATACATTTCCATAGAAGAAATAATCACCTTCAAGTTTTTTTACAAGTATAGCTTTTACAAATTCGCCATTTTCAAGAACGTCTGGAAAATCTATAGTCTTAACCAGATACCTTCTTCCACTTACAGCATCTTCAAGCAAAATTTCTTTTCCATTTTTTCTTTTCACATCAAATATTGATGTTGTATGGTCAACAAAATTATTTATGATTTTCCTATCTTGTTTTGTAAAAAAATCAAGGGGAAATGACTGCGCCAATTCCATTGGAGTCAATCCTAAATTAATCTTTCTTTCAAGCAAAAAGTAGGACATTAATCCACGAGTGTAATCTCTTTCGTCATTTGCAGCTTGAGCTTCAACACTTTTTTTGAATTCTTTTGCTGCCTTCTTCAAATCCTTGGGAAAAGTATGCGTTATAAAGTCAAATACTTTTTCAATAACTATAACCTCTTCCTGCTTCTTAGCCTTTTCCATAATCAACTCCTAATTTCTCCAAATCTTTCCTTAGATATACTTCCTGCAAGTCATAGGCTGTATTATATAAATAATCTTTGTCCCATTTTGCAAATGAATCAATGTTTTTGTGAATGGCTTCAATCAGCTCCACTGGCTTGACAGAAGGTCTCATCATAAAGAAAAAGAAGAAAATCTTTTCATATATTTTTGTTGTCACATCAATAAGCTTGTATTTAATGGAAATGGCTTTCAATACATTTCTCAATCCTTCTTTGTTTTGTATTGTCCCATTATTTTCTGTTTTATGGCAGTAGAAATATCCCCCTTGATGAACAGAATGGCTAAATTTATACAACTTTCTTCCTTTACTATCAAGCTCGATTTTCATTCTATTTCAAGCTCTCTTCAATAATTTTCTTCTCCTCTTCTGTTATTTCATATAATTGATAGACTAATTCGTCTATTTCATTGTCTGTTTTCTTGATTTCTTGTTCTATTTTCTGCTTTTCCAATGTATTTTTGTCTCCTATTTCTTGAAGCTTTTTGTTTAGGGAGAGTATTTTGTCGGCTAGATTTGTAATCTCTACCTCTAATTTAGCATTTCTTTTAGGTATTGGTATTTTTTGGGCATAAGCTTTATAGAAATCCATCGACCTAATTGCGTTTGAATAAATAAATTTGTAAGTATCAACTTTTGTTCTCTTCTTGTAATCGCCATGCAGCTTGAATAACGGGTTTTCCTGACATTTTTCAACCCAAATTTCTTTGCTGAAGTTGTACAATAAATCAAAATCAGCATCGCTTAAATTTTCTACATTCAGAGTCTTGACAACCGCTTTTAATGAGTTATCAACTTTTATGTCACATCTTATAATAACAAAATGCTTGAAATTGGTTAAAATGGCAAATGCCTTATCTTTTGAATTTGCGTAATTTATTGTTTGTTTTATAAATTCATTATGCCCACTTATATCTTGAACTAAAGATTTGGCTTCAATAATAAATTGCGTTACGCCATTCAAGCATACAAGCATGTCGCTTCTTTTACCTCTTACTCTGCTTTCAACCTTAAACTCTGAAAAATCAGAAGTATCCCAGCCAAGAACAATCTTGACAAAAGACTTAATCAGGCTTTCAGACACTTGACTCTCGTTGCTTGAGAATTCCTTATTAGCTTTCAGTCCTTCATACTTTTTTATCAGCCCATTCAGCGCTACTCTAGCTTGCTCTTTAGTGTTCATAAATCAAATATTCAAATCGCACTCTATAAAAACATTTCCTAAACTTTTGCGGTTACCCTAGAACTCTCAATCCTCTTGTACAAATAAAATATAACTCCCAAATAAGCAGCATAAGCCATTACTTCCAATAAGCTTGGATTTCCATTATAGCCAAACAATCCTTTCAAAAAGCTTCCTGCAACTCCTTTCTCATTCAAAATATGGTTTATGTCAAAAAGAGGGGTTATTATTCCACTCACCAAACCAGTTTCTTCAAACTCATGAACAGCATGAGCAACCAAACCGGCCGCAAATAAGATAAGCAAAATGCTGCTGACATTAAATAATTTTTTTAGATTTATTTTTCTAGTGCTGACAAAAAATAAGTAACCAGCAATCACTGCTGCAATAATTCCCAATGTTCCTCCAACAAAGTTTATGCCGCTTGCATAATTGATTGCATTAAGAAATATGACAGTTTCAACGCCTTCTCTTATTATTGCTACAAAGATGAGCATGAAAATTCCAATATGCGAGAACAATTGTGTGCTCATTAAGTGCTTCTCAACCTTTCCTTCAATCTCTTTTGAGATGTGCCTCTGCTGCATCATCCACAATATCATTGTTGTCAGCAGGAAAGCTCCGATAAGCATTGTTATGCCTTCAAAAATCTGCTCTGCTGTTCCTTCAAACCCGCCTGAAAAAAAAGTAAAGATAAACGCAGCCAAAATGCTTGCAAGAATCCCAAAAATAATTCCGTAATAGACTGTTTTCCTGTAGCTTTGGTTGTTTGTCCTATTTAAGTAAGCAAGAACAATGCCAACAACTAAGCTTGCTTCCAAAGTTTCCCTTGATGTTACTAAAAACGATTCCAGCATTTAATACCTCTTCATTTATGCGAGTACATTGGTTTGTAGTGATGGGGTTCTGCTAAATGATGTCCTAAATAACCACCTACTGCCGATGCCCCTATAATCAAAGGCGCGCCTAAGCCTGCTGTTGCAGCGGTAGCACCACCAGCTATAATACCCACCAAAGTTCCTAAATCGCCTTTATCCATAAAAACCACCATAACTTAACAATTGTTAATTTGTGATAACGGCTTCTATTTAAAGCTTTCTAGAGGCTTTCCTATATACGTTTTGTATAGTGCGAAATTCGTCATTTTATATATAGAAATCAACTATAAACTGCCTTTCAACGTATCCTTTATTATAGCAGGGCATATTCTTGTTACGCCATCTAATGATTTTAATTTATCTGACAAAACTCTTAAGTCATCATCATTCTTTGCCAAAACTTCAAGCATAAACATATGGTCTCCTGTTGAGGAAGCCACATACTTTATTTCGTCAAATTCTGTGAGCTTTTTTGCAACATCAAGATACTTCTCAGGAGAAACATCAACTCCAACTAAGGCAATATTTTCAAAGCCTATTTTATTTAGGTCTACAACCAAGGAATATTTCTTTATGGTTCCGCTCTTTTCAAGATTTAAAACTCTTTTTCTTATTGTCGATTCTGAAACTTTCAGCTTTCTCGCTATTTGCATAAATGGTGTTCTTGAATTTTTTGACAGATACTCTATAATGCTTAAATCTAATTTATCCACAAAACCACCCCGTATATCTTTAATCAAGCAGTATGCCTGAACAAAACATATTTTTTGTCAACATTGATGTACTCTGCTTTTGTTTTTGCATCAAGCTTGTTTAATATTGTGTTTAATATCACAAATGAAACTGTGATTCCGCCAGCAAATAATAGCCTTTCATAAATTACAATGGGTATCAAATCAATCCAAGCTCCTGGAGTCATTGGAACTATGTAGTTCCACATTGCACCTCCGACAGCATGAGCTGTGAATGTTGCTCCAAGGCTTCTTAAAAATGCCTTCTCGCCATGCTTCTTTGGAAGCAGCTTTATTATTAGTGGAATTGTCCAAAACAATGAAAAGAACCAAACTTGCCTTCCGACTGGGTGCGCTATAAATAAAATTATTGCTACAATTGGCACCAGAAAGCTTGCCTTGTCCTTTTTTGTTCCGAAATACCATGCTGCAAAAAGCATCGGCAGCAAAATGCCTTGCCCAATAATAAATAACTTGAAGCTTCTGCAATCAACACAGAAAAAACTCCTACAATAGGCCCTAGAAAAGAACCCGCAATTGGGCCAAAAAACTGGAACAATGTAAAGAACTGGTTTTCAGCTCCAACTAATTTTGAGAAATTTATCCTGTCGCCAACAAAAACCAAAACACTGAATATAATCAAGAATAGCAGCCCTTTCTTTGTCATTAATTTGTTTAGCTTCATTATATCTCCCTATGCTGAGATGAATAGTTAATTTAAATAGTTTTCTGCTAGAAATTCTCAACCAAGTAAACAGCGTAAGTTTTTCCTTTCAACTCTCTTTTGACAAGATGTTTTTTCTCAAAATCTGTTAATATTTGGCTGACTTTTGCTCCTGCTCTTTGATTGCCTTCAGCACTTTTTTTTCATTGTCATCCATTGCTTTCAGCACTATATCAAACTTATTTTGCTCTATTTTTATATTCTTTTCTTCTTCAAGCCTTTTTAGAATTGCTTCTTCGCTTGTGCTGAAGAACAAAAGGTAGATTCCTAAAGCTCCAATAAAAGAGATTAAGCCAACCGCAACATGGCTTAAACCAATCAATGATCCAACTCTTTGACACTCGCTTGTTGGGTAACATTGCAAAGCAGTTGTCTGCCTGCCAAGAACGCCCATAAATCCAAAGGCTAAGATAGTTGCCAGTATGCTTATTGACAAAATAACAAAACCGAGCTTCTTGTTTTCCATCTAAAATGTATATTACCTTTAGAGTATTTAAATTTTTGTGTTAATTCCAGAACAACAACTATCAAAAATCAGAGAGTTGTGAGCGAGTTCGAGTTGAAAGCGAAAAAGAGAAAAAGTTTAGTCTTATTAGAAAATAGAAATAATTATAGATAGTCAAGTTCTAATAAATATTTATAAAGAGAGATTTATTCTATAATACTATGACAAAATCAAAATTTAAAGGTAAGAAGATACTGGTAACCTCAGCACTCCCATACGCTAACGGGTCTCTGCATTGCGGCCATCTAGTAGAATACATTCAAGTAGACATATTTGTCAGGTTTCTAAGGTTAATTGAAGAAGATGTTTTGTTTGTCTGCGCTGATGACACCCACGGTGCTCCAATTGAGATAAAATCAGCAGAGCTTGGAATATCTCCAGAAGAGCTTATTTCAAAAGTTTATGATGAGCATGTCAAAGACTTCAAAGACTTCCTGATAAGCTTTGATAATTATTACACAACCAACAGCCCGGAAAATAAGCATTATAGTGATTTGATTTTTGAAAGATTAAATAAAAATGGGTTTATTTACACTAAAGACATAGAAGTTACCTATTGCGAGCACTGCAAAAGAACTTTGCCAGACAGGTATGTCAAAGGAAAATGTCCAAAATGCAAAGCTCCTGACCAATATGGGGATGTGTGCGAGAACTGCAATGCCGCATACAAGACAATAGATTTAATAGATCCATATTGCGCAATATGCAAAAACAAGCCAATTAGAAAAACATCAAAACATTATTTCTTTAAATTAAGCAACTTCTCGAAAAAGCTTGAGTCATGGCTCAAGAAAAATAAGAATTTGCAGCCAGAGATAAAAAACTTTGTATTTAACTGGATAAAAAATGGCTTAGAGGATTGGAATATAAGCAGAGACGGCCCTTATTTTGGATTTAAAATTCCAGGAGAGGAAAACAAGTATTATTATGTATGGCTTGATGCTCCTATTGGCTATATAGCCAGCACAGACAATTACTGCAAAAAGCATGGCTTAAAAACAGAAGACTACTGGAACAGCAAAGATTCAAGAATATATCATTTTATCGGCAAAGACATAATTTATTTTCATTTCTTGTTTTGGCCTGCAATGCTTCTTGGCTCTGGTTTTCAGCTGCCTTACAACATCTCTGTCCATGGCTTCTTGACAGTCAATGGCGAGAAGATGAGCAAAAGCAAGGGCACTTTCTTCACTGCAAGGGAATTTTTGCAGAAGCATAATGCAGAGCATCTTAGATTTTATTATGCAAGCTTATTGAGCAAAACAATATCTGATATAGACTTAAACTTTGATGACTTCAGGAAAAAAATAAACAATGAATTAGCTGCAAACATAGGAAATTTTTGCTACAGGGTTCTAAACTTTTTGAATAAGTATTTTGATGGAGAGATTAAGGATATTGACAATAATAAAAAATTAACCAGTGAGATAAAAAAATTAACAAGAAATATTGAAAAAAATTATTATGGATTGAATTTTAATGAAGCTGTTAAAGGCATATTGCATATTTCCTCTCTTGGCAATAAGTATTTCCAGGAAAATGAGCCGTGGAAACTAATTGAAAAGGACAAGGAAAAGGTGCATAAAATTCTTGGCTTATGCGCCAATATTGTTAAGAATTTGAGTATTTTGATTGAGCCAATTCTGCCTGATTTCTCATCAAAATTACAGCAGCAATTAAATTTAACAAATCTAAAATGGGAAGATATAAAATTTGAATTAAAAAACCACAAAATAGGCAAAGATGAGATTTTGATAAAGAAAATGGAAGAAAAAGAAGAAGCAAAGCAGGAATTTCCATTGAATTTGAAAGTTGCCAGAATAATTGATATAAAAGACCACCCCAATGCCGAGAAGCTCTACATCCTTGACATTGACTTGGGAACTGAAAAAAGGCAGTTAGTGGCTGGGTTAAAAGGATACTATTCAGCAGATGAACTAAAAAATAAAAAAATAATTGTTGTTACAAACTTAAAATATGCGAAGTTGAGAGGTATAGAAAGCCAAGGAATGTTATTGGCAGGAGATGATGGCATTAGCGTGGGTGTTTTGACTGTTGAAAAAAGCAACCCAGGCGACAAGGTTTATTTTGAAGGTTTTGAGAATTCTAATAAAGAATTGGGTTTTGACGAGTTTTTGAAAATCACCATGGTTGTTAAAAACAGTAAAATTTATTACAATAATTCTGAATTAAAGACAAACAAGGAAATTGTCAAGGTTGAAAGAGTTAAGGATGGCGCAAAGGTTAGATAGATTTAATAGCCTTATTTATTTCCTTTTCACTATATCCTTCCCTATAAAGCACATCCTTTATCTGCTGTAAAGTGAATCCCCCCCTTATGTTCTCATTTATGTATTGTTTTAAAGAACTAATAATTCGATTTTCTTTTCTTTTTTTGATGAATAAGAATAATAAAACAAGAATGATAATTCCTAAAGCCAATAAAATCCATAAGAAATAATTTGATTTTCCTGTAATTTCTTCTGCTTTAATTTGTGTTTCTTTTTGTTGAATTGGAGTAGTTGTTTGATTTAGCTCTCCCTTTTCAGCGCAATCGACATCTGTTTTTATTGAACAATCAGGATCGCAAATACCATCGCTTATACCATCGCAAAAATCATCCTGGCTTCCGGATGAGCAGTCTTTTGTGCAGCTTTCATGGCTTTCATGCTCCTCGCATACCTTGTTTCCGCATGTATCTGCATAGGAGCTTATATCTATGTCCATTACAAGCGAGTTTTTGGGGTTATACATTTCTATCCTCGCTGCATTTTCATTATAGGGAATGTATATAATATAATTTTTGTTTTCAGACATATTGTAATAAATTTTTTGTATATAGGAATTGTCAAATGAGACTGTTTTGACCAAAAATCCTGATTTATCATTGTATTTTATTTGTCTGCCAATTTCTCTCAGGTTAATGCTGTTGAATGTCACAGAACCAAGTATGTAATTAACATCCAAAGCAAAGTATTTCTCAGCATTCGCAAAATTAACTAATAAAATCATTAAAATTATGTATGCAACTATTTTGTTGGATTTCATTTTATTGGAGAGCTGTATTTAATAAAAGCTGGAAAATGCCTTATTTTTATTTTTGTCCTTACTGCTGATTAAAATCGCATTTGTTCCATTTGTTAGGTTTAACACAATGCTATCAGTAATTTCTTCTGCAGATACTTTATTCAATATTAATGAATTCTCTAAAAATACAGAATAGTTAATTGGGTAATTCAATGCTGATACAGTGAACGACAGATTGATAATGCCTGTATTGTATGTTAGGTTATCCAATGTATTGACAACAATTTTTGGAGGTGTTGCAAATATGATTATTTCATCAGCAAGCTTTTTCGGAGTTAAAACATAACTGCAAAAATCAGCAAAAGTTTCATTTATCTGTGCATTTGTTATATTTTTGTAAAGTAACACTTGTGGATTTACTCTTACTACCCTTAAATTTTCTAAAATACAGTAGTCCTCATTATTATCCAATAAAATGATCAAGTCTTTTTTATTGCTATAGGAAGGGCAGAAATTTGAAACAATATTGATTAATGTTGGGATATTGAAGTAGGATAGTGACTGCTCCAGTCTGTAAAAATTAAATTCATTATTATTTGAGAATTTGTCTATTGAAAATAATACGCTTAAGAAATTATTCACATCAGTTCCAAATCTCTGGTAGCCATCATCTGCTTCGTAATTTTGAGCTGCAAAAATTATGTTTTGTTTTTCACTTGGATTTCCCCATTCTGTATTGATTAGCAGGCATTTGTTGTTGTTTAACACTACTATGCTCTGAGTCTTGTTTATTGATTGCTCAGTGCCATCCACATATGTTATAATTATATCAACATCCAGCTTTTTGAACCCTTCAAAATCCTTTATTTTTGAGCTGAGCCAATTGTTGCCATACAGATTGTCATCTTTCGCGCCATCATTATGCGAGCCGTCATCGTAAAGCGCTATGGAGTCAACTAAATTTTCGCCATATCTTAACTCAGCTGCAACAGATAATACATCAGTTTTATCATAAAGGTAGTACTTGATATTGAAAGATGATTTTTGGTAATCAGCAGGAGGCTTGACAGTTGTAATGCCAGCGCCTTTTTTGTTTTTTATGTTGTACTGCCTTGAAGTGTACGACTTGTCTGTTAAATTCCTGCAGAATATTATGTTGCTGCAGTCTTTGTTTATATGAAAGCTGTTCCCGCTTATGCAGTTGCCGTAAAGATAATTAGTCAAGCAATAGCCTTCTTTATCGATGCAGCAACCGACATTGCATTCTTCAAGCTCATTGCATTTCTTCCCTTCAATGAATTTGCCATAGCATTCATATTTTGAGGTTTGCTGGCATATTGAAGTGCAGCATCCGTCATTGCTGCTGCTTATGGTTGTGACATATCCTGTTATTTGTTGTTGCTGATTTTTTATTGAAATGAAATTAAATGAAAAAAATGAAATTAAAAATAAGAAAAAGACAAAAATGGCATATTTTTTAACAATTTGCGATTCTGAATGCCTTTTCAGCAATCCATCAACATAAAACTCATCATATCCATGATTAACCAGAACTTTTTTTACAGCATGCTTGGAGTAGCCTTTACTTAAATGCTCCTTCATGTATTTCTTCAGCTTTTTGTCTATGTTATTTTTGCTCAACATTTTTTAGCATAGAAACAAGGTTCTTTGATTTGCCTATGTACTTGACTACCTTTTGCCTTATTTTTCCGTTAATTCTTACGCTCTTTACAAGATAATAATAGTAATTATTGCTGATTTTTTTGACTCTTAGGAATACCATAAATTATTTAGGCACTACTATATATTTAAATGTTTTGATTATTGCATATTTTTAATATATTTAGGCATTT